>NZ_JBVHMR010000064.1:0-27521 GCF_055558375.1 Streptomyces sp. NPDC025793 | reverse complement strand
GTCACCCGCAGCCGCCTCGGACGCCTCGTCCGCCAAGGCTTCCTCACCCAACCCGGACGAGGCCGCTACCAGAAACGGACTTAACGCCCACTGAGAGGATCGGCCGTGGACGCATACCAGCCGCTGTTCGCGAAGATCGCCGACGGGATCCGGCAGGCCGGCAGCTTCAGCGAGCCCGAACAATGGCGCTTCGCCTGGGAACGCACCTACTCTCGAGAAGAGTGGCTCGACCAGCTCCCCACCTTCGGCGGCCTCACCCAACTCCCCGCAGACAAAATGGCCGAGGTCCTGGACAGCGCCGGGACCGCGATCGACAAGCTCGGCGGCCACGCCACCATGCCCTACACATCCGTCGTGATCACCTCGACCCGCTCCGAATCGGCCTGATCGCCGCAAACGTCGGGCGTCGCCGGGCACGAGCAGACTCATGCGCTCGGCGACGCCCCCAAAGAGGCGGGGCAGGTTCTCCGGCTCCTTACACCGGACCTCAGTCCATCGGTCCGTCCCGGCGAGCCACGCGATTGCTGAAGATCACCCATCGGCCCGCTGCCACTGACTTCGGCTGATCAAGGTGATGCCGTCCGTTCGCCGAGGTCGAGGCCGGTTCCAGCGATGAAGCCATCGAGGGTGCCGGGCCGGTACTGGAGACGTTTGAGCCGGTTGCGGACGAGCGTCTCCAGGCGGTCGAGGGCGACGGCGGCGAGGTTGGCCAGACTCTGTTTGACGTGCGCCCACACGCCCTCGACCGGGTTGAGGTCGGGCGAGCAGGGGGCAGCAGGAACACTGTCAGCCACTCACGCTCAGCGATCAAGTCCCGCATCGCGCGGGAGACATGGGCGTTCAGCCGGTCCCACACCAGCACGATCGGCGCCTTGACGAGTTGGTGAGCGCCGTCGATCAGCGCGATGAAATCTCGCTCGCCCATGCTGCGGCGCATGCCCTTGTCCGCGGGATGGGTGCGCAGCCGGTGGCGCAGCCCGGTGCGTGAGCCAGGCCGCGCCGTTTTGCGAACCAGCACCTTTGTCCGCGAGTGGCGGACACGACCTCGGCCTGGAACCCTCGGAAGCCCGGGACTCCGTTGCAGACCGCGAGGGTGCGGGCTCCATGCCCCGGCGGTCACAGTCGCGCAGCGGGTCGGCCCACGACTCGACCATCCGCCGCCCGCTCCCTCGGGCGATCTCATCCGGCAGTCAGATGCCGCTTGGCGTGCCGGCGTCCTCGTCGCATACCGCAAGCACGGGTTTGCCTTCGCCACCGACACCGCAACCTCCGCCTTACTCAACGACCTGTCGATCGATCCACCAGGAAGGTACGTCTCTTCCCGTCAGGGCTGACCCCCACGTGTTGACCGGTGCTTCTCGCCGCGCAGCCCGGAACGTACCGTGCTGCGCACAACCGCCTCCTTGAACGCTGCCGCAGCGCGGCCTGTCAGGACGAACCTGCGCGGGCGGTCGTCGGCACGGGTGAACTGCACGACACCGTCGCGCCGGCCCAGGCTGATGTTGGTGAAGACGTAGCCGATCCGGACCGGCCCCGATTCCCGGCCCGTCAACCGAGCCGCGACGACATCGGCCACGCCACGGCCCATGGGCAGTGCCGCCTGGCAGGACATTCGACTTGGTTCTCCGCTCACCGATGCTCCTGCGGCGGCGTCGCCGACGGCGTACACCTCGGGATGCGAGACCGAGCGCAGGGTGGCGTCAACGAGTATCCGGCCACTGTCATCCGTGGCGAACCCTGCTTCGCGCGCCAGGTCCGGCGCACGGAACCCGGTGCTCCATACGACGGCGTCGGCGGCGAACGCCCTGCCGTCGAGGGTGTCCACGCCGTTGTCCCGCACGGACATGACGACGGTCTTGGGATGAATCGAGACGCCCAGCCGGTCGAGAGCGCGCCGCAGATGGGTCCGGCCTCGCAGGGCCAGCCGGGATCCGACGTCATCGGCATCGGTGAACAGCCGGACGTGCAGCCCGGGATGACTCTCGGCCAGTTCCGAGGCGGTTTCCAGCCCGGTCAGTCCTGCACCGACCACGGCGACCGTGCCGCCGGACTCGATCTCGGCAATCCGGTGCCGCAACCGGTTCGCCTGCTCGGGGCTGGCGACGGCGTGGGCGTGTTCGGCTGCTCCCGGCACCTCGTCGAGCCGTGCCTGGCTGCCCGCCGCGTACACCAGAGTGTCGTAGACCATCACTCGTTGCTCGTCGCCCATGCACACGGTCCGGGCGGTGGTGTCGATCGCGGTCACACGACCGACGACCAGTCGGACCGGTGTGCCGCTGAGCTGTTGACGCAACGGCAGTACCGCCAGTCGCTGCCCTGCGGCGAGTTGATGGAGCCGGACGCGTTCCACGAACCGGTCCGAGGCATTGACCAGCGTGACGGTGACGTCGTTGCGGCGCAGGTTGCGGGCGAGGCGCTTGGCTGCCGACAGACCGGCGTAACCGGCGCCCAGGACGACGATGCGGTGACTCATAGAATGTAGCTTCCTCTGTGACTACGGGTGGTCTCGGCGCCGTCCGGGGCATTCGGGGCGCCAGGCATCGGGGTCAGGCCGCGGATCTGGCCACGACGACGGCCCAGACGATGTACAGGACGTTCACCGCCAGTCGAGCCGCGGCGCCGGCCGGCCGCTCCAGCAACCGGGGCCGGTCGGGCCGCGCATGTCGCACCGCGTCAACGTGGGACACCTGGTAGCAGGTGATCAGGAGGGCGGCAATCCAGCCTCCGACCGGTCTGCTGCGCGCAACCAGCACCAGCACACCCACGACGACCTCCGCGGCCCCGGTGACGGCCACGAGGAGCCGCTCCCTGCCAAGCCATGCGGGTACCAGCGTGCGGAAGTATTCGGGAGCCAGAAAGTGCATGACGCCCGTTACCGCCATGAACACGGCCAACCCGATGGCAGCGATAGCGTGCATGGCATGATGATCCGTTCGCTCCGGGCCTGGGAGCTTGAACAAAACGATCGCCGCATCGTCTTCGCCGCAGGCACCGAGGCGACGATGTTCGCCGAGTCCCGCCCCTTCCGCGTCTCCGAACATCGGATGCCCGCGTGGAAGACCGTGCTGCCGATCGGCGGCCACGCCGAACTCCTGCAGCCGGGACAGCGCATGGTCGCCGCGCCCGGGCTGATCGTTCCACCTCAGCTGTCCCACGTCTGTGCGGCCACATCGCCCTACGTCGCCTTGTTCATCGACTCCTGGCTGCTGCCCTCCGGCCCGGGACCGATACGACTCGAGGCAGGCACGGTCCGCCGGCTGCTCGACGCGCTCGACGTGGCCGGCTCCGAGGGGCCCGGCACCCACGTGGATCTGGCCGCCGTATACGCCGAGCTGCGCGCAGTCGTAGGGCACCCGGCACCGCTCGATCCGAGAGTCGCCCACGCCGTTCACATGTGCACGATGTGCGATCCGGACATGCCCCTCGCTTCCATCGCCGACGAGGTCGGCCTGTCGGCACCGCGGCTGCGGGCCTTGGTTCGGCAGGACTTGGGCATCGCGCTCGCTCACTTGCGGCGATGGGGCCGGCTCCGTACCGCGATCGCCAGCCTGCCGGACGGGGCTGCGGCCCTGGCTGCGGCCACCGCGGGCTTCGCCGACCAGGCCCACCTCACCCGTACGGCACGGGACTTCATCGGCCGTACGCCCGCCTCCCTGCGACCCAGCAGGTCCGCCTGACGGGGGTCCATGTCTTGCCATGCGAGCGCGGCATTCACCTACCTTGTGCGGGTCTCCGTCCTTCCCCGACCGGTGCCGGAGGAGCCATGACACCTGTCGAATGAGTGTGCCCGGCCGTTCAGCCGCTACCACCGGTCCGGTGGCTGGCGCGCACGCGGATGCCGAGGTCGCTGACCTGGTCCAGGTGGTTCAGCTTGTCGGGGTTGTTGATGGAGTGGATCGTCTGGATCCGGCCTTCGGCGATGCCGAGTCCCATGACGCCTACCAGCCGCTCCTGCGCGTCGTACGCCAAGGCACCGGGCTGGCCGTTGACTTCGGTGACGCGGATGCGTACGCCGTGGTGTGCGTACACGGAGAACCCTCGCAGGACGGTTTGGGCCACACGTTGCCGGCCGCCCACCGGTCGGCCGAGTGCCGGCACCTTGCCGCCGCCGTCGCCGTGCAGCGCCACGTCTTGAGCCAAGAGCGACTCCAGTGCCCGCAGGTCGCCCTTCTGGGCGGCGGCGAAGAAACCCTGGGCCAGTTCTTCTCGTTGCCGCTGCGAGACGTGGTAGCGCGGTCGGCGCTTGTCGAGGTGTTTGCGGGCCCGAGCGACCAGGTGCCGCGTGCTGTCCACGTCGGTCCCCAGGATGTCGGCGATCTCCCCGTACGGGTAGTCGAACACCTCGCGCAGCAAGAACGCGGCCCGTTGGCGCGGCGTCAGACTCTCCAGCAGCACCAAGAACGCCAGCGACAGAGTGTCGGCCATCTCGGCGAGGTCGCCCGGTGCCGGACCGGTGACCAGCGGTTCCGGGAGCCACTCGCCGACATAAGTCTCCCGCCGTACGCGTGCCGAGCGGAGCTGGTCGATGGCCAGCCGGGTGGCCAGCGTGGCGATGTACGCCCGCGGCGAGGTGATGGGCTCATCCCGCTGCAGCGTCTGGTGCATCCGCAGGAACGCCTCCTGCACGACGTCCTCGGCTTCGCTCACGCTGCCGAGCATGCGGTAGGCGATGGCGAAGGCGCGAGGGCGCAGCTCGCTGTACAGATCCGAGGCAGGCATACCGGGCTATCCCAATCCCTGTGTGAAGCCAATGCGCCAACTCGGGTACCGAAGCGTCCAGTTCAGCTCACGCCTGGTTTTCTCGCTGGAGATCCCGCGGGCCCGCGTCATGGTGTCCACTGCGGCCTTGCCGGCCAGTGGACGGACGAGCCACGCGGGAATGCGGCGCGGTGGTCTGGCGCCGAGTGCGCGGGCCAGTTCCGGCAGCCACACGTGTACCGGTGCCGGCTCGTCGTCGGCGACGTGGTAGATCCCGGGCTTGCCCCGTTCGATCGCTGCGACCGTGGCCGACGCGGCATCGTCAATGTGCACCAGCGACCACACTCCGCTACCGCCGCCGACGATCGGGAACTTCCGCTTGCGGATCTGCTCGGCCATGACGGCGTCCGGCGCGGCGCTCATAGCAGTCCCCGGGCCGTAGAGGCCGCCGTAGCGCAGCGCGATGCCCTCGGCCCAGTTGATGCCGGTCACCGAGTCCTCCAGGTGGCGCAGCGCGCTCACCGCCTCCGCGCCGTCGGCCGGCGGGTTCGGCTCGAGCCGGCCGCGCTCGTCGGTGACCGGGCCGCCGGTGCGTTCCATCCACAGGGCGTTGCTCTGGGCCACGAATCTGCGGGCGCCGACGGCGCGCGCGGCGGCGAGCAGATGGTCGGTACCCTCGGTGCGCAGCCGGTTGGTGGCGGCCGCCATCTGCTTCACGCTCTTCAAATCGGCCGGTCCGCTCAGCGCGGTGAGTTGATGGACGATCACTTCGGGCTCGGCCTTGGCCACTGTGTCGGCCACCGAGTCGGGGTCGAGCGCATCAACGACGGCCGGCTCGGCGCCGAGCGCGCGCAGGGCATCGGTCTTGGCAGCCGAGCGGGTGGTGCCGACGACCTCATGGCCGCGCGCCACGAGTTGGGTCACAAGTCGGCTGCCGATGGCACCGGTCGCGCCGGCGATCAGGATCTTCATGGCTCTCCGTTCGTCGTGCTGACACACAGGAGACGGGGCGCCCCTGCATCTCATGACCTGTTGTGATCCAGTTCACAAGGAGGTGCGGCGGTGTGCGAATGCGTTCGATGCTTCCCCCCCAGGTCCACACCGCGGTGGCAACGACGGCGAGGGTGATGGTCGCGATCCCCGAAGCAGCCAGCACCTGCTGAGGCCCCATGGCGGTGCTGAGAGGACCGCCGAGCGCGGTGCCCACCGAGGAGGAGGTGAGAAGGGCGGCGCCCCGGGCGGCCAGGACCGTGGTCAGCCAGGCTGCCGGGGTGCGGTTCTGGAACAAGGTGAAGGACAGCGCCGTGAAGGGTCCGTAGATCATGCCGCCGAGCGCAAAGCACACAAGAGAGATGCCGGCTGGCACGCCCAGGCCGAAGGGCACAAGCATCAGGCCCCAACCGGCGACGATGCCCAGAGTGACCGGCCACAGCGGAAGCTTGCTCAACGCGCCAGCCGTCAGGCCGCCAAGGACGGCACCTGCCCCGAACAAAGTCCAGTACAACCCGAGCAGGCTCGCACCCGAGTGAAGGTCGTCGGTGACATGCAGCGGAAGCGCGACCTCCACCGGTCCATAGAGGAAGTTGAAGAACCACGTCAACGCGAGAACCCCGACAAGCTCAGGCTGCCTGCGCAACAAACGCAGACCGGCGGCCGATCGGCTGGTACCGATCGGCGCAGCCGTCTCAGCCACCTTGCCTGCCTTGGCCACATCGTCCAGCCGACCGACCCGGACGGCAAGAATGGCGAAGGACACGGCGTCGAGGCCAATGATCCAGGCCGGGCTGACGACTGCCGCCAGGACTCCGGCAAGTGCAGGACCGACGACGACAGACGCCGAGGCGCTCGAACTGACCAGCGCATTCGCGGCAAAACGCTGATCCGGGGGAAGCAGCTGGGAAACCAGGGAGTACTTCCCCGCACCACCCCAAGCATGCAGCACCGACGACCCGGCGAGCAGGACGACATAAACAACCGGGTGCAGCACTCCCGCTGCCCAGGCCAACGGCACACAGCCCAGAAGCAACGCGCGAAGCCAACTGTCTGCGGCCAGCAACCGCCGAGGAGTCAGTCGGCGCAGCCACCGGCCGCAGACAAGCACCCCAGCGGCCCCGGGAAGGGCATAGGCGGCAACCGCGGCACCGACGACGAGCCCCGACTGACCCGGAGGCGCAATCAGAACGGCTAACCACGCCACGGCGACCACACTCATCCCATCACCGACGTCGGAGGCCGCCAGGGCCGGCAAGAGCCGGCGGAACTCAACATGAGCGAACAACGGCCGATACGTCGGCGGTAACAAGCGGGTTGTCGATGAAAGGGGCACCGAGTCAGACTTGTGGTTCAAGCGCGCTTGAAGTCAAGGGGGGATCAGTGCGAGAGCTGGGCATCGGTGACCTTGCACGGCAGGTCAAGATGCGGCCCTCGGCGTTGCGCTACTACGAGAGCATCGGCTTGCTGCCGACCGCCCGGCGAGTCACAGGCCGACGCGTCTATCCGGCCAGCACCCTGCGACGGATCGCCTTGATCAAAATGGCCCAGCGGGCCGGATTCGCCCTGGCCGAGATCCGCCAACTACTGGACACCGACGCCGACCGAGGCGCCACCAAGCAATGGCGCACTCTCGCACAGCGCAAGATCCCCGAACTGGACCAGTTCATCCAGGAGACGCAAGCCCTGCGGAATGCTGTCGCCGGCTGCCTCGCCTGTGGGTGCATGAACTTCGACAGCTGCCAGCTACTGTCCTCCGGCACGCCCGAAGACGACGCTTGAAAGGCCCTGCCACGTTGCCATGACGGGGTCGGATGATCTACGGATTGGGCCATGCCGAGAGGCTGGTCGTGTCAGATGGGGTGTGAAGCCGTTGGACGAACGGTCCTTCTTCAGCCGCCCGCGTCAGTTCCGGCACGTGGTGCACGGTGAGGAGTTCCGGTCGGGTTCGGGACCCGCGCAGGACGGGAGCGCACAGCGCCCTGATCGAGCTGGCCAAGGCCATGGCCATGAACCGGTTCGACGATACGGAACCCCTGCTGGCTCCCGCGCTCGCCCAGGCCGCCAAGGACCTCGCCGACAAATTGCTCGCCGATCCCGAACTCTCGCCGACGACGCTGGCGCGTCAGCTCTACGTCTCTGTACGCACCCTGCAGCGGGCGTTCGCCACGGCAGGAGAGTCAGTGGCCTCCTACATCCGCCGCCGGCTGGAAGAGGCCCGGCTCGCCCTCACCGCGCCATCCGGCCACCTGGGCATCTCCGAGCCCGCCGCCCACTGGAGGTTCGCCGACAGCAGCCACTTCATCCGCGCCTTCAAGAAGCAGTACGGCCGGACACCAGCCGAGTACGCCCGCTGGGTCAGGTCGGCCGGGGATAGTTGAACCCGTTGGCGGCCCAGGCGCTGTCGTCAGCTCTCTGGGACCCCGCCAGGCCGGTGCCGCAACCGGCTCTCGGGTGCCGCGTTCCCGCTTCCCGCGTTCCGCCCGATCTGCACTGCGAGCAGGTTCGGGTCGGTCTGCGTGTAGTAGGCCGCGTCCGCGACGTACACCGTGTCGCCGCGGCGTGCGAGGGACGTGGGGTTCTGCAGTCCGTCGACGGCGGTGAGAACCACGGTGTGAGAGCCGTCGGGGCGGATGAGCTCGACTCGGTTTCCGGGGTTGTCGGCGGCCAGTACATCGTCGCCGTGGCCGGTGAAGGTGAAGTCGTCCACCGCTCCGAGGCCGGTGGCGGTGGTGTGCACCGTACCGGGGGCGCCGTGGTGTCCGATGGGGACACGCAGCAGTGTGCCCTTGTCCATGTTGGTGATCCAGAGAGCGTTGCCGTGGACCTTCAGTCCGTTGGCGCCGAATCCGCTCGGCGAGCACGCGGCGAGTTCGGGCGCCTTCTTCCATAGCGCCGCTGGTGTGCCGTCTGGTCTCATGCGCCAGATGGCGCCCAGCGAGGAGTCCGTGGCGTACAGGTAACCGCCGTGCAGGGCGAGGCCGTTGGGGACGCTGGCCGCCGGCAACGGGACCACCCGGCTCGGGGTGCCTCCCGGGCGGAGCCTCCACAGGCCGGTGAGGTCATCGGTGCCGGCGGAGTAGAGGACGTAGAGGGTGCCGTCGGGGAGCCGGACGATGCCGCCGATGAAGGCGCGGCCGGTCAGGGGTGCGGTGGTCCCGGTCGGTGGGGCCGGGAGCGTGGCCAGGACGTGCGTTCCTCCGTCCGGGGTGAGACGGGCGATCTGGTGCGCGAAGGACAGGGTGACATCGAGGGAACCGTCCGGTTCGGTCGTGAGGTTCTCCGGCTGCTGGCCGGCCGCCAGATCGAGGTGCTTGATGATGTGCGGGCTGCCGAGGCCGGTTGTCTCGGCGGACGCGAACGCGGATGTGGGCAGGGTGGCGCCGGCGAACGCGACGACCGTTGCCGCGGCTGCGATCCGTATCCTGGCTCTGATTCGCATGTCTGTTCTCCTGAAGGTCGTCCGGGACGGGAAGGGTGCGGGAGTGCGGGTTGCGACGGCTAGTTCTTGCCGTGGGCGGCAATCGACAGCGCCTCCCACTCCCGCCATGTCGCCAGCCGCGACTCGTACTCGGCGGTCGCGACGGCGAGCGGTCCGTCGCCGAGGAAGACGCGCAGTGGCGGTCGGGCCGCGTCGATGATCCGCAGGACGGCGTCCCGTGTCGCGAACGGGTCGCCCTGCACCGCGTTGCGTTTGCGCCGTGCTTCCTGCGCCCGCTCGCGGTAGTCGGTGTACGCGGGGTTCGGGGCGGCCGTGCAGGCGGACGGTCCGGACCAGTCGGTGGAGTATCCGGTCGGCTCGATGAGCGTGACCGTGATGCCGAACTGGGCCACTTCCTGGGCCAGTGACTGGCTGAAGGCTTCCAGAGCCCACTTCGACGCGGCGTAGATCCCGACGTTCGGGAAGGCGCAGACGCCGCTGATCGAGCTGACCTGCATGATGTGCCCGGAGTACTGTTCGCGTAGGAGAGGCAGTGCCGCCTGGGTCACCCACAGCGCCCCGAACAGGTTGGTGTCCAGTTGCGCGCGGGCCTCGGCCTCGCTGATTTCCTCGATCATGCCGAACTGTCCGTAACCGGCGTTGTTGACGATGACGTCGAGCCGTCCGAAGTGGTCGTGCGCGGCCCGTACGGTCCGGAAGGCGGCGGCACGGTCGGTGACATCGAGCCGCTGTGGGAAGACCAGGTCGCCGTAGCGCGCGACCAGGTCGTCCAGGGTGGATATGTCGCGGGCGGTGGCGGCCACCTTGTCGCCACGCTCCAGGGCGGCGACGGACCACTCGCGGCCGAAGCCCTTCGAGGCGCCGGTGATGAACCAGATCTTGCTCATGGAAGTCTCCCGTCTCCTGGGTACGTCCTTGCGGTGGGTTGGCTTGGTCAGGCGATGTCCGCGGGCTGCACCGTCCCGGCCCGGCGCCCGGCGTCGACCGCCTTCTGGGCGCGCCGAGCGGATCGCACGCCCCAGGCCCACACGAGCAGTCCGGCCAGCGGCAGTGCCGTGCCGAACGCGCACACGCCGTTCCAGGCGTAGGCGCTGTGCAGGACGCCGGTAACAGCCGACGACACGGTGCCCCCGGCGAAGACCGTGGTCATGAAGACGGTGTTGATACGGGCGCGTGCGTCGGCGCGCAGCCCGTATATCTCGTGCTGGCTCAGCACTTGGTGGCACTGCACGGCGAAGTCCAGCAGCACCGCGGCGACGGCGAGCAGCGGCACGCTGCCGTGTCCGAGTGCGGCGAGCACGAAGGCGAATGCGGCGAGCAGCAGTGCCCCGCCGCCGGCCCCGCGGCCGTGTCCCCGGTCGGCGATCCGGCCGGCGATCGGCGCCGCTGCCGCGCCACCCGCGCCGACCAGCGCGAACAGCGCGATCTGCGCCTGGCCGAGGCCGTGCTCGTCGATGAGTTCGTAGGCGATGGCCGTCCAGAACACGGTGAACGCGCCGAACATCGTCGCCTGGCACAGGGCGCGACGGCGCAGAACGGGCTCGCGCCGCACCAGTTCCCCGATGCTCGCCAGCAGCGAGCGATAGTCGGCCCTCTGGTCGGGTCGGCGCCTGGGCAGTACCCGGTGCAGGACCACGCTGAGCACGACCATCAGCGCCGCGGAGATGAAGTAGATCGCGCGCCACCCCAGCAGGTCGGCGACCAGGCTGGCGGCGGTCCGGGCGAGCAGGATGCCCAGCAGCAGCCCGCTCATGACGCGGCCCACGATCGTGCCGCGGTGGTCGGCCGGGGCCAGATGGGCCGCCAGTGGAACGAGTACCTGTACGACGACGGAGGTGATCCCGACCAGCACCGAGGCGGCCAGAAACATGCCGAAGGCTGGGGCGACGGCGGCCAGTAGCACGGCCGATGCCGTCACCAGCAGGGTCCGCGTCGCCAGGGCTCGGTTCTCGACGAGATCGCCCAGCGGCAGCAGGAACAGCAGCCCGGCGGCGTAACCGGCCTGGGTCAGCGTCACGACCACGGTGGCGGACCCCTGACCGACGCCGAAGGAGGCGGCGATGAGATCGAGTAGGGGCTGCGCGTAGTAGAGGTTGGCAACGGTCAGCCCGCACGCCACGGCCAGTGCGAGGGTCACCGTACGGCTCACCCCCGGTGGCACGGCCGATGCGGGCACGTCTGCTGTCCTGTTCATGACTTTCCTGCTCCGCCCATCTCCACGTCGATCCGAGGCCGGTGCCTCGGTACGTGGACCGACGCTACGAACGCCGTGCCGGGCGGAGAAGGGTGTGCCGCACCCCCTCTCAGGCAGGGTGCGGCACACCCAGGCCCGGCGCACGGCGCGCCGTTACGGTGGTCGGTATGACGAGGGACAACGAGCTCGGTGACTTCCTTCGCGCACGCCGCGACCTGGTGTCGCCGGTGGACGCGGGCCTGCCGTCGCACACCTCCCGCCGGGTGCCTGGGCTGCGCCGGGAAGAGGTCGCGCTGCTCGCCGGGGTCAGCACGGACTACTACACGCGGCTGGAGCAGGGCCGGGAACGGCACCCCTCGGAGCAGGTCCTGGAAGCCGTGGCCCGCGCCCTGCGCCTGGACGGCGATGCCACCGGGTACCTGTTCCGGCTCGCCCAGCCGGCTCCGCGAACCGCGGTCGCCGGCCCGGCGCGGACGGTCAGCCCGGAGCTGACCCGGCTGATGGATCACTTCCTGGACCTGCCCGCCTGCGTGGTCAGCCCCGCGCTGGACATCCTGGCCGCCAACCCCGCCGGACAGCAGCTCTACAGCGGGTTCGACCACATCGACAACCTGCTGCGCATGATCTTCCTGGACCCCGCCGCCCGCCGGTTCTACCGGGACTGGGACCATGCCGCCCAAGGCGTCGTCGGCAACCTCCGGGCGCTGTCGGCTCCCTTCCCGAACGACCCGCGCGTCGCCCAGGTCGTGGGGGAAGTGTCCCTGCACAGCCCGGCGTTCGCGACCCTGTGGGCCAGATACGAGGTCCGGCCCCGCACCAGCGAGGACAAACACCTGTGGCACCCGCTGGTGGGTGAGATGCGCCTGCACTACGAAGCGTTCACCGTCACCAGCGCGCCCGGACAGCAACTTTTCGTCTACTCCGCACAGCCGGGCACTCCCAGCGCCGACGCGCTGGTCCTGCTGCGCCGCCTGGCCGCCGACACGCTGACCGAGCGCCCTGCCACCGGCGTCGAAGGGCACCATTCCACCCGCTGACACCACCGCGTCCAGCATCGAATGCAGAAGGTTCCGGCGGCCGCGTGGTCGCCGGCCGTTGGGCCCGTCGGCGAGATCCGCGTCGGCGCCTGGGTGACCGAGATCGCCGGTGACGCGCTCACTGGGCTGGCCGAGCGGGATGCGACTGATCGTACGGAAGGAACGGCCGCATCCTGGCGCCCAGTTGCGCTTCACCGATGCCGACGGACACCGGGACGAACCGGCTCGTACGAGGATGCGGACCCAGGACCCAGGTGGACCTAGCTTCCGCTCCGTTCCGTGGCCACCACGGGAAAACGGCGGTCCCGGGACACTGCGGGGTCCTGGTGCCAGCCCGCTGACCGATGGCACAGGGATGAGGCCCTGTCCTCCCGAAGCTCCGGCGAAGTGACAAGTAGCTCTCTGTAGGCGATGTGGCGGCCTGTTGTCATGGGTTCGGCTGTTTTGCCCTCTCCACAGTTTCCCGAACGTTTCAGGGACGCGCTTGGTGGTGCGTGGTCATGATGACTACATGCCATTTACGCGCGACACCCCGCTGCCCGACCCTGACCTCGCACGTCGAGTGATCAACGAGTCCGTGCCAGTCCTCGGGCAGCGCATCGGGGAGCAGGCTCGTGCCTATGCACGAGCCGCCCGCCCGTTTCTGGAACCGGGAGGACTACGGGGCTCGGGGCGGGAAGAGCAAGCCAAAAACCTCATACGCACCGTAGTCGGTGAGGGGTCGGAGGAGGGCTATTTGGGGGGCTGGGAATTCAGTGCCAGGTACATCCTCGGCAGCTTCTACGGCCGCGGCTGGCTCGCGGACGTGGAGAAGGGAGCGGATCCTGCGGGCTTCGGCGAAGCGCTGAGGCCAGTGATCCGGATCATGACCTGGAGTAATTGGCCGGCCGTTTCGGCGCGTGAGCTCAGGCCGCTGCTCAGGCCGGGGCTGGCTGCCCTCTACGACGGCCTGACCGTCCTGGCGGATCGCCGTGCGACGCCAATGCCCGCACCTGTGCTCCGCGTCGCGCATCCGCCAGAGTTCGCCAGACTTCGGGAGGACGTTGTTGCGCGAACCGTTGCTGACAACCTTGCTGGGACCATCGAGCGGGGCCTTGCCCAGTACGAGGCCGTTGCCCAGAGGGGTTACCAGCCTGGCCGGGACGGTCTGAGCGAGGAGTTCCGTAGATCGCTTTGGGGCTTCCGCACGCGGGAAGTCTCGGACAACTTCGATACCCGCGAGCTTCGCCATCTGGATGCTCTCTGCCAATACGCGCAAGAGAGCGATGAGATGGGACCGACGGGTCGCCTGTACTTAAAGATCGCTGACGGTCTCCATTCGCGGATCTATGGGGCGTACCTGGCCATCGCGCTCAACTACCTTGCGGAGGTGTACGAGATGATGCCGGTTTATGCGGAGAACTCCGGTCAGGGCAAGCGACGCGATGCGGTCACCGTCTACGGCAATGTCGGTGCGATCGGCGACGTGAACAACAGCATCGTCTCCGTGGCCAACACTCTCGCCGAACGCGGACACGCCGACGTCGCGGCGGCCATCCGTGCCCTAACCGAGGCGGTCCGACAAGCGCCGGAACTTGCTGGGAATCAGCGTGCCCAACTGCTCGACCACCTGGCCGACGTCGCCGATGCCGCTGCCGCACCGGAGGAGCCCCGCAGACTCAGTCGTGCCAAGGCGGCCATGGCCGCGATCACTGCCGCCGCCGGCGCGTCGACCCAGCTTGCCCAAGTTGTCAGCACCTGGCATGACGTCCTCGGCAAGTTCTCCTGAACCTCGGGGCACTCTTGGCCCACTGGCCGGTCACTCTGAGCTACTTGTCACTTCGCCGGAGTTTCGGGAGGACAGGGCCGAGACGAGGTGTACGCCTCACACGTCGGCGGGCAGCGGGTCGTCGCGCAGCACGCTGTAGGCGACGCCGTCGCGCCACCGGCCGTCCCGGAAGACGATGCCCCGCAGTACGCCCTCGCGGGTGAACCCGGCCTTCTCCAGGGCCCGCTGCTCGGCGATGTTCTCGGCCTCGGTGTCGGCCTCGATCCGCATCACGGGTGTATGGGCGAAGAGGTACCGGACGAGCTGTAGCTGGGCCCGGGTGCCGATGCCCCGGCCGCGGGCCTCGGGCAGCAGCTGGGCGCCCATGTTCCAGCAGTAGGTGGAGGCCGTGACGACGACCCTCCGCCAGGCGACGAACCCCAGCGGCTCGTCCCCTGCCGTGACGATGAGCTGGCCGCCGTCCTCACCGAGCAGCCGGTTCTCCGTCCATCGCTGCCGGAACCGCCGCGGGTCGGTGTAGCCGTACCACTGGAACGGCCCCGCCGTCTCCGGCTCGGTGAGGAAGCGTTCCAGCAGGGGGAGGTCGTCCTCGTCGACGGGGCGCAGGGTCACGGATTCGGCAGCCATGAACGAGAGCGTACGGCGCGACTTGTCAGGGCCCCGTCAGGAGATCCGGACCTGTCCACCGTGGCGCGGGCGGCGGTGACGGCTGACAGAGCGGCTGGTGCCGCCCAGTGCGCAGGTCGTCATGACGCCGGCGAAGCCCGCGTCCGCGCCTCCGACGGTGAGGGTGACCAGTCCGGTGCCTTCGCCGAGCGTGCCGAGCCCAGGCCCGCCGAGGCTCGCGCGAGCACGAAGCCGACGAGCACTCGGTCTCGAACTGCTCCGGCTCCTCCGCCGAGACCGGATCACAAAACACGCGCTTCGCGCTCGCGTAGGGCTCCTGGCGCATCACCTGGGCGACCAGGGCCATGAACGGGGCTATGCCGGTGGTCGGCTCGCAGTGGCCGAACACTGTGGCCTGGTGGACGTCGTAGGCGGCCAGGTAGGCCAGCACGCCGCCGCGCCCGTAGGTGTGATTCACCCGCATCGCTCGCGCCTGGCCTGGCGCCAGGGTGGGATGGCAGCGACAGCGGGCCTGGATGGAGGTCTTCTCGTCCGCGCTGATCACGTACTCGTCCGCGCCGAGCGGGGTGCCGTCCCAGGTGCGGGCATACAGGTCCAGCACGCGCTCGGCCTTGGGCCGGAAGTCCGGGTCGGTGATGAAGATCCACGAGCGGTGCTGCCAGGGCTTGAGCGCGTCCTGGTCGAGCCAGCGGCGCACGGTGGACGCCGACAGAAGGGCGCGATGCCACACTCGACGGCCTCGCGGGCCTGCTCCGGGCACGACCAGCGCGACAGCGGTGCGCCGGCCTCGGCCCTAAGCTGGCAGGCCAGCGCCTTGACCTGCGCAGCTTGCAGCGCAGTGAAAGCTGTGGGCCGCCCGGGGCGCTTGCGGTCGGCCAGGCCCGGCAGGTCCAGGTCGGCGAACCGGCCCCGCCACGTGCGCACGGTGTCCACGTGCACTGCCCCCTCAACGGCGATCCGCGCGTTGGACCTGCCCCGAGCCGTCCGGAGCACGATCTGCGCCCGCAGCCTGGCCCGGTACTCGGCCTTATGGCCCCAGGCCGCTTTCTTCAACCGGTGCCGCTCGGCGGCGGTCAGGACTATCGGGCGCGCGGCAGCAACAAGCAAGGCAGGCAGGCCGATCAGAAGAAGTGGATCAGGACGGCCGCTGCCTGCCGCATCCGGTTCCATCTGGGCCCGGGCTGTGCTGGGGCAGCGGGCCCGGGCGCTCACAGTGATTGCGGAGGGCGTCGACAACGCTCAGGCGGCTCAGGAGAGTTCGTGCCGAGTGCCGCCGGCGACTGCGTGGAGCTTGTCGGGGTTGGCCACGTTGTGGATGGTCGAGATGCGGCCTTCCGGATCGAAGTCGAAGGTCAGCGTGGCGACCACCCGGTCGGGGCCGCGGAAGACCAGGCCCGGGCCGCCGTTGATCCAGGTGAGCTCTGCCCGCATCTGCCCGGGCTCGATGCCCTGGTAGGTCACGGTGCCGAGTGCGGCGAACCAACGGGCCACGGTCTCCAGGCCGACGACCGGCTTGAGGGCCTGGCGGACCTTGCCGCCGCCATCGGTCCACAGCGTCACGTCCGGGGAGAGCACCTCCATGAGGGTGTTGATGTCGCCGCCCGCCGTCGCCGCGAAGAAGCGTTCGGTGACGTCGCGTTGGCGGGCGCGGTCCGCGGTGAAACGGGGCCGGCGGGCCTGGACGTGCTCGCGGGCGCGGTGCGCGGCCTGCCGGACCGCCGCCTCCGAGCGTTCCACCGCCTCCGCGATCTCCGCATAGCTGAAGGCGAAGACCTCCTTCAGCACGAAGACCGCGCGCTCCAGGGGACTCAGCGTCTCCAGCACAACCAGCAGGGCCGTGGAGACCGAGTCCGTCGTGGCAACGCCGTCAGCTGTGTCCGGGCCGGTGAGGATCGGCTCGGGAAGCCATGGCCCGACGTAGGTCTCGCGCTGGTGGCGAGTCGAACGAAGCCGCTCCATCGCCAGGTTGGAGGCGATCCGGGTCAGGTAGGCCTTGGGGTCGGCGACCTGGGAACGGTCGGCCGCCGACCACTTGAGCCAGGCGTCCTGGACCACGTCCTCGGCATCGGCGGCGGTGCCGAGGATGCGGTAGGCGACGGAGAAGAGGAGGGTGCGGTACTGCTGGAAGGCAAGCTGGTCGAGGTCGGCCTGCTGCGGCTGGGTCACTTGGCGCTCCGGATCCGGGTGTAGCGGCCGCCGTGCGGCCAGAACGCGCCCGAGGCGGGCATCTTCTTCATGCGGGCGAAGGTCGGCCACGGCGCGGCGGTGACCGTCTCCTTGTACTTTGCGGCTCGCGTGCCGGTCAGCACGATCCGGCGCGGGCTGTCGTCGGGGTGGGTGAACTGCACGACGGCGTCGTTCCGGCCCAGACTGACAGGTGTGTGGTAGTAGCCGAAACGGAAGGGCTTGGGCTCCTTGCCGGCCAGCACCCGCAGGATCGAGAGGGCCGCGTGCACGCCGGTGGGCATACCCCCCTGACAGGTCCCGTGCATCACGCCGTAGCCCTGACGGATCGCTGCCGCATCGCCCACGGCATAGACCTCCGGGTGGGAGACCGAGCGCAGTGCGCTGTCGGCGACCACACGGTCGCGCTCGTCGACGGACAGGCCCGCGGCGGCAGCCAGCGGCGAGACACGGGTGCCGCTGGTCCACAGCACCGCGCCCGCCGGGATGCTGGAGCCGTCCGCGAGCTCGACACTGTCCGGCAGCACCTTGGCCACCTCGACGCCGCTTCGCACCCGCACGCCGAGCCGGGCGAGTGCCGCGTCCAGGTAGGCCTTGGCCTTCGGGTGCATGCTCGCGCCCGGCTCCTGCCGGCCCAGCAGCACCACCTCGAGCTCCGGGTGCCGCTCGGCGATCTCCGCGGCGGCTTCGACGCCGGTGAGGCCGCTGCCGCCGACCACGACGGTCCCACCGTCGAGCCGGGTCAGCCGGTCGGCGAGGATGGCGGCGTCCTCCGGGCTGTTGAGGGTGTAGGCGTGGTCGTCCACGCCGGGGACGGCGACGGTGTCCGCGATGCTGCCCAGGCCGTAGACCAGGGTGTCGTAGCGCAGGACCCGGTCGTCGTCGATCCGGACGGTCTTCGCCTCGGCGTCCACGGCGGTGACCCAGCCACGGACGAAGCCGGCGCCGGTGCCGTCCAGCAGCTCCGGGATGTTCATCTCGGCCGTCTCCTGACCGGTGGCGGTCATGTGCAGTCGGAGCCGCTCGGTGAAGGTGTCGTAGGGGTTGATCAGCGTCACCCGCAGGTTCCCACGCTTCCTGGTGCGGGCCGCGAGCTGGATCGCAGCGGAGAGCCCGGCGTAGCCGGCGCCCAGGACCAGGACCTCGTGCTGCTGCGCTGCTGTCGCGTTCATCGCTCTGCTGTCCTCTTCGTGTCGGTCGTTCCCGCTGTGCGGACGACCACCAGACGCAGGCTGCCCTTCCGTTCGTGACATGGGGCCGATGTGACCCGCGTCACATCGAGAGGAGAGAGTGTGCGCGGCACCAGCAGTCCGAGCGCCGCGAAGCGCTGCATTCAATCATGATCGACTGGCTTCGCACGGGAACTGACGCAACAACAGGAGCCACAGGTCAGCGGGAGGGCCTGGTGCTCAGCTCTCGCAGGGCGCGACTGTAGTTCTGGGTACTCTGGGCAAGGCCTCCGGGTCGGCGGATCCGTGCCAGCCGGACGGTTGGGCGAGGCGGCGTCCCCACAGCAGCGGGACGCGCACGGCGGCGTCGCTCTCGACGGTGGCCGGCCCCTCGGGCGCGGCGAGCCGATTGCCGCAGCCGCCGGCCTCGGCTGCCACCACGACGTCGTCCAGCGCGGCGTTACCTCCGAGCCGGCTCGCCCATCCGCGCCGTCCCCGGGCCCCTCCACGCCGAGCAGATCGCACCCCTCGACGTCCGCCGAAACGACCGACCCGGCGAAGTCCCCCACGAGTACCGACACGCCGCCTGACCAGAACAGTCGTAAATTTCGGCACCCACAGCGCTATGTCGCACCGCTGCCCCCGCGCCCGGACGATCCGCTGGAGCCATGCTGCCAGCGAGAGCGGACCTGATTCGGGCTGGTCCTGCTCGGGGCGTTCCCGAGCTGGTAGGGGGTGAGGCGGTCATTCTTTCCCTCCGCCGGGGTCACCTCGTTCGGCTCGCGCATAATCCGCTCCTCACGCACCGGCCCCGAAGGGGGCAACGTGGGATGATCCGAGCGCCGTGGCGGTGCCGACTCGACGCGGCGCACTCGGATCCCGAGGCGTACGGCCACCACCAGGGCCGCCGTGACAAGTACACCGCAGAAAACGATGGCCACCATCCCCGTCATCGGGCCTATGGCGACCACTTGCTCATGTGTCGTACCCATGGACGCCGAGTACCCGCCCGAACGGCACCGAATACCCAGAACGGTGACGGCACTTCGCGGACTCGGCCCGAGCAAAAGGTCGTAGTGAACTCCCCCGCCCGGGCTGATCGCGCGGCACCGCGCCGACGGCGGGGGCGACCTGCTGGCCGGCCTGATGAACGACCAGGCTCCTGACGGACCGATGGACGCCATCGACCTCCGCGTCACCCTCGGGCTCCTGCTCATCGCCGGCCACGAGACCACCGTCGACCTCATCGCCAACGGGACTCTCGCTCTGCTGCGCCACCCCGATCTCCTCGCTCGGCTGCGCAACGACCCCGGCCTGGCCACACCGCTGGTCGAGGAGGTGCTGCGCCACGATCCGCCGGTACAGATGTCCGGACGCAGCACCCTGGCCGACATCGACATCGCCGGGACGACCGTCCCCAAGGGTTCACGCATCCGCCTGCTCCTGGCCGCAGGCAACCGGGATCCGCGACGGTTCGCCGACCCCGGCCGGTTCCTGCCCGACCGCTCCGACAACGCCCACCTCGGCTTCGGAGGCGGCATCCACTACTGCATCGGCGCCACCCTCGCCCGTGCCGAGGTGCAGATCGCCCTGCCCGTGCTCGCCCGCCGTCTGGTCTCTCCCCCCCCGCCTCGTCGCCGACCCCCCGCCGTACCGGGAGAACGCCATCCTGCGCGGCCCGGAGCAGCTCCCGGTCGCCTTCGAACGACTCCTGCCGGACCAGCGGGGGGAATGAATGTTCGGCCGAGGTCCGGAGGATGCCGGCGACGCTGGGGCTCTGCGACGTTCAGCAGCCCGGGCACGAGCCGACCGCCGATGCAGCCGTCCGCACCGGTCACCAGACAGGTCGGTGACTCGTGAGGCGTCGTCCCGTCCTCGGTCGTCCTGGTCGCCTCGTCCGCCACGGGTACTCGGTCGGGCACCGGGGTACCGATCTTGCCTCCCCGTACTTCCACGGTGCCGGCCGCCCGGCCGGAGGTGCCTCGTGCGCGCGGTAATCGGGTGAAGTCCGCGGCCACCGGCGCCACCGGGCGGGAGGGCCGCCCGGAACGACCGGCCGGCCGGTGGCATCACCCGGCACCCAGCGGGCACGTTGATCGCATGGCGTCCCGACCTCAGTACACCGCACGCACCCTGCTCACCCTGCTCACGCGGCCGGCCGCTACCCGGGGCCGGGCCAGCTCCTCCCGCGGCCCGGTGCGGACACTGCTGGCCCGTGCCGACCGGCGCGTCTTCGAGGAGGTCGCCGCCCGTCACTGGCCCCTCGCCGAGAAGGTGCTGCCCCGGCTGAGCCGCAGCGCCGACCACGGGCTCCTGTGGTTCGGTGTCGCGGCCGGAATGGCCACGCTAGGCGGGCGGACCCGGCGGCGGGCCGCCGTCCGCGCCGTCGCGTCACTGGCCGTGGCCTCGGCCACCGTGAACACCCTCGCCAAACGGTCTGCGCGGCGTGCCCGGCCACCGCTGGATCGGGTACCGGCGGTGCGGCATCTCGCCCGCCTCCCCTTCACCACGTCGTTCCCCTCCGGCCATGCCGCCTCAGCCGCCGCCTTCGCCTTCGGCGCCGGCCTGGAGTCCCGCCGCTGGGGCCTTGCGCTGGCTCCGCTGGCCTGGTCGGTGGCCTTCTCCCGCGTCTACACCGGGGTTCACTACCCCGGCGACGTACTCGCCGGGGCGGCCCTCGGGGTGGGCGCGGCGTACGCGGTGCGCGGCATCGCGCCTACCGGGGAGCAGTTGGGCCCGCAGGCCCGTCCGCACGCCGAGGCACCGGCGCTGCCCGCCGGGCGCGGACTGGTGGTCGTGGCCAACAGCGCGGCAGGCACGGGAGGCGAGGCGCTGCGGCAGGCACGCGCCGCACTGCCGGAGGCGGAGTTCGTCACCGCGAAGCCGGGCGACTCGCTGGAGGAGCTGTTCGAGCAGGCAGCCGGGCGCGCCACCGCGCTGGGGGTGATCGGCGGCGACGGCACGGTGAACGCGGCCGTCGCCGCCGCCGTACGACGTGGCCTGCCCCTGGCGGTCCTGCCCGGCGGAACACTCAACCACTTCGCCTACGACCTGGACCTGCACTCGGTCGGGGCCACGGCCGAGGCCGTCGTGGGAGGGCACGCCGTGAGCGTGGACGTGGCACGATTCCGGCGGGGGCCGGACGGCCGTGAGGCGTACTTCGTCAACACCTTCAGCATCGGCGCCTACACCGACCTGGTCCGGATTCGGGAGGAGTGGTCGCCACGTCTGGGCAGTGTGGCCGCGGGCACGCTGGCAGTCTTGCGTGTGCTGCGCACCGCGCGCCCGGTGAAAGCGGAATTCGACGGCCACGAGCGTCAGATGTGGCTGCTGTTCATCGGCAACTGCACCTACCGGGGGCTGGGCTTGGCGCCGGTACGCCGCCACGACCTGGCTGACGGCCTGCTCGACGTACGGGTCGTACGGGCCGGCCACCTGGCCCGGCTACGCCTGGTCGCCGCCGCCCTGTCCGGCACCCTGCGCCGCTCCCCTGTGCTCTCCGCTCGACGCGTCGAGCGCCTGCGCGTCACCGGTCTCGACGGCGCCACCCATGTGGCCTACGACGGCGAGACAGCCCCGGCCCCGCCCGAACTGCTGCTGGACAAGGCGCCAACCCCACTGACCGTCTACCGCCCGCTGCCCCAGGTGCCCTGACGGGCCCGACGAACATCGCGTTCGACGGCCTGAATCGCGGCTTCGCCGTCCGATACGGGCATGCACTCGTGTTGGCAAGGCAGGTGTTCACCACGTATGCCGCTGCCGGGACGGCGGCCTGCTCAGCACCAACCGATGCCCCCCAGCAGTTGCGCACAGCAATCCATCGCATGTTTGCCTGGTTACCGATGCCGAACCTCCTTACCGACCCAGACAACAGCATCAAGCCGCCTCAAGACACACGAGCGGCTGCGATCACGGACGTTCCCTGCGCGCACCCGACGATCCGCTTGAACATCTGGCACGACGTGTCACTCCGCCCCGCTTACACGCGTGGGAGCCCGCGATGACGGTCCACCTGCATCTGATCCGATAACGCCTTGACCAGTAAGGAGCCTTGCCATGTCCGCCGAGCCATTCGAGGTCAGCATCACCGAAGCCGAGATCGCGGACCTGCGTGAACGATTGCGACGGACGCGGTGGCCCGAGCGCGAGCCGGTGGACGATTGGTCACAGGGTTTGCCGCTGGCGTATGCGCAGGAGCTTTGCCGCAGCTGGGCCGAGGACTACGACTTCGGGTTCGCCGAGCGGCTGAACGTGTTCCCGCAGTACCGCGACACGATCGACGGGCTGGGTATCCACTTCCTGCACGTCCGCTCCCCGGAGCCGGACGCCTTCCCGCTCGTGCTCACGCACGGGTGGCCGGGTTCGGTGCTCGAGTTCCTGGAGGTCCTCGGCCCGCTGACCGAACCGCGCGCGCACGGCGGGGATCCGGCGGACGCGTTCCACGTGGTCGCACCGTCGTTGCCCGGGTACGGCTGGAGTGACAAGCCGTCGACGACCGGATGGGGCATCACTCGCACCGCGCGCGCCTGGGACACGTTGATGGTCTCGCTGGGTTACGAACGGTACGGCGCGCAGGGCGGTGACTGGGGTTCGGCGGTGTCCGCGGTGCTGGGCGAGGTGGCGCCCGAGCGGGTCGCCGGCGTGCACCTGAACCTGGGATCCGTGGCGGCGGGCACGTTCGACGACCCGACGCCCGCGGAGCTGGCGAATCTCGAGGCCGAGATGGAGATGCAGCGCACCGGCCGGGGGTACTCGGCGATCCAGGCGACCCGGCCGCAGACGCTCGGCTACGGCCTCACCGACTCCCCGGCGGGGCAGGCCGCCTGGATCGCCGAGAAGTTCTGGGCGTGGACGGACAACGACGGCCATCCCGAGGACGCGTTGTCGCGGCAGACGATCCTCGACGAGATCTCGGTCTATTGGTTCACCGCGTCGGCCACGTCGTCGGCGCGCCTGTACTGGGAGAGCTTCGCCAACTTCCGGGACAAGGTGACCGCGCCATCCGGGCTGTCGGTCTACCCGCGCGACATAACCCGCCCGTCGAGGCGGGAGGCCGAGCTGCGGTTCACCGACCTGCGCTGGTTCGAGGAGCTGCCGCATGGTGGCCACTTCGCCGCGCTGGAGCAGCCGGAGTCGCTGGTCAAGCAGGTGCGCGGGTTCTTCGGCCTGTTCCGCTGACTGTCCGTGCCACACCCCGGCTCTGGTGCGCTACTCCGGCGTCGCCGCCCGGTCCTCCTCCTCGACGGGCAGGCCCACCGGGTGGCGGCCCGGGGGCTGTTGCGGCTCGGGGAGGACGGGTGCGGGCGGCATCGGGCGGTCCACCGGCGCGTCGGCAGTCAGGGACATCGGCTCCCCGTGATGCAGCACCACGAGGGGTTCGCCCTCCTCCAGGTGATACCGCACCCGGGACGGACCGACGTCCACCTTCAGTCTGCGTCCGCGTACCAGCAGTGTGAACGCCACCCTGGACAGCGCCTCCGGCAGGCGCGGTGCGAACGCCAGCAGGGCCTGTCTCCCTTCGTCACCGCCGTACCGGCGCAAGCCTCCGAACCCCGCGACCAGCGCGATCCACGTTCCGGCGAGGGAGGCGATGTGGAGCCCGTCACGGGTGTTGTGCTCCAGGTCCTCCAGGTCCACCAGCGCTGCCTCGCCGAGGTAGGCGTAGGCCAGGCGCAGGTGCCCAGTCTCGGCGGCGAGCACCGCCTGGAAGCACGCCGGCAGGGAGGAGTCACGGACGGTCAGGGCCTCGTAGTAGGCGAAGTTGCGGGCCTTCTGCTCGTCGGAGAAGGCATCCGGACACTCCATCATCGCCAGCACCAGGTCGGCCTGCTTCACCACCTGTTTGCGGTAGAGGTCGAAATAGGGGTAATGGAGCAGCAGCGGGTAGTTCTCGGGCGGTGTCGCCTCGAAGTCCCAGCGCTGGAGACTCGTGAAGCCGGCCGACTGCTCGTTCACGCCGAGCGCGTGGTTGTACGGCACCGCCATGCGGGCCGCGGCGTCCCGCCACGCGGCGGTCTCCTCGTCGTCGACGCCGAGTTCCGCGGCGCGTTCGGGATGGCGCACAACAGTATCGGCGGCCGACGCTGGCGATGTGGTGCAGCCCGTCCCGGCCGACCCTGTTGACGTCGAACTCGCGCGAGCGCTCATAGGTGGCCTGCTTGAGGTCGCCGGACCAGAAGACTCCGTCGAGAAGTGTCGAGGCGCCGGGCCTCCGGCCGTGGGCATGGATGATCCCGCGAACCTCGTGATCGAAGCGCGTCAGGCGGGTCCTGAGCCGGGGGTCGGCCGGATCCGTGATGATCGCGGTGTTGTTCGTGGCGAAGAACTCCCCCGCCGGGCAACCATGCCTTGCCGGGCTCGCCTGGGCACTTCCCGCGCCCGCAACCCCCAGCATCAGGGTGCAGACCGTGACCGATCGACCCCAGCGGTGAACCTGGCAGGCGAACAGCCACCAAAGGTTGACTCTGAGTCGCGCGGGGCCAGAACGATTCCTCATCGTGCGCCCGTGCTGCGCCCCCGGTTCGCATCCTCCTCACCCTTTCAGGTCACTCCGATCACGGACAGCAACGGGGAAGATCATCCTGGCGCACCGGGCGTTCCGTTCGGCCGGCGCCGCATCCCCGTACGCGTATCGAGAGGAGCAGTGCTGTGCCCTTGACCGTGGAGACAGTGGAAGCCGAGCTGGAAGCCGCGAACCTGGAGGGTGATCCGGCTGCGGACGCGCTGGTGTCCGACCTCATCGACAACAGGGAGGTCGACGGCGTCAACGGGCTGTTCCGCACCATCGGGACGCTCAAGCCGCACATGCCCATGGAGGAGCTGTCCAACCTGCCCGAGCGGCTCGCGCAGTTCCTGCACGACGCCTCCGAGGAGCCGCCGGGCTGGAGCAAGGCCGACGTCACGGCGGCAGAGGGCTTCTTCGCCCACCACCACGGTGTGGCGTCCATGCTGCAGGGCACCGTCGGGCTGATCGGCACCTATCTCTCCCCCACGGGCGCCTACACCCTGCGCTCGACCGGGAAGCTGGGCGGCGTGGAGGGTCCGGGCCGCCGTCTGTCGCAGTCCTCGCGCCTGTTCATCGGCATGGGCGACAAGGACGCCCTGCGCAACGGCACCCTGGCCGCCACCGTGACCAAGGTCCGTCTGGTCCACGCCTCCGTCCGCCAGCTCCACAAGAAGAGCGGGCAGTGGGACTACGCCAAGTGGGGCGAGCCGGTCCCGCAGAAGTACACCACCGGCGCCATCTGCGTCTTCAGCGTGCAGATCCTCGAAGCCATGAAGAACCTCGGTGTCCACGTGACGCCGGATGACGCGCAGGGCTTCGTGGGCGCCTGGCACTACATCAACCACTACCTCGGCACCCCCGAGAAGTGGCTGATCCCCAAGGACGCCGACATGACGGACCGCCTGTGGAAGCAGGTGCGGGACAAGGAGTGGAAGCAGACCGAGGACTGCACCTTCATGACCGCGCAGGCCCTGAAGTTCTACAAGGAACAGATGATCCCGCCCGGCTTCTACGAGCCGTTCATCGCCCTGGTCCGCACCGCGTTCACCGACAAGTACGCCGACATGGCCGGCATCCCCAAGAGCCCCGTCGACCTGGTGGCCAAGCCCGCCGCGGCCCTGCACAGCATCTTCAGCAGCACCGTCGGCGGACTCGGCGGCGACACCGCCAAACAGGTGGCCGGCATCAACCCCTACGACGAGATCCTCGGCGTGGCCTCGAAGGCGTTCAACCAGGTCGAGCTCTACGCCCTCACCCACGACAAGGACGACCAGCCCCAGATGCACCAAGACCTCCACGACAACCGCTGAGCCCGCCAACCCCCAAGAGCAGTCCCACACGGCCGCCGGCCTTCCCGCTGGGACCTGGTCGCCGTGGACGAGGCGCACCGGACGTCCGGGCGGATCCGCAAGCCCGGAGCGGTCGTTCAGGACATCGTCTCCAGCGGGAGTGCCGGCCGCGGCGCGAAGCAAACGTGCCCGGTGGCTGGAGCAGCTCGGCATGGTCTGATCGGTCGCCGACGCCGGCTTCCAGGAGAACCCGGAAGCCGGCAAGGCATCTTACGAGGGACACTGGACGTTGTGCGCGCCCAGAACGGCGACCGCGCTGGACCGGCCGATCGGACACTGGCTGTCCAACCTGCACCGGCCCAGCACCCTCGACGGCCACCCGACGTGGAGGGCCGCGCTGGGGGCGGTCGATGAGCACTGGAACCCACAGAGGCCGGCCGCCTGGCAGCGGCACTACGCCGCACTGCGCGAGCCGGTCGGCGAGGAAGATGGTCAGGTCGACGTTCTGCCCGGCGGCGGCACCGTCCACGGCGGGGACATCGGGAAGTGGCCGGCCCGGAAGCGCCAACACACCGTGTGGCAGGGTCTGACGGCCAAGCAGCGTGAGCTGCTGGAGGCCATCGGCGTCGTACCGCACCCGCCGCAGGAAGCACCCGCAGCGGCGCCCAAGGACGGCTCCGGGGCCCTTCGAAGAGGTGTCGCCCTCGCTCAGTACAAGGCCCGCACGGGCTCTGTAGGGCCCATCAGCCGATCCCACGTAGAGGTCCTGCCCTACGGGACCGAAATCCGACTCGGAGCATTCCTGTCCAACACCAAGACCAGGCGCGCGAAGGTCACCACCGACGAACTCCAGCAGCTCGCCGATCTCGGGCTCGACCGGGCGCCATAGCTGCTGGGCAACCGGATGGCAGGGCTTCGGGCGCCTGCTAGCTTCACGTAGCCGATCTGCTACTTTCCGTGCATGACTTTCGAATCAACGCGCCGCCAGGCACTCCGGGTCACGCTCGGCGGCCTCGCCGCGTCATGCCTCGCCGGTCGCGGACAACCCGCGACCGCCGCGCCCAGCCGCAAGAAGGGCCGCCCGGAGTACCAGGCCCGTTACCGCGAGCTGTTCAAGGCCTGCGGCAAGGACCTGGACAAGAAAGTGCTTGTCGGAAAGCAACTACTCGACAACTACGACCGCGACGCGCGTGTCTACCACGTACCCGACCGCGCCGCCGTGATGCGCACGCACGCCGCTCTCGTACGTCAGCACCACGCCCGCCGCATCGCCGCGAGCTCCTGACCCGCGCAACGGCGAAAGCTCACTTCCGGAAGTGGCTGGGGTAGTCGTTGGCGGCTACCTTGCGCTTGAGCTCCTCGTCGTCGGGGTGCAGGCTCAACGCTCGGTTGATCAGAACCTCCTCGGTCTCCACTCTCTTCGGATCCGGCACGCAGCACTCCACCGGACACACAGCCTGGCACGCGAAATGGTCGTAGAAGCCCACGCACTCCGTGCAAGCATTGGGGTCGATCACGTAGACCTCAGTGGGCGTTAAGTCCGTTTCTGGTAGCGGCCTCGTCCGGGTTGGGTGAGGAAGCCTTGGCGGACGAGGCGTCCGAGGCGGCTGCGGGTGAC
>NZ_JBVHMR010000063.1:0-29536 GCF_055558375.1 Streptomyces sp. NPDC025793 | reverse complement strand
CGACATCGAGGATGAGGCCTACACACCCGGCACCGCGAGCATCGACCGGCGCGTCCCCAGCACCCCGGCAACGTTCGTGGTCAACGCACTAGCGGGCGGCGGAGACGTCGTGGCCTATCAGGGCGTTGTTGACGGTGTGTACGGGGTGAAGGTTTCCCCGTACCTTCCGCAACCGCGCAGCGGTCCTGTTGTGACCGCGTGGACGCTGCTGATCAGCACCAATACCGGGCAGCCGTTGCTGCTCGTCGACTCTGGGGAGCTGACGGCGGTGCGGACGGCGGCGACGACCGCACTCGCGGTGGACCTGTTGGCCCGTAAGGAGGCGGACACCTTGGCTGTCGTAGGGGCCGGTCCCCTCGCGCGGGCGCATGTGAGGTATGCGCGTGCCGTTCGGCCGTTCACGGACGTGCGGGTGTATTCACCGGCTGTGGCCGAGGGCCGTCGGACCGCCGACTTCGATGGCGAGGTGAGGGTCGCTTCCAGCGTCGGTGAGGCTGTGGCGGGTGCCGATGTCGTCCTGCTGTGCACGAGCGCCGCACGTCCGTTGCTGGATGCGGCAGCGTTGCCGGCAGGCACGCTGGTGACCTCGATCAGCACCAACGCTGTTCATGCTCACGAGATCGCCCCGCAGTCCCTGGGCCAGCTCGATGTTTATGGCGACCACCGGCCGACGGTGGCCGGTGCTGCTGGTGAGATGGTGCTCGCTGCGGCAGCCGGGTTGTGGGATCCGCACATGCTCCGAGGTGACCTGCCCGAACTTCTCACGGGTGGGTGTCCGCCGCCGAGTGGCGGTCGACCTGTCTTCTTCCGGTCGGTCGGGTTGGGGCTCGAGGACGTGGCGGTGGCACGCTTGCTGATGGGTTCCGGGTAGGGCCGCCACTCAGGGTGGCGGCCCTGTGCACGGTGTGGTGTCGTGGTTGCCGGGAGCGGCCTCTCGACCCCTCGTCAGCAGTTGCAGAGGAACCGGTACAACACGTCCGCTCCAAAGCGCAGCGCGTCGAGGGGCACTCGCTCGTCCACACCGTGGAACATCGCGCCGAAATCGAATCCGGCGGGGAGCCGCAGGGGCGCAAAGCCGTAACCCGCGATGCCCAACGGGGCGAACGATGCGTTGTCGGTGGAAGCGGATGAGCAGTATGGCACGATCGCGGCCGTGGGATCCGCGGCCCGAAGTGCGGTGTGCATGGCGCCGAGGAGGGCGGCGTCGGCGTCAGCTTCGTCGGCCGGCGTGAGGTCGAGGATCTCCGTCTCGATGTCCGGCCCGGCCAGATCGCTGATCTGGCCGAGGAACTCCTCGGCGAATCCGGGCACGAAGCGCCCGTCCACCAGGGCCTCCGCGTCGCCCGGCACGACGTTGATTGACGAGCCTGCCCGCAACACGGTGGGGTTGGCGACGTGGCGCAGGGAAGACGTCAGCAGGGCGGCCACCGGGGCCAGGACGGTGCCCTGCAGATCGGGCCGGTCGGTGGTGATGTCCAGCGCGGTGAGGGCGGAGATCCGCTCCACGGTTCGGGCGGAGGTTGGCGTGAGCCGCAGCGGCCAGTTCTCCTCGGCGATTCGGTGGACGGCGGCCGACAGTCGCGCGACCGCGGAACGCTGATGGTTCAGCGAAGCATGGCCGGTCGTGCCGCGCGCTCTGAGCCGTAGCCAGGCCACGCCTTTGCGGCCCGTTTCGATCATGTACAGACGCGTGGTCGGGTCCACCGTGACGGAGAAGCCGCCGACCTCGCTGATCGCCTGGTCGCAGTCGGCTATCAGGTCGCGATGCTCCCTGGCCAGCCATCGTGACCCGAGGCGGCAGCCGGCTTCTTCATCGGCGAGGAAGGCGAGGACGAGGTCGCGGGGCGGATGGGTGTCCTCGCGCATCATCCTGCGCACCGCGGTCAGAGTCATTGCGATCATGTTTTTCATGTCGACGGCGCCTCTGCCCCATAGGCATCCGTCGCGGATCTCGCCGGCGAACGGGTCCAGTGACCACTCATGTCGCCGGGCCGGCACCGTGTCGAGGTGGCCGTGCACCATGAGCGCGGGGCGCGTTGGATCGGTGCCGGGGATGCGGGCGACCACGTTGGCACGCCGGGGCGAGCTCTCCAGTATCCGGCTGTCGATGCCTGCTTCGTCGAGGCGGGTGGCCACGTACTCTGCGGCCCGTCGCTCGCCCGGGCCGGGGTCGTCACCCGCGTTGGTGGTGTCGATGCGGATGAGGTCGCGGCATAGCTCCACGACCTCGTCCGCATCGTCCACGCTGTTCCGAGCGGGCACGGGCCGGCTCACAGGACCTTCGACAGGAAGGCGCGGGTGCGCTCGTGCGAGGGGTTGCCGAGAACGGCGTCGGGGCTTCCGTGCTCGATGACCCGGCCGCCGTCCAGGAAAGCGATCTGGTCGGCGACTTCGCCCGCGAAGCCCATCTCGTGAGTCACTACGATCATCGTCATCCCCGTGTCGGCCAGGTCCCGCATCACACTGAGGACTTCACCGACGAGCTCGGGGTCGAGTGCCGAGGTGGGTTCGTCGAAGAGCATGAGTTCGGGCCGCATGGCCAGCGCACGGGCGATGGCGACGCGCTGCTGCTGCCCCCCGGAGAGCTGGGCGGGGTAGTGGTGTTCTCGTCCGGACAGCCCCACCCGGGTGAGCAGTTCCCGTGCCCGGTCATCGGCCTCTTCCTTGCTCTCGTTGAGGACGCGGCGAGGGGCTTCGGTGATGTTTTGCAGGGCCGTGAAGTGCGGGAAGAGGTTGAACCGCTGGAAGACCATGCCGATGCGGCTGCGCTGGCGGGCGATGTCCTTCTCGTTCAGCTCGTGCAGGACGGTGCCCTCCTGCCGGTAACCGACCAGTTCGCCGCCGACCTTCAGCCGCCCGGAGTCGATGCGTTCCAGGTGGTTCACGCAGCGCAAGAAGGTGCTCTTACCTGATCCACTGGGGCCCAGCAGACAGGTCACCTCGCCTCTGTGCACGGTGAGGTCGACTTCCTTAAGGATCTCGGTGTGTCCGAACCGTTTGCCGACCTTGTCGGCGATGACCATGGGGGTGCTCATGCGGTGCTCCGTGGACGCGGGTGGGTGGAGGCCGGCGCGTGGCCGCGGCCGTAGCGCTTCTCCAGGCGGTTCTGGGCGAGGGACAGCACAGCAGTCAGCAGCAGGTACCACAGGGAGGCGACGACCAGCAGCGGAATCACCTTGTAGTTCTGGGAGTACACCTGCTGGAGGTTGGTCATGAGATCGTTGCCGGCGATCACCGAGACCAAGGAGGTGGTCTTGAGCATGTTGACCACCTCGTTGCCCATGGGGGGCACGATCACGCGCATGGCCTGGGGCAGGACGATGCGGTGCATGGTGGTCGCAGGGCTCAGCCCGAGGGCGCAGGCTGCCTCTCTCTGGCCGGGGTCGACCGATTGGATGCCGGAGCGGACGATCTCGGAGGCGTAGGCAGCTTCGTTGAGGCCCAGGGCGAGGATTGCCGCAGTGGTCGCGGAGACGAGAGCAGACGTCGGCGCGGAGTAGAACACCACGCCGGTGAACGGGATGCCAATGGTCACGTTCGGGAAGAAGGCTCCGATGAACCCCCAGAAGATGATCTGTACGAGCAAGGGGGTGCCACGGAAGAGCGTCGTGCATCCGGCTGCGACGGCGCGCAGCACGTAGTTGCCCGACAGTGCCATGACGGCGAGCGCTGTTCCTCCGGCGAGTCCGATCACCATGCTGATCACGGTCAGGTAGAACGTGACCCATACGCCGTGGAGGGTGAGCTGGGCGAACAGGTAGGCGCCCACGGTTGGCCAGTCGAGGTTGGGGTTGGCTACGAACGACCAGGTGATCCCCGCGGCCACGGCGCCCACGAGGACGGCGCCGAGGGTGCGGCCGCGGCGCCGCAGCCGTCGTACCGTGAGCTGTTCCCCTGCCGGAAAGGCGACTTCGAGGGGGGAGTCATTGGTGGTGGACATCGCGGTCACCTCTGGGCCTGGTTGACGACGGCTTTGTCGACGGTGATGCCCGAAGCGCCATACCGGGCGAGGATGCGGCCGTAGGTGCCGTCGTCGATGAGTTCCTGGACGGCCCGCCGGATGGCCTCGCGCAGCTTCGGCTGCCTCTTGGGCACGCCGATGCCGGTCAGTGAACTCTGGTACCCGTTGGGTGCTTTCGGGTCCTTGACAATCTCGAAGGGGGACGCCGGATCCTGCCGTAGGACGTAGCCGAGCGTGGGCAGGTCACCGGCCACCACCTTGACCGTTCCGGTCTTCAGTGCGAGTTGGGCGTCGGAGAACTGCGGGAACATCTTGACCTGAACGGCCGGCTTGCCGGACCTGGCGCAGGCGGCACTCTGTTGCTGCAGCAGGACAACCTGGGCGCTGCCCTTCTGCGCGGCCACCTGCACGCCGCACAGGTCCGACAGCGTCGCGATGCCGTCGGCCTTGCCCTTGAGCACGAGCAGCGCCGAGCCCGAGCGGCTGTAGTCGACGAAGTCGACGGTCTTCTCCCGCTCCTTGGTGTCGAAGAAGGCGGCCATGAGGAGGTCGTACTTGCCGGCCTGAAGGCCTGGGAACAGACCGTCGTAGGGCTGCTGGGAGAAGACGAAGGGGACGCCCAGTTTCTGGCCGACGGCCTTGCCGAGGTCGATCTCCAGGCCCGTGAGGTCCTTGCCTCCGGTCGAGGCGAACATCTCGTACGGCGCGTAGGGGGCGTTGGTCGCGACGTGGATCCGGCCTGCTGTGCGGTACTCGTCGGGTACCAGGGCTCGCAGTGCCGGGTCCGCCTTGGCTGTCGGCACGGGCGATGCGGTGCCCGGACTCCCAGAGCCGGAGACGGGCGGGTTCGCGCACGCACCGAGAGTGAGAGCCAGCGATGCGATCACCACGGCCCGGGTGGTGCGCCGGCTTCGCCTGCCGCCGCTGACAGCGGCGTGGATGAACAGGGACATCGGGGTCTCCTGAGAGGACTGAGGGAAAGGAAAGGTGGCCAGCCTCGCGTTGTCGCGGTGGGCCGCGAGGTAGGTGAGGTCGCTGGCGGTGATCACCCGCGCAGGACTGTGAATCGAGCGCATCCGCCGAGACACCACTGGTACTGCCAGGCGAGTCTGTTGCGCAGCAAGGGCAACATACTGCCCTTTTGTAGTCACCGGAAGGCCTGAGCAGAGCGAATCCGCACAAGGCGACGCGCGCACGGCGCCAACGCGGCGCACTTGCGGTGGCTGCTAAAGCGGCCGTCCCCCACCCCCAGGGGCCTTGAACTGCATGTCCGAGCAAACGGAGTGCGAGCGCCACTCTCCGCCACTACTTCTCGCGAGCCGACCACCGCTACTTCACTTTGCGCAATGTGTGCATTATATTGCGCACCCAGGTTGGTCGATGTGCAGGAGTCCCCGCACACCAGCCTGTGGAAGAACGGAGTCTCCATGCCCTTCACCCCCTTCGCTCTGGAGGAATGGCAGTCCCGCTATGAGACGGGCGTCGCCTTCAACCTCGCGGATTCCGGGATCGAGCCGGTGCGGCTGGACGAGCTGGTCGACACCGAGGACAAAGCCCGCGAGCTGCTGGCCACGCCGCTGCACTACCCCGCCGTCGGCGGTGGTGACCGACTGCGTGAGCTGATCGCCGCCCAGTACCCGGGTGCGGATGCGGGCAATGTGCTCGTGACCGTGGGGGCCGCAGAGGCGAACACGCTTGCCGTACACGCCCTGATCGAGCCCGGCGACCACGCGGTGGTGCTGGAACCGGGGTACCGGCAGGTGTGGGGCATCTTGCGCAACCTCGGCGCCGAGGTGGACGCTTTTCACCTCCGGCCCGACCAGCACTGGCGCCCGGACCTCGCCGAGCTGGACACCGTGTTGCGGCCGGACACCAAGCTCGTCTACGTCGTCAATCCGAACAACCCGGTGGGCACTGTCCTCACCGACGCGGAGATCGACGCGATCGCCGCGGCCTGCGCGAAGGTCGGCGCATGGCTCATCGTCGACGAGGTGTATCGGGGCACCGAGCGGCTCAGTGACACCGAGACCCGGACGGCCTGGGGTACCTACGACCGCGTCATCGCCGTCGGTTCCCTGTCCAAGGCCTACGGGCTGCCCGGCCTCCGCCTGGGCTGGCTGGTCGGCCCGAAGGACCTGGTCCAGGCGAGTTGGCGCCGCCACGAGTACTTCACGATCTCCACGGGGATCCTGTCGATGCAGCTCGCCGAGATCGCCCTCGCCGAGCCCATGCGTACCGCCCTGCTGCGGCGCACCCGCGGCCTGATCCGCTCGGGCTGGGACCGGCTGAGCAGTTGGGTGGAGTCCACCGATGGCCTGGTGTCGGCGCACGCCCCCCAGGCCACGGCGCTGGCCTTCATCCGCTACCACTTCGACCTGCCCTCCGCGCAGGTCGCCGACCTCTTGCGCACGGAGGCCGGCGTCCTGGTCGGCGCCGGTGCCGACTTCGGCGTGGAGCACCATCTGAGGATCACGCACGGCCTGGAACTCACCTACCTCGAAGGTGCCCTGGAACGCGTCGAGGCAACACTGCGTTCGCTGCGCGACCGCAGCGCTGGTTGGGACGGGTGGGCGGCGTGACCCTGCTCGCAGCCGAGACGGGGCATCGCCGCAACGGCGGTGACGTCGTCGTCGAGTCCTTGGAGGCGCTTGGTGCCTCCACCGTCTTCGGTATTCCCGGCCAGCACGCCCTGGGGCTGTTCGACGCCCTGCGGCGCAGCAACCTTCGCTTCGTCTCCGGTCGCGTGGAGAACAACGCGGCCTTCGCAGCCGACGGTCACGCCCGCGTCACCGGTCAGGTCACCCCACTGCTGCTCTCCACCGGCCCGGGCGCCCTGACCGCGCTGGCGGGACTGCAGGAGGCCATGGCCGCCTCCGTCCCCGTCCTGGTGATCAGCAGCCAGATCCCGTCGGCCGGGCTGGGCGGCGCACGACGCGGCTTCCTGCATGAACTGCCCGACCAGCAGGCCGTCGCACGGGGTGTGGTGAAGTCGACCCGGATCGCGCGTGCGGCCTCACAGATACCGTCGGCGATCGCCGAGGCATGGCGGGAGGCCGCCACCGCGCCCTTCGGGCCGGTGTGGGTGGAGATCCCCCAGGACATCCTCCTCGCCGAAGCGGCCGTCCCGCCGGTGACCGATCTGTCGGCGGCACCGGTGCCGCTGCGGCCGCGCGCCGAACTGGTCACCGAGGCGGCCCGCATCCTCGCCGCCGCCGAACGACCGGTGATCCTGGCGGGCGGAGGAGTGGTCCGCGCCGGCGCCGAAGCATCCCTTCGGGAGCTGGCCGAACGCCTGCAGGCACCGGTGGTGATGACCTTCGGCGGCAAGGGCGCCTTCCCCTGGACGCACCCGCTTTCCTTGCAGTCCTGGCTGGAGGACCGCCATGTCACCGCGTTCCTGGAGCAGGCCGACGTCCTTTTGGTGGTGGGTTCCGGTCTGGGTGAGCTGTCCAGCAACTACCACACCTTCGCGCCCCGAGGCCGGGTCATCCAGATCGAGGCCGACCCGGGGAAGCTGGAATCCAATCACCCAGCGCTCGGCATCCACGCCGATGCCCGCACTGCCCTGGACCACCTCGCCGTCGCCGTACCCGCCGGTGACCGGGGCGACTGGGCGTACGCCGCGGTGGCAGACGTCCTTACCCGAGTGGGCGAGCGGATCGCCGATCAGGACCTCGACCTGGAACAGGGGATCCTCGCGGCGGTCCGCTCGGCCCTGCCCGACGACACCCCGAGTTTCTGGGACATGACGATCCTTGGGTACTGGGCCTGGTCCGCCTACGACCCGCGGGCGGGCGAGTTCCACTCGGCGCAGGGAGCCGGAGGCCTCGGCTACGGTCTCCCCGCCGCCCTTGGCGCGGCCGCCGCCCTCGACGGCGCGCCCGTGCTCGCGGTCAGTGGTGACGGTGGCGCCATGTACTCCCTCGCCGAACTCGCCACCCTCCGCCAGCACGACCTGCCCGTGGTCTGGCTGATCATCGACGACGGCGGTTACGGCATCCTGCGCGAGTACATGAACGACACCTTCGGTGCCGCGACCGCCACCGAACTCGCCCGTCCCGACTTCGCGGCCCTCGCCGAGTCCTTCGGCATACCCGCCGTCACCACCACCCCCGGAAGTCTCGGAGCCGACCTGACCTGGGCGCTGGACTCGGGCGGCCCCGGCGTTGTCGTCCTGCCCACGCGGCTGAACATGTTCGCCCCGACCCACCTGGAAACCACGTGACCGTACAAGCCGTCCTGGGTAACTTCATAGGCAATCTCACACGCGCCCCAGGCACGCACACCAGTCAGCTGATCGATCCCCGCACCGGTGCACCAACGGCCCGAGCCGTGGTCTCCGGCGCAGCCGACGTCGATCTGGCGCTGCGCACGGCCGCCGATGCCTTCGCCACCTGGCGCCGCAGCACGCCCAGGGACCGTCAGATCGCCCTGCTCCGTCTGGCCGACGCGCTGGAGGAGCTCGACGAGGAGTTCGCGGACGCCGAATGCCGCGACACCGGCAAGCCACGGCGCCAGGTGCTCACCGAAGAGATCCCCCAGTGCGCCGACCAGCTGCGGTTCTTCGCGGGCGCGGCCCGTCTGCTGGAAGGCACCGCCGCCGGCGAGTATCTCGTGGGGCACACCTCGCAGATACGCCGCGAACCGCTCGGCGTCTGCGCACAGATCACACCGTGGAACTACCCGCTGATGATGGCGGTCTGGAAGATCGGGCCGGCCGTCGCCGCAGGGAACACCACCGTCATCAAACCCGCCGAGACCACGCCGACAAGCACCCTCCTGCTCGCCGAGGTCGCGGCCGGTTTCCTTCCGCCCGGCGTGGTCAACGTCGTCCTTGGCGACCGCGACACCGGACGCGCTCTCATCGCCCACCCGGCCGCAGCGCTCGTGTCCATCACCGGATCAACCCGTGCCGGCATCGAAGTCGCCCGCGCCGCGGCGGACGACGTCAAGCAGACCCACCTCGAACTCGGTGGGAACGCGGCCGTCCTGGTCTTCGAGGACGCGGACATCGAGACGGCAGCCGACCACATCGTGGCCGCGGGCTTCTACAACGCCGGGCAGGACTGCACCGCCGCCACGCGGATCCTCGCCCACGGGGCGGTCCACGACGCCCTCCTGGAGGCGCTCGTGACGCGCGCGAAGACCACTGTCACCGGGCCGCCGCCGCTCGTCGATCCCGCCTACGGCCCGCTCAACAGCCAGGCACAGCTGGACCGGGTGCTCGCCATGATCGAGCGTCTCCCCGACCACGCCACCCTCCACACCGGTGGCCACCAGGTCGGTGACCTGGGCTTCCACCTCGCCCCGACTGTGATCTCCGGCCTCGCGCAGAACGACGAGATCGTTCAGGAGGAGATCTTCGCTCCCGTCCTGACCGTGCAACGGTTCAGCAGCGAAGAAGACGCCGTCAGGCTCGCCAACGACCAGCCCTACGGCCTGGCCGCCTCGGTGTGGACCTGCGATCACAGCAGGGTGCAGCGAACGAGTGCGGCACTCGACTTCGGCGCGGTCTGGATCAACAGCCACGGCCTGCTCACGCCGGAAATGCCGCACGGCGGCTTCAAGCACTCCGGCCACGGCAAGGATCTGTCCGCCTACGCCCTCGCCGACTACACCCGCGTGAAACACGTCATGAGCGCTACCCACGCGCCCTGATCCCTCCGCCCGCCGGTGCTTCGTTCAAGCCCGGCTACCGCACCACCCTCATCCGGAGACATGATGCCCTTCACCACCGTCACCACCCAAGCGGCCCCGTTGCCGGTCGGCGCCTACAGCCAGGCCCGCCGGATCGGCCCGTTCCTGCAGGTCTGCGGCCAGATCGCCACCGATCCCGCGACCGGCGCACTGCTCAAGACCGACGCGGCCGGACAGACCCGGCGCGTACTCGAACAGCTCGGGACGATCCTGGCTGCCGACGGCGCCGACTGGGACGATGTCCTGATGGTCCGCGTCCACCTGGCCAGCGACGACGACTTCGACGCGATGGACGCCGCGTACCGCAGTGTCCTCGCCGAGCCGTTCCCGCCGCGGACCACGGTCACCGCCGGGCTGGCTCCCGGTGCGCTGATCGAGGCCGATGTACTGGCCGTGCGCACCTGATTGCAGGCTCCGGTTGCGGCTGTGCTGCGCTCCGTACGCAGCACAGCCGTCTGCATTGCGCAGAATCGAAAAACAAAACGGACAAACCGGTTCCCGATGCTCTGAATGAGCACTATATTTCTCATGAGGTTGGATCGCAGTGCGGGTCTCGCACACCAGCCTCGCTCCTCCCGGGACGGTGAGTTCGATGGTGCTGCATCCGGCTTCGACGCTGCTGCTGACGTGGACGAGGACTACTCCGGGGGCCTCGGTACGTGCTCGCATCGCTCTGCGGCAGGCGTTGGGGCCACTGCGTCTGGGCGAAGAATCCACAGCCGACGCGGTCCTGGCCGTGTCGGAGCTCGTGGCGAACGCTACGGAACACGCCCGCGGCCCCTACCAATTGGTGCTGCGGCATACCCCACGGCATGTGCTGTGCGAGGTCCGCGACTGCGATCCCGACATACCGCGTTTTCCGGATGCCCCAGAACGGGGACACGGACTAGAAAGCATGGCAGCCGGGCTTGGTGAGCGCGGCCGCGGGCTGTTCATCATCGAAGAGCTGACCGGCGGAGCCTGGGGCTACCGCGTCCCCGGGGACGGCACCAAGATCGCGTGGGTCGCGGTTGCGAAGCACACCCAGCCCGGTGTCCCGTCGGTGGGACCACGACTCACCTGAGGCTCACCCATGCGAACGGATACTGACGACCATGGACATACTCCTTGTCGAGGACGAGGTCGAGCTCGCCCAGATGCTCGCCGACGGACTGCGTGGCGAAGGCATGGCCGTGCGCGTCGCCCATGACGGCGCCCGCGCCTTGGAGCTGACCGCTGCCACCGACTTCGACTTGGTGATCTTGGACCGGGATCTGCCCGGCATCAGCGGCGACGCCGTATGCCGCACCCTGGTCGCCTCGACCCACCCCGCCCGCATCCTCATGCTCACCGCGGCCGGCACGATCTCCGACCGTGTGGAGGGTCTGGGGCTGGGAGCCGACGACTACCTGGCCAAGCCGTTCGCTTACGTGGAGCTGGTGGCCCGCGTGCACGCCCTGGCCCGCCGCCGCGGCGCACCAGGGTCGCCTACAGTGCTGGAACGCAGAGGTGTTCGGCTCGACACCGCACGCCGACTCGCCGAACGGGACGGGCGCCCCCTCGGCCTCACCCGCAAGGAACTCAGCGTGCTGGAGGTGCTGCTCGCGGCCGACGGAGGCATCGTGACCACCCGAGACCTGCTGGAGCAGGTGTGGGATCCGTACCTGACGCCCGAGACCACGGCCGTCAAGGTCGCGGTCTACCAGCTGCGCAAGAAGCTGGGCGACCCCCCGCTGATCGAGACCGTGCCCCGATTCGGGTACCGACTGTGAAAGCCACCCGCATCCGAGGTCCGTGGCCCGCTGTCCTGCGGCGCCTGTCGCTGCGCAACCGACTCACCTTCCTCTACAGCACGGCCATGCTTCTCGCCGGCAGCGTGCTGCTCGCACTGAACTGGTTCTCGGTCCGGCAGGTCATCGGCGCACGGGGCCACAGCCTGGTGCCCTTGCTCAACAGCGTCCCGGCTACCCCCTCGCTACCCGCCACCTCGAGCACGCCCGCGCACGCCTTCGACTCCTTCGAGAGCGCCGTCCTCGACGACCTGCTGCTGCGCTCGGGCATCGCCCTGGTCCTGCTGACCGCCTGCGCGGCCTTCCTAGGACGCGGACTCGCCGGCCGCTCCATCGGCCGGCTGGAGAGGGCCTACGCCGCACAACGGGTCTTCACCGCACAGGCGTCCCACGAGCTGCGCACCCCGCTCACTCTGCAACGCACCGCCCTGGAAGTGCCTCTCGCCCAGGGCCGGGTACCGGCCGACCTGCAGCCGGCACTCCACCGGGCACTCGCGGCGACCACGCGCAGCGAGGAACTGATCGGCTCCCTCCTCGCCCTCGCCAGAGGCGAAAGCGGCACCCTGCACCCGACCGGCACCGACCTGCGCCGTCTCGTCGCTTCCGCGCTCACCGACGTCGGCGAGGACATCGAGAAGCTTCACCTCCTGGTCCGCGCGGAACTCGATCCCGCTCCCGTGGAGGGCGACGTCCCGCTGCTCGCCCAGCTCGTGAGCAACGTCGTCATCAACGCCGTCCGTCACAACGTGCCTCGCGGGCAGGTGCGCATCACGACCCGGCACGACCGTGCCGGCGGTCGCAGCATGCTGATCGCCTCCAACACCGGTGCGAAGCTGGAGGAGGCGGTGACGGCGGACCTGTTCACCCCGTTCCGCCGAGGCACCCCCCACTCGAGTGCCCCCCGCGGCAGCGGTCTGGGCCTCTCCGTGGTCAAGGCGGTGACAGACGCCCACCACGGCACCGTCGAAGCACGATGCCGTGCGAGCGGGGGCCTCGAAGTGCGTGTGACGCTCCCGGACCGCTCCCCCTCCGCGTGACACGGCCGTTACTGAATTTCGGCGCTTCAGGGTGATGGTGGTGGGAGGTCGAGGGAGAGTCCGGGCCCGGCAACGAAACCGTCGAGGAGCTCCGGGCGGTACTGGAGGCGTTTGAGTCAGTTGCGGACGAGGGCCTCGAGCCGGTCGAGAGCCGCGCTCGCGAGGTTGGCGAGACTGCGTTTGACGTGGGCCCACAGGTACTCGACCGCGGTCAGTTCAGGTGCATAGGAGGGCAGGATGAACACCGTCAGCCACTCCCGTGCCTCGATCAGCTCGCGCATGGTGTGGGAGACGTAGGTGTTCAACCGGTCCCATACGAGCACGATCGGTGCCTTGACCAGCTGGTGCATCCCGTCGATCGGGCCGATGCAGTCGTCCTCGGACAGGCTGCGGCGCTCGCCCTTGCGTCCGGTGTGCAGCCGCAGCCGGTTGCACAGCCGGGTCTTCGAGCCCGGACGCGTCGCGATCAGCCCGGCGACGGAGACCCTCCCGGAACGGCGGCCGGACACTCTCACGACCGGGGTGATGCCCCGCCTGCCCCAGGTGCGGCCCTTCGGCGGCCTGCGGGTGAACCCGGCTTCGTCCTCGAAGCAGATGAAGCCGTCACAGGCCGCCCGGGCGCTTTTACCTCCCCCACGTCGCCTCCTTCCACACGGCGATGGCCTGCTCGTCGCGTTCCGCGGCTCTGCGAGCAGGAGCCTGCGGGGTGAACCCGAGCCGGCGCATCAGCCGGGTGGCCCCCGAGACGCTGTAGGAGACGTGGAACTTCCTGCCGACCAGCGTCGCCACCCGCGCACCGGTCCACACCTGGTCCGGGTCCCAGCCGTGCGCAGCCGGCCCCTCCTCCAGGTACGCGGCCAGCTTCTCCAGGCAGCGCGGGGACAGCCGGCAGCGCGATCCGCTCGGGCCACGGGAGGCCAGAGCCCGAACACCGCCGTCCCGCCATAGCTGATGCCATGGACAGGCCGACTTCGGGCTCACCCGCAGGCGCCGTGCCACCTCCAGCGGCTTGATCTTCCGCTCGAACAGCTCGGCCGCCTGATTCCGTACCGTCTCCCGGCGCCACCGTCCCGCAGCAGACACCCCGCCCCCATCCCCACCTCTCACACACCACCAGATACAGCCAGCACTGCCAGCCCATCAGGGACTTCGAGCGAGTTCACCCTGACGAGCCGCAGTCAGTAGGACCGTGAAGCCATACGGCCCTGCGTGCCCACCGTGTCCCCGTCGCCCGCCCGCGAGGGACGCGGGGAGCCGGGCGGGCGACGGGTGACAGCCAGGTGGCCGTGTGGGGACTGCCACCACGAGCTCCACCCTAGGAACGCACCGGTGAGCCAGTGGTGAGTGCAGGCCGAATCCGCCCAGCCCCGGCCGCCTGGGCATTCGCTTGTCTCGTTGGACGGCTGCCCCGGCCGACGGTTACTCCGGTCGGTGAGCTGAGAGTGAGTCGTCGTCTTACCGGGCCGACACCGCACCTGCCGTACCTCTTGTCGTGTTCGTGGGCGGACCTTCCGCCCACTTCCTGTGGAGGTTTTCCATGCGTGTGCGAACGCGGGTGTCATCCGTGGTTCTGATCATGTCCGGTGTCCTGCTGGTCGCCGGCTGCGGCAGCGGTCCCGACGGCGGCAGGAACGACGTCGCATCCGTCGACAAGAAGGGCGCTACCGCGCCCTCGGTCGACAAGGAGTCCACATATCGCAAGTTCGAGAGCTGCCTGCGCGACCAAGGCATCTCCGGAGTGACGGTCGGTGACAACGGTGTGGGCCTCAGTGCCTCCGGCGCGGACAAGAACGGCGGCTCCGACGATCAGAGCGACGCGCAGGCCATCGACAAGGCCATGGCGGTCTGCAACAAAAAGGTTCCGGGCATGCAGCAGCTGCAGGCCCAGCATGACGAGAAGGCCGTGCAGGACGCCCGCAAGTTCGCCGCATGCGCCCGCAAGAACGGTATTCCGAACATGGCCGACCCGGGCGTCGTCAACGGCGCTCCGCAGCTGAAGATGCCCGACGTCCCCCCCGAGACCTGGACCAAAGTCCTTCAGAAGTGCAAGGACTACATGTCGGGCGGCGTGGGCCTCGTCAACGACGGGGGCAACCAGTGAGTACGGCCCCCGAGGCCGGACCTCAGGACCGGTCCGGCGACAACACAGAGTCCGAGGACTGCTCTTCCCCCACCGTCCGCCGTCGTAATGGCCGACGCCGTACAGGCCGCTCCCGCCGAGTCGCCGGCGCGGTCATCGCCGCCACGGCCGTGGCCGCCCTGGCGGTCACGGCGCAGCAGCAGGGCTGGCTGAGTGGCCAGCACGGCGGCACGGGTGGCGGCCTCGCCAAGCCCCAAGCGACCGCCGTGGTCGAGCGCACGACCCTGTCGACCGGCATGGACGTCAAGGGCGCTATCGGCTACGGGCACGAGATCGAGGCCGTCGGTCGTGCCGGCGGTACCCTCACCGCCATCCGGCAGGTGGGGGACGTCGTCCAGCCCGGGCAGTGGCTGTGGGAGCGCGACGGAGTCCGCATTCCGTACTTCCGGGGCGACCGCCCGCTATGGCGGGTGCTGAAGAAGAACAGAACCGGGAAGGACATGCAGGGCGAGGATGTCCGCGCCTTGAAGAGGAACCTCATCGCCCTCGGATACGCGGAAGGGCTGGGCCTGACCGCCGACGACACCTTCACGACCGCCACCGAGATTGCCGTGAAGCGGTGGCAGAAACAGCTGGGCAGCTCTCAGACAGGGGAGGTCGACCCCGGATCGGTCGTCGTGCTCGACATGCCCCGCCTGCGCGTGTCCCAGACCGTGGGCGTCGTGGGCTCATCCCTGACAGGTACAACCCTGCTCAAGGTCACCGGCACCCAACTGGTGGCCACCGCCAAGATCTCGTACGAGCAACTGTCACGTCTATCACCCGGGACCGGCCTCAAGGTCGGCCTCCCCAACGGAAATACGGTGAGCGGCAAGGTCACCGCCGTGCACATCAGCGCCCAGCAACAACAGGACGGCGGCGGACAGGACCAGAGCGGGGACAACAAACAACAGTCGGAAGTGACCGTCTCTCTCCCGGACGAGAAGACCGTGAAGGCGGCCGGCCCCGGACCGGCCACTCTCACCGTGAGCGACCACAAGGCCAACCAGGTACTCGCCGTCCCGGTCACCGCACTCCTCGCCCTCGCGGAGGGCGGCTACGGTGTCGAGGTCATCCAGTCCGACGGGCAGCACAAGCTCGTACCCGTGACGATCGGACTCGTCGCCGACGCCCGAGCAGAAATCACCAAGGGCGACATAAAGGAGGGCACCAAGGTGGTGATTCCCGAGTGAGCACCGGCACCGCAGCCCCCGTTCCCGTCCTGGACCTGGTCGACGTCGTCCGCGAGTTCCCCAGCGACCCGCCGACACGTGTCCTGCACGGCATCAACCTCACCATCGAAAAGGGCGAACTCGTCGCTGTGGTCGGCCCTTCCGGGTCCGGTAAATCCACACTCCTCGCCCTCCTGGGCACCCTGGACCGGCCCAGCTCCGGCAGCCTCGCAGTCACCGGCCACCCGGTGGACCAGCTCAGCGAAGCCCAACTGGCTGTTCTGCGCGCCCGCGACATCGGATTCGTCTTCCAGCAGTTCTTCCTCATGCCCGGACTCAGCGCGGTGGAGAACGTGGCCACCGGTCTGCTGTACTCAGGCGTCGAGCCCTCGGAGCGGCGACGCCGTGCCACCGACGTGCTACAAACCGTCGGCCTCAGCCACCGACTCCAGCACAAGCCGAACCAGCTCTCCGGCGGAGAGCAGCAGCGCGTGGCCATCGCCCGCGCCGTCGTCGGCACACCGCGGCTGCTGCTGGCCGACGAACCCACCGGTGCCCTCGACACCCACTCCGGGCAGGAAATCGTCGAGCTGCTGCGCACCCTCAACTCCCTAGGTACGACCGTCGTAGTCATCACCCATGACGCCGAACTCGCCGAGTCCTTCCCCCGCCGGATCGGCATCCGCGACGGACGCATCGCCTTCGACAAGCGAGGGCCGTGGCTGTGACTCCTTTCCTCACTCCCCCGCGTGGCGACGCGCAGACCCACCACGTCGAACCGCTGCCACGGCCCGCCAGGCTGCGGCCGGGCGACATCCTGCGGCAAGGGACGCTCGGACCACGCATCCGGCGCCTGCGCGCCATGCTCTCCGCCCTCGGCATCGCCCTGGGCATCGCAGCCCTGGTCGCCGTCACAGGTGTATCGGCCTCCAGCAAGGCCCACCTACTGGCACAACTCGACAGGCTCGGCAGCAACCTGCTCACCATCTCACCCGGCAAGGGCCTCGACGGCACGCAAACCACGCTGCCGCCGCAGGCGGAGAAGATGCTAGCCCGTATCGGCCCGGTCCAGCAGGCAACCGCCATCACCACCACCGACGCCAAGGTGTACCGAACCCCCTACATGCCCAAGGACCGTGACGGCGGCCTGCAAGTAGTGGGCGCCCGACGCAACCTGCTGTCAGCGCTGCGCGGCGAACTCGCAGCCGGCCGCTGGCTGGACGCCCCCTCGGAACACCTGCCGACCGTGGTCCTCGGCCATGACGCCGCGGAAGCGCTCGGCCTCTACACGCCGGGGACACGGGTGTGGATCGCAGACCACTGGTACGCCGTCATCGGCATCCTGCGCGCCAATGAACTCGCCCCTGAGATCGACCGATCCGTGCTGATGAGCTGGAGCAACGCCGTCAAGAACCTCAAAGCCAACGGCACGGCGAGCACCGTCTACCTGCGCACCGACCCCGACAAGGTCTCCGCCGTCCAGAATGTCGCGGGTGCCACCGCTAACCCGGCCGCACCACAGAACGTCGCCGTCTCCCGTCCCTCCGATCTCCTCAAAGCCCGCTACGAGACCGTCTCCGGGCTCAACAGCCTCGTCATCGCGCTGGCATCCGTCGCCTTGCTGGTGGGCGGTGTCGGCATCGCCAACACCATGGTCGTCGGCGTCATGGAGCGCCGCGGCGAGATCGGTCTGCGGCGCTCACTGGGCGCACGCACAGGACAGATCGCCACCCAGTTCCTCATCGAAGCCGCCGTCCTCGGCGCGGTCGGCGGCATCATCGGCGCTTTACTCGGCGCCATCGGCGTCTTCGGATACGCCACCTGGGAGAACTGGCCCCCAGTAATCCCTCCGACCATCCTGGCCACCGGACCCGCCGTCGCCATGGCAGTCGGTGTCCTGGCCGGCCTCTACCCGGCCCTACGGGCATCCCGGCTCGCTCCGACAGAGGCGCTGCGCTCTCTTTGAGCAAGAATCGCCAACGCGGCCGCGTGCGGGTCACGTGGAGAGTGTTGAACCCGTGGAATCCGATGATCTGGTCGCGTCGTTGTCCATGATCAGGCCAGTCGGCGGGAGGCAGCCACCGAAGATGAGGCCGGTACTGGATCTTCCTCAGTGTCTGCTTGATCACGCGGGTCAGCTGGCTGAGGTCAGCCGCAGCGAAGTCGGCCACCCGGCACACGACCGAGCTGTGCTTCACCCCGACCCAGGCGTCCTGGGCCAACCGCATCGCGCCGACAGGCCGCTGCGCGGCTTCGTCCTCTCAGGTGCCCGCCAGACGGGAAGCGGCTCCGGCAGGCGAGCCAGTGTCATCGCTCTCCGGCCGCCGATCGTTCCCTCATGCAGGGCGACATCCGCGGCCGCGGCCTGGACCGAGGCGTCGTCGGTCACGTCGATCTGAATGAACCGGGCGCCGAGCGACTCGGCCGCGGCCCGACCGCGCTCACGGTGGCGGGCACCGAGGAGGACGGTGTGCCCCGCCTCGACGAGGCGCCGAGCGGTTTCAAAACCGAGGGACTTGTTGGCCCCGGTGATGAATGTGGTGGTCATGCTGGTCCTCCTGGTCCGAACAGCACGGTCGTGCGCTGTTCACGCACTCCATGCTGGGTTCCTGGGAGGGTTGGCGGGAGCTACGGGACTTCGTGGTACCGCGCGTACCACCCAGCAGCCTGGTCCACCGGACGAGGCAGAAAGCGAGCCTTCATCCCTGAGGAGACATCCTCTGGACCCCTACGGCCGCAAGGAATTCGAGATTGCTGCGGGCGTCGGTGCCTGGCTGCGGCGTGTACACCACGAGGCGGAGGTTCGTGTCCTGGGTGTTGAGGATGTCGGAGTTCATGGCGATGTCTCCGACATCCGGGTGCTGGACGAGTTTGTGCGCGCTCTGGTGACCGCCCACCGCTCGGCGGCTCCACAACTCGCAGAACTGTGGGCTGAGGTTCAGCCTCGATACCAACGCCGCGAGGTCGGGATCGTCGGGGTACCGGCTCGTCGTCGCGCAGGTCGGCGACGAGGGACTCCTCGAACGCCACCCGCTCGGCCGCCGTCTGCCGGACCCGGGGCAGCTCACCCAGGAACTGCCAGACCAGGACGTTGCGGTCTCCCACACCGCGGACCGTGGGATCGCCGAATGCGGCCGCGAACAGCGGATTCCAGTGCAGCAACTGCCAGGTGGCGTCGTAGATCGCCAGCGGGTTGCCGCCGAGTTGGTCCACGATCCGGTACAGGCTCCATGGGATCGTTCGTGGGACCCGGCTCGGATCCGCTGCATGACCGGCCATGCGGAAAAAGTGAGCTTGCTCGTCGTCGGACAGGTGCAGGGCGCGAGCCAGGGTTGAGCAGACCTGCGCCGAGGGTGTCGCCACCCGTCCCTGCTCCAGCCGGACCACGTACTCGACCGGGATGCCGGCCAGCATCGCCAGCTCCGCGCGTCGCAGACCGGGGACCCGACGGGGCGAGCCGTGTGCGAGGCCCACCGTCGCGGGGTCCAGCCGGTCCCGCCACGCCCGCAGCGCTGCACCGAGTTGATCCATGCACACCATCCTCCCGCACACCCCGCCCCGCTGGGTGGTACGCGCTGTACCACGAAGTCCCGTAGCTCCCGCCGACGCTCCCCGGGGGCTCAGTGTCGAGTCGTGAACGGCGCGCAACGATGCTGTTCGGAGTCAGGAGGAGCAAGCATGACCACCACGTCGAACCACTACGTCACCGTGCTGTGGGAAGCCCGGGCCAAATCCGGGAAGGAAGCCGCGATGAAGGCGTTCATGACAGCCGCCGTCACCGCATCGCGCTACGACGCAGGCAACATCGGCTACAAGGCTCACCAGGTCGAGGGACAACCGGGCGTGTTCGTCATCTTCGAGCGCTGGGAGAGCCGCGAGGCCCTCGAAAGCCACCTGCAGGCACCCCGCATGCAGGACCTGGTGCCCCAACTGCTGGGACTGATGGACGGCAGCATCGAGGACGGGATCCGCTTCCTGCAGCCGTTCCGCCCGGAACGGTAGGCCGACCCGGAGCACGGCGGTCGTGATCGTCGTCCTCCGACGCTGAGCGGTTTCGAGCAGCAAGACGGCAACGCGGACACGGCCGTGTCCTTCGTGATCGCTGAGCGTAGAGACACCATGATCACGTGGACCCGCACCTGCTCTGCGCCCTCCCCCACACCCGATACCTTTTGCCGGTCGTTCTTACCCGATGCCGGCCGAGGGGGTATCGAGGGAGGACGCCTCGCGGAGGGCCTCACCGAGGGTCCCGAGCGCGCACCGCCACCGCGCACAGCGGGGCGCCTGGCAGCCCGGTCAGTTGCTCGGATGGGAGGCTGCCCAGCCGTGTTCGAGCAGCGCGAAGGCCTCGTCGGCAGCTCGGCGCGGTTCGGCGTGCCGCAGGATGAGGCTGCGGGCCTCAAGGGCGAAACGGGCCAGGGCGGCGCAGCTGACGTCATCCTCGGGCGCACCCACCGCCTCGGCGACGGCCCTGGCCAGGGCCGCTTCGTGGCGCGTCCACATGCGGTGGGCGTAGTCGCGCAGCGCGGGGGTCTCCTCTACCAGGCGCGTGAAGTCGGCGAACCGCGGGTCGGTGGCGTGGACGGCGAGTTGGGTCTGTTTCAGCAGGAGGTGCTCGCGCAGCGCCTGCGGGATCGACTGGCCCGGGGTGCGTTCGCGCACGGCGGCGACGAGTTCTGCTTCCAGTTCGTCGTCCTGATCGAAGACCAGGGCTTCCTTGCCGGAGAAGTGTTTGAACAGGGTGGTCACCGAGACGTCGGCACGGTCGGCGACGTCCTTGACGCCGACCTGGTCGTAGCCGCGCTCGAGGAAGAGCTCAAGCGCGGCGTCGGCCAGGGACTGGCGGGTCTGGGCCTTCTTGCGCTCGCGGCGCCCGGTCGTTTCGGTCACTCGCCCACCGTACCTCGAAGTGCAGTCGCTGCGAAAGTTTAGTCATTGCGCTTATTTATCGAGTGTGCTTTCTTGGTGATGCCGGGTCTCCCGCCGGCTCACCCACCTCCCGAGGGGCACTCCCATGAACTCTGCTCGTGATCCCCGCGTCGCGATCGTCGGCGCCGGCCTCGGCGGCCTGACCTGCGCCCGAGTCCTCCAGCAACACGGCCGCTCCGTCACCGTCTTCGAACGCGAGGCATCCGCCGACGCCCGCCCGCAGGGCGGCTCCCTCGACATGCATCCCGACACCGGCCAGGCCGCCCTCGGTGCGGCGGGACTCCTCGACCGATTCCACGCCCTCTGCCGCCCCGAAGGAGACCAGTGGCGCGTGCACGACTTCGCCACCGCCGCCCTCCTGGCGCAGCAGGGACCTTCCGCCGACGGCGGCCGGCCGGAGATCGACCGAGGCCAGCTGCGTGGTCTGCTCCTGGACTCGCTCACCGAGGGCACAGTGCGGTGGGGCCGTGCCGTCACCGGCGTCACCCCGCTGGCGGACGGCACCTGCCGGCTGCTGTTCGGTGACGGCACCGCCGAGGACTTCGACCTGGTGGTCGGTGCCGACGGCGCCTGGTCACGCGTGCGCCCGGCTCTGTCGTCCGCCGTACCCGACTACACCGGTGTCACCTTCGTGGAGACCGGATTCGACGACTGCGACACCCGCCATCCCGACCTCGCGCGGCTGGTCGGCAACGGATCCATGCTGGCGAAGGGCGCCGGCAGGACCTTGGTGGCCCAGCGCAACAGCAACGGCCACATCCGCGCCTACATCGCGCTCCGCGCGCCCAAGGACTGGCATGAGGCCGCCGGTATCGACCTCGGCGACCGGCGGGCCGTGCGGACACACCTGGAGAGGTTGTTCGACGGCTGGGACGAGAGCCTGCGCTACCTCCTGCGGAACAGCGACCACGGGTTCATCCACCGGCCCCTGTTCGTCCTGCCCGCCCCGCACACCTGGGAACACGTTCCCGGCGTCACGCTGCTCGGCGATGCCGCGCACCTGATGCCCCCGGTGGGGCTGGGCGCCAATCTCGCCATGCTCGACGGCGCCGACCTCGCCCACGCACTGGTCACCGAGTCCAGCGTCGACGACGCCGTCCGCGCCTACGAGAGCATCATGCTGCCGCGCTCGATCGAGGCCGCGACGGGGAGTGCGAAGGGACTCGACCACCTCGTTCCTGCGACGGCCTCCTGAAGGGACTTGTATCCGACCGGCTGACTGAGCAGGGCAAACAGATCCGCGATCGTGAGCCGCAGGCGTCGCGCCGGCCGCCCCACGGCCCGCGCCGCATGGGGGTAGGCGGCCAGGAGTCTGTCGAGACGTTCGTGTCCTGCATTCTCGGCGAGCTCGGGCTTTGCGGCCCCGTTCAGGTTGGTCGTGTACTCCTACCGCCGGGGCCGAAGCGGGTCCGCACAGCGGCCGGCCGTGCGGCATCGAGGTGGGTCGCGTGGATGTATGGGTGAAGCGGCCGGACGGCGCCGCCTACGGCGCTTCTCACAGGGCGAGCGCGGTTCGCGCCAGCCCGCGCAGCCAGGCGTGGGCCTGGTCGGTGTCGTAGCGCTGATGCCACGACAGGTAGACCGGTGCCGGCGGCAGTTCGAGCGGGAGAGGGAGCACGACCAGGCCGAGGTCGGCGACCGCGGACCGCGCGGTGGCTTCGGGGACGCTGATAAGGAGATCGGAGCCGCGCGCGAACTCCAGCGCGGCCGCTTCCGTGGGCGCGGCCGCCACCACGTGGCGGGTGAGGCCGAGCCGCGCGAGGGCGTCGTCGAGGGCATTGCTGAGGTTTCCACGTCGCGAGACGGTGACGTGCTCAGCGGCGGCGTATCGCTCCGCGGTGACGGTCCTGACGCGAGTGAGGGGGTGCCCCTTCCTCACGACGATGACGAGACGGGTCTCGCCCACGTTCTCGGCGCGGATGTCCGGTGCGCTCGGGCGGTTGGCGTTCGCCTCCAGGTCGACCTCGCCGCGCCGCAACTCGGGGGTGTCGATGCTCGATTCCGCGACGAAGCGCAATCGCACGCCCGGCGCCTGTCCGCGCACGGCCGCGAGCAGTGCGGGGCCGCTCAAGGCGACCAGGGAATCGTGCCAGCGGAGTGTGAAGGTGCGCTCCAGCGTTGCCAGATCGAGTTCACGGCTCGGTGCCAGCACCCCTTGGACCTGGTGCAGCAGCTCGTGTACCTGTTCCCGGACGGCGATCGCATACGGCGTCGGGGTCATCGTGCGGCCGGTGCGCACCAGGATCTGATCCCCGGTCGTGCGCCGGATTCGGCCCAGACTCCGGCTCATCGCGGGGGCGGTGACATGCAGGCGCGCGGCCGCCCCGGCCACACTCCCCTCCTCCAGCAGCGCGTCGAGCGCGGCCAGCAGGTTCAAATCCAATTGCATGGGAGTAATCCTAGCCGTGCTTTACATGCATTTGAAGTTAATCAAGGGGCTGTATACCGTCGAGACCAGAGCGCTGAACCGAGCGCACAGTTCGGCCAGAAGAGCCTCATCACCTCCTTCTCACAAGGGAGTTCACCATGTCCGAATCGCTTCAGACCACTGACGCCGCCGCCTTCGGCGCTGGCCTGCTCAGCCAGACCGCGAACACCGTGCGTGAGGCCGGTTCGGCGCTGCGCGAGCGCTTCGGCGAGGTGGTCCGCTACCAGACCCGCGAAGAGCTGATGCGCGCCCTCGCCGCCAACGACCACACGGCCCTCGACATCCTGCGCCCCCGCCTCACGCGCCTGCGCCCGGACGCCGGCTGGGTGGAGGACGAACTGGACGGCGGGGCGCTGCCGCCCGGTGAATGGTGGGTCGTGGATCCGGCCGAAGGCAACGTCAACCACCTGCACGCCCTGCCGGAGTGGGCGGTGACCGCCACCCTCGTGCGAGACAACCAGCCGGTGCTCACCGCGGTCCACCTGCCGTTGACCGGCGAGACCTACACCGCGCTCGCCGGCGCGGGCGCCCACCTCGACGGCCGGCCGCTGCACGTCTCCCAGAGCGCGGACCTCGGCCTGAGCATCGTGGCCACCAGCCAGGCCCGGCCGGACGAGGACGAGAAGGTCGTGCGGCGCGTCGGCTCCTCGATCACCGCGATGCTCTTCGACGCGCTCGTCGTGCGCACCGCCGTGCCCGCGACCCTGCACCTGCTGAACGTGGCCGCCGGCCGGATCGACGCCTTCTGGCAGTTCGCCGGTGCCCGCTCGGACCTGCTCCCCGGGGCACTGCTCGTCACCGAGGCCGGCGGACAGATCTCCGACGCCCAGGGCCGCCCCTGGACCCCACAGAGCGAAAGCCTCCTGGCCGCCGCCCCCGGCGTCCACGCCCAGACCGTCGCCACGCTCTCACGCTGACCGCGCACCACAACCCGCACCCGCGAAAAGGACCACACCATCATGACCACGATCGCAGTTCTCGGAAGCGGCCGCGTCGGCGGCAACCTGGCCACAGCCCTCACCCGGGCAGGGCATGAGGTCACCGTGGCGGACCGCACACCGGGCGCCGCCGCCGACGCTGCCCGGACAGCCCGGATCGTCATCAACGCCACCCCGGGAGCCGGCTCGCTGGACCGGCTCGCCGCCCTGCGCGAGGAACTGCGCGGCAAGATCCTCGTCGACGTCTCCAACGCCACCGCCGACGGACCGGACGGACTACCCGCCGACCTGATCTACCCCGGCTCAAGCCTCGCCGAGCAACTCCAGGACGCCCTCCCCGAAACCCGCGTCGTCAAAACCCTCAACACCATGCTCTTCCCTGTGATGACCGCGCCGGCCACGCTCACCCAGACACCGACCGCGTTCCTCTCCGGCGACGACCCGCAGGCCAAGCAGACCGTCGGTGAACTGCTCACCGACCTCGGCTGGCACAAGGAGTGGATCACCGACCTCGGCGGAATCCAGACCGCCCGCGCCACCGAGGCCGCGATCCTCTTCGTCCCGCACGTCATCCGGTCCACCGGATTCACACCCTTCGCGATCTCGATCGCCCGCTGACCATACGCAGCGCACCGCCCCCGGCAGACCCACATCCAGAACGGATACGACAGCGCAGCCAGGGCCGGCGTATCAGTGCCGGACGGCATCACACTGCGGCTGCTCCACTCCAGCGACTTGTAGAGATGGGAACAGTCATTCCCATTCGTGTCGTTTCGCCGGCTCCAGGAAGGTCCTCATCATGTCCCTCGACCCCCAGATCGTTGCCCTGCTCGAGAAGTTGGCCGAAGGAGGCGAACGGGCACCGGAGAGTCGAACGGTCGCGGAGAACCGCGACCTCGTGAGCAGCTTCTCCACCTTCGCGGGCGACGTCGAGCCCGTCGGCAGCGTGCACGACGCAATGGCCGCCGCCGAAGGCCTCGAGGTCCCCATCCGTATCTACGCCCCCGCCACCCTCCCGCGCTCCGGGCCGCGGCCCGTGACAGTCTTCTTCCACGGCGGCGGATGGGTCCTCGGAGACCTGGACAGCCAGGACCACATCGCCCGCATCATGGCCAACCGCTCCGGCACGATCGTGGTCTCGGTCGACTACCGGCTCGCGCCCGAACACCGCTTCCCGGCGGGGATCGAAGACGCCTACGCCGCCCTGACATGGGTCGCGGCCAACGCCGGAAGTTTCGGCGGCGACGGGCAAAGCATCGCGGTGTTCGGCGAGAGCGCCGGCGGCAACCTCGCCGCGGCCCTCGCGCAGGAAGCGCAGCGGCGCGGGGGACCTCACATCGCACTGCAGGTACTGGCGTACCCAGCGGTCGACCGGTTCGACGACAGCCCCTCCATGTACGAGAACATGGCCGGACCGCTGCTGAGCCGCAGCTGGCTCGAGTGGTTCTGGGGCCTTTACCTCAACACGCCCGACGAAGGCGCCGACCTGCGCGTCTCGCCGGCGCGCTCCGACGAGCTGGCCGGACTTCCTCCCGCCGTCATCGTCACCGCCGAACACGATCCGCTGCGGGACCAGGGTGACCGGTACGCTCAGAAGCTCGCCGAAGCCAACGTGCCGGTCACGCACCTCCCGATCAAGGGTGCCACCCACGCCTTCTTCTCGTTCACCGGTTCCGTGCAGCTCTCACGGGACGTCTTGCGTCAGCTCGGAGATGCCGTGGCCACGGCGTTCAACGACTGACCCGCCCACCCTCGTGACGATCATCAGGCAGCGGCTGAGTGAGCTACGACGGCGTGCCTTTGCAGGGCGCACCGGGGAGATCGAACTGTTCCGGTCGATGCTGGGCGCAGGCGGCGCGCTTGTTCTTCAGGATCCCGGCGGCATCGGCAAGAGCGCACTGCTGGATGTTCTGGCCGATGTCGCCGTGACTGCGGGCGCCGCTCCGATCACGATCGACGGCCGCCACGTGCCGCCGGTCCCAAGTTCCCTTGAAGCGCATTCCATCGGCGGCCGGGCGGTGCTGCTCCTCGACAGCGGCGCTGGACGTCCTGCGCTCCCTGGCGTCGGCCCCGCTGCGGGTGCAGGGGCGCGCCGAGGAGAAGGTCAGCACCTGAGTCGTCGCCGTAGGACGCGGGACATGCGGGGCCCGGCCTGTGCTGCACAGGCCGGGCCCCGCATGTCTGCTTCAGGACGGTTCGGTGGCCGCTGTCTCACCCGAGCGTCTTGGGGCGGACGGCGGCTGTCCCCGCTCGCGCGCCCGTACGGTTCACCCGGTGCTGCGCCAGGAGCGCAGACGGTCGGCGATGTCGTAGACGGTGAGCCGCAGCGCGCGAATGTCGGTGATCAGGTCCCGCCACGGCTCGAAAGAGTCGCCGATCTCCTCCCCGGAGGCCCGGATGTACGCCACCGCCACGCCATACGCGAAGTACGCGTTGCGGGCCGGCAGCGGGCGCAGCAAGACCAGCTGCTCAAGTAGGGCGGCAGCCCGCCAGTAGGCGTCGGGCTCACCCACGGCGGGGACGAACCGTTCTCGCTGCAGTTCTTCCCGCGGCTGTCGGCCTGGGACAGCGAACCACTCAACGCCCGCCGTTCGGCACTGCTCCTGGCGTACCGCGTGCACCGACGCCCTTGTTCCTCACCGGGGCATTCCCGCTCGGCACTGCGGCGCCGACGGGATCGGGTGCGACGGGCATCGTGCGTACTGGGGGGCCGGACGGGGCGCGCAGCCACGCCGTGCGGGCGGCTAGGGAGCCCAGCGCGAGCGAGGCCAGGTGGCCGACGTCCGCGAGCTCCTGGTCGTACAGCAGCGCGGCCGTCAGCGCCGCGGCCAGCAGCGGCAGGCCATAGCGGCGGAGCCGGCCGGCGGTGAGAGCGAGCAGGCAGGCGGTGGTCGTCACCAGACCGTAACTGATGCCCACGTCACGGGCCCGGGTGGGCACGCCTGGCAGATGGGCGACGTGCATCAGCCACAGGGCGCCCTCGGTCAGCAGGGTCGCGGTGAGGTGACCGAAGACGAAGATTCCGCACGCCCGCAGTGTCCCCCAGCGCCACTCGGCGCATCCCAGAACCCCGGCCACCGCGGCGATACCGACCACGGCCGGTACACCGTCGACCACCAGACCGCTCGTGAACAGGGTCCACCACTTGCCGACATCCAGGTGGTGCACGTTGCTGCTGTTGTGGCGCATGAAGCGGGCCCGCTCCGCCGCCGGTTGTCCCTTCAGCCACCAAGCGGTGAGCAGCAGGGCCGTCACGTATACGGCGGTACCCGGCAGCCGCCGTCTCAACGTCTCCACAGCCCTCATTTCCCTGCTTTCGTACGCTTTTGATCGACGCTTGTCACCCGAGATCGGGCACTCAAGGGCGATGTGCCCGCTCTTCCAAGAGACCGTCAGCCACCGCGGCCGGTTCCGACGGCGGCCAACATGAGAGGGGTTCTCACCAAGCGATGCTGTAGTAGGTCTCCGTTGGGTCCGCCCGGCACGCAAACTGATGGGTAGCCATCAGTTTGCGCACACTGCGACGTTCGTGCTGCCAGAGGTCGCTCCGCGCGTCGGCGGTGGGCAGGGGTGGCGCGGGGTGCGGGGCGGGCTGGTGTGGAAGCGGAGCGGGTGTTCGGCCTGGCGTATGGGTGGTGTGCCGGTGGTGGGACGAGGCCCTGTACTGGGAACAGGAGAAGGTCTGGCCGCGTCGGCTGCACCAGGTCGCGGGCGGCAACGCAGGGAATGACCTGGACCGGTGGCGGAGCGCGGGACACGCATCGGTGGTCTACCCGGAAGTGGTCGCCGTCGAAGAGGCCCTGCTCGAGCCAGGGACGGCCGAGCAGTTGTCGTGCCCGGAGCGGCTGGTGAACCGGCCAGTGCCACCGATCTGCAGCGCCCGGGCGTAGCGCAGATGACGCCCTGGTGGTCGCGCACGGTGGCGGGGCCGCCTGGGGCCACTCTGCACACCTTGCAACCACCCGGCGTAGACCGCCGGAGCGGACGGCTCACTCATCGCGTCCCCCGCGAGACCGATGTAGATCACATTGACCGGGACACCTTGTTCCGTAGAGGGTTGGCCCCGTGGAGGGGGTGCTGAGCGGTTTCGCGGTGATCGCGATCGTCATCGCGGTGGGCTACGGCCTCAGCCGCCGCGGCACCCTCGGTGACCAGGGCATCGAGGTCCTCACCCGGCTGGCCTTCACGGTGGCGGGCCCCGCGCTCCTCTTCACGACGCTGGCGAAGGCCGACCTGTCGGTCCTCTTCTCCTCGCGCCTGCTGGTGACGGCGCTGAGCACGGCCGCGGTGGCCGGTTTCTTCGCGGCGATCGGCGTGCTACGCGGCTGGGACGCGGGCCGTACAACGATCGGCGCCCTGTGCTCCGGCTACGTCAACTCGGGCAACCTCGGCATCCCGATCGCGGCGTACGTCCTGGGTGACGCGAGCCTGGTGGCGCCTGTGTTGTTGTTCCAGGTGGTCCTGGTGACTCCGCTGGCGCTGACGATCCTGGACCTGTCGGGCATGGGCGAGAAGGGCGGGCTGTGGCAGCGCCTGCTGACCCCGCTCCGCAACCCGATAGCGATCGGCTCGCTGTCGGGGGTGGTGGTGTCGGCGGCAGGCTGGCACGTACCGGGCCCGGTGATGAATCCGCTGACCCTGATCGGCAACATGTCCGTACCGGCGGCGTTGCTCACCTTCGGCATGTCGTTGCACGGCAGCGCGGCCCCTGGCCGGGGGCGAGACCGTCAACTGGTCCTGCTGTCGGTGGCGTTGAAGTCCCTGGGCCAACCGGCCGTGGCGTGGGTACTGGCAAGGGGCGTCTTCGGCCTGCACGGCGCCCCGCTGCTGGACGTGGTGGTGACCTCGGCTCTGCCGGCCGCGCAGAACCTGTTCACGTACGCGAGCCGGTACCGGGTGGCCGAGTCCCTGGCGAGAGAGTCCATCCTGCTGTCGACGGTGGCGTCGGTACCGGTGTTGGTGGGGGTGGCGGCGGTGTTGGGATGAGGGTCAGTCGACGGGGAACTCGCCAGTGTCGAGCTCCAGGTCGAACGGCTCCGGAAGCAGGAGCTCGTCGCAGAACTTGCCTGCGTGCAGGACGCGATAGACGTCTGCCTGCGGCTCGCCGCACAGCGTGATGATGGCAGGGTGGTGTCGTTCCGAGGATCCGTCCGGTTTGATCACGTGATGCCGAAGATGGCGAGTGGGCGGCGGGGGTCGCGGGCATGGTGGCGGAGCCCGGCGGCGATGTTGTCGTGGCCCGCGTGCCGGAGTGCACCGATGGCGAGGTTGCGCAGCTGGCCATCGCCCGGGGGGGGGCGGTGCCTGTGCGCCTTCACACTGATCTCACCGCGCCATAGACGTAGAACGCTTGGGGAGCCAACTCGCACGCTCGCACGCCGACTGGAGCACTCAGTGGGCGTTAAGTCCGATCTTCCTCGGTTCGTGATCGCTCGATCGTGGTACTGACAGCCGTACGAGCCGTCGGGTGGGCATGTCCATGTTGA
>NZ_JBVHMR010000062.1:0-29690 GCF_055558375.1 Streptomyces sp. NPDC025793 | reverse complement strand
GTCGACATCGAGGATGAGGCCTACACACCCGGCACCGCGAGCATCGACCGGCGCGTCCCCAGCACCCCGGCAACGTTCGTGGTCAACGCACTAGCTCAGCCGGTCTGTACGCAGCACCAACTCCAGCAGCCCCGGGAACCGCGCGTCGAATTCCTCGCGGCGGAGCCGGTTGACGCGCTTGGGTCCGTCGTCGCGCTGCTCGACGACTCCGGCGGAGCGGAGCACGGCGAAGTGGTGGCTCAGCGCCGCCTTGCCGACGGGCACGTCGAAGCTGCCGCAGGCGCGGCTCCATTCCGGGGAGTCCGCCAGATCACGTACCAGCTGGATCCGTACGGGGTCGGCGAGCGCTGCCAGCGCGGTCTGCACGGATACGTCGTCGGGGTGAGTGTGCTGGGGGGCGGGTCGGTGGCCGGTGCGTTCGGTCATGCCTCGAGCCTCTCTCGACTCTCACATCAGTTGCAGGGTGTTCGATGAAAACCATACACTCCGAGTGTTCGATTCTCGTTGAACACTCGATAAGGGGTGCCTGTCATGCGTGTTGTCCAGATCCAGGAGTTCGGCGGTCCCGAGGTCCTGAAGGTGGTGGAGGCCCAGGCCCCCGAGCCGGGCCCTGGGCAGGTCAGCATCGACGTCGCGTACGTCGGCGTGAACTTCGCCGACATCAAGGCGCGGGGCGAGGGCTACCGGGTGCCGTCGCTCCCCTTCGTACCGGGGCTCGAGGTGTCCGGGCGGATCCGCGCGGTCGGCGACGGCGTGACGGACCTGGCGGTCGGCCAGCCGGTCGCCGCGCTCACCGCGGGCGGCGCCTACGCCGAGGTCCTTGTCGTCGACGCCGCAACCGTCTTCGCCACCCTGGACGGCATCGACCTGCGCACCGCCGCCGCTCTGCCGACCGTGCTGCCGACCGCGCACGCGCTCCTCCACGAGGTGGGCCGTCTGTGCGATGGCGAGACCGTGCTCGTGCAGGGAGCGGCGGGCGGAGTCGGCACGGTCTTGGGCCAGTTGGCCAAGGCGTCGGGCGCTGGGCAGGTGTACGGCGTGGTGTCGAGGGCGGCGAAGGCCGAGTACGCACTCAAGTACGGGTACGACGAGGTTTTTGTCGGGGACTTCGCCGACGAGGTGCGCGCTGCGACGGGCGGGCGGGGTGTCGATCTCGCGCTCGATCCGGTCGGCGGTGAGACTTTCCAGCGCAGCCTGGGGGCGCTGGCGCCCTTCGGCCGTCTCATCTCCTTCGGCAACGCGAGTGCGGCGGAGCCGTGGAGGCTGGGGCAGCAGGAGTTGTTCAACGGAGCGGTCTCGATCGCGGGCTTCTCGATCCTCACACTCGCGAAGACAGCGCCGGACACGCTGCGCGAGATCGCGGCACGGGCGTTCCGCATGGTGGCCGATGGATCCGTGCACCTGCCCATCACGGCGGAGTTCCCGCTCACGGAGGCGGCGGAGGCACACCGTTTGATGGAAGCGCGCAGCAGCACGGGCAAGCTGTTGCTGCGGGTGGCCGATTAGACAGGAAGCGTGAGCGACGACAATCCGGGTCCACAGAGTAGCCGTCAGCAGGTGGACGACGGCTTTTTCGTCCAGCTGCCGGTGCGCGAGCCATTTCGGGTGAGGCGCTTGGCCATCACGGTGATGAGTGCCGAGTTCAGGTGGGCTTCGGAGTGCTGGGGCAGGCGCTCGTAGTCGCGTGCGTTGCGGCGGGCGGCGTCCTTGGTGTGGTCGTCGGCGGGGCCGTGGCCGGTGGTGATGTCGGGCAGGCCGGTCCGGCTCGCTTCGGGCTGCTGCCGGTCGTGGGCGACGAGGAGCAGTGCCAGGGTGGCGGCGTCGCTGCGCACTTCCGCAGCCGGGTCGGTGATGCCCTGCTGCGTGGCGCTGTCGTCGTAGGTGCTGGGGCCGTGGCACAAGGCGATCAGGTCGAGTGCGGCGGCGGCCTCGAGGATGTCGTCGCGCTGGTCGAGGTGGGAGGCGATGAACACGTCGGGCCGTGTCTCGGGGGAGTGCTGCCAGGCTTCGACGGCCTTGGCCCAGTGGTAGGAGCGGGCGAACAGGGCGGTGTGGATGGCGGCAGCGGGCTTGTCGGCCGGTGCCTGGTCCGGATCGACGGCTGGCTCCGGGCGGGCTTCAGAGCTGGTCGTAGATGGCGGCGAGCTGCCGTAGGACATTGGTCGCGGTGCCCAGGGCAGTGGTGTCGTGGTGTGCGAGTGCGGCGTCGAGTGCCTGGGTCAGGGCGGCCTGGCGTTCGTGGTGGCGGCTTCGGCCTGCGTCGGTGAGGGCGACCAGCACCGATCGCTTGTCGTCGGCGGGGCGTTCGCGGGTGACGTAGCCGGCGGCGGCGAGGCCGTTGACCAGTTGGGTGGTGGCGGCGCCGGTGGTTTCGGTGGCGGCGGCGAGCCGGCCGATCGGCAGCGGGCCCGCCTCGGCCGGCACCCGCAGGGCGCGGGCATGGGTGAGGGAGAGCGCGCCGGGGGTGCGGGTGGCACGTCCGCGCAGGCGGGAGTCGGCGGCGCTGAGGCTGTAGGCGGCGCGGGCGAGTTGGTCGAGGGCCGCATCGCGGGTGGTGTCGGACATGACGATCTGGTAGTCCGCAGGGAGAGCCTTGACCCGAGCCGCGTGCGCCCGCCACTGCTTCTTGCCCTCGATGATGTCCTGGATGCTCACGTCAGCCTCCCAGCCGGCTCAATTTCCTTGCGACGTTCCTGTTCAACTGCTCGCGCCACCGGTCGCGATAGGTTCGAGCCCCTTCTCCACCGGCCAGCGCCGTGCAAAAGCCTCGGATGTCCTCGCCGAGCACGTCGTGAATGAAGACAGGCACGACGGGCGTCTAATGAACCGGGACTTTCCGGGGCCTGACGGCGGCTCCGATCCGATGAGATCCGATGGCGGATGATGACAGGGTTTGCTGACAGCTAGGGTCGAATGCGACCAACGACAGCGAGGAGCGGCATGGCCAACCTGGTCTACAAGCGGGTGTCGACCGACCAGCAGTCGACCGACCGTCAGAACCTCGTCCTCGACGAGGCCGGGATCGAGGACCCGGTCGTCTTCGAGGAGGACACCGGCACCTCCAGCCGCCTCCACCCGCTGGAACGACCGAAGTTCGGCGAGCTGCTCACGTACGCGCGGCCGGGCGACACCGTGCACTGAGCCTTCCCCTTGATCGTGGACACCTGGAGACTGGGATCTTGAGGTTCCAGAGGAAGTAGCACCAGGTGGGAAGCAAGTACACGAAGCGGTACACCGAGGAGTTCAAGCGGGACGTGATCGCGCTCGTCGACTCCTCGGGTAAGACGGTCACCGCGGTCGCGCGGGAGCTCGGTATCAGCTCGGAGTCCCTGCGCGGCTGGTACCGCCAGGCAAAGGCGGATCGGGGCGAGGGCGCCCCGGGCGAGCTCACCACGGCCGAACGCGAAGAGCTCAAGCGGTTGCGTCGGCAGAACGCCGAGCAGGCCAAGACGATCGTGGTGCTGCGAAAAGCCGCGGTCTTCTTCGCGAAGGAGAGCGATCGGTGAACGAGATGTACGCGTTCATCGAGGCGGAGAAGACCACCCACGGCGTCGCTTTCCTGTGCCGACTGCTCAAGGTGGCCCGCTCCTCCTTCTACGCCTGGCTCACCGCGGCCAAGACCCGCTCGGCCCGCCAGGCCGCCGACGAGGCCCTGGCCCACGAGTCACCGTCATCCAGGTCGCCTCCCGCCACACCTACGGCGTCCCGCGCATCCATGCCGAGCTGCGGCGCCTGGGGCGACGCGTGAACCGCAAGCGGGTCGCCCGCCTGATGCGCGAGCACGGCATCCAGGGAGCCCACCGCCGCAGGAGGCGTTCGCTGACCCGGCCGGACAAGAAGGCGAAGCCGGCTCCCGACCTGATCGGCCGCGACTTCCACGCCGAGACCCCCGGCACAAAACTGGTCGGCGACATCACCGGCCTGCCCACCGGCGAGGGCTGGCTCTACCTTGCCTGCTGGCTGGATCTGGCCACCCGCGAGGTCGTCGGCCACTCGATGGCCGGCCACCATCGCGCCGAGCTCGTCGTCGACGCGCTGAAGATGGCCGCCGGACGCGGCCGTCTCCAGCCCGGCTCCATAGCGCATTCAGACCGCGGCAGCGAATACACCAGCAGCCACTTCCGCCGCCACATACGCGAGTTGGGCCTCCGGCAGAGCTGCGGACGCACCGGATCTTGCTTCGACAATGCCGCAGCGGAGAGTTTCTGGGCCCTGCTCAAAGAAGGGATCGGCACCCGCGTCTGGCCCGACCGGACCACCGCCCGCGCCGAGGTCTTCGACTTCATCGAGACGTTCTACAACCGCCGCCGACTGCGCAAGCACAAGGTCTTCGGCTACCTCACCCCGGCCGAGACCCGGCAGCGGCACCAACACGACCTCGCGGCATAAGGATCGAGTGTCCGAGATCACGGGGAAGCTTCAGTTACAGCTGGACCCCGATTCCGGTCAACGCCCGGACTTCCATCTCCGCGTGCTTGTCCGGATCTGCGGGCCGCCTGCTGAACACGGTGCCGAGGAATCCGCAGACGAACGACAGCGGAATCGACACGATGCCGGGGTTGGTGAGGGGGAACCAGTGGAAGTCGGCGCTCGTGATGATCGACGTGGAGGTACCCGATACCGCCGGCGAGAAGGCGATGAGAACGAGGCAGGACACCAGTCCGCCGTAGATGCTCCACAGCGTGCCTGAGGTGTTGAAGCGCTTCCAGTACAGCGTGTACAGCATCGTCGGCAGATTGGCGGACGCTGCCAGCGCCAGCGCCAGCGACACGAGGAAGGCGACGTTCTGGCCGTCGGCCACGATGCCGCCGACGATGGCCAGGAAACCGACCACGACCGCCGTCATGCGGGCCACTCGTATCTCGGACCGGGGATCGGCCTTCCCGCGGCGTATCACGTTGGCGTAGACGTCATGGGCGAAGGAAGCCGAAGCGGCCAGGGTCAGACCGGCCACGACCGCGAGGATCGTCGCGAAGGCCACCGCCGAGACGATTCCCAGGAGCACAACTCCACCGATATGGAAGGCAAGCAGGGGCGCTGCGGAGTTCTGCCCGCCCGGGGCGTGAATGATCGTGTCGGAGCCGACCAGGGCGGTGGCGCCGTAACCGACGACCAGGATTCCCAGGTAGAACGTGAACATGGACCAGGAGCACCACACCACCGACCTGCGCGCCTCCTTGGCGTTGGGCACGGTGTAGAAGCGCATCAGCACGTGCGGCAGGCTGGAGATGCCGAGGACCAGCGACAGCGCCAGCGAGACGAAGTCGAGTTGGCTCGCCGCGCTCCGGCCGTACGCGTTGCCCGGGTCGAGCAGCCGCTCGCCCAACGGGCTGTGCCGGGTGGCCTGTTGCAGGAGCGCGGAGAAGCTGAATCCGAACTTGCCGATGATGAAGACGCTGATGAAGGTCACGCAGAGCAGGAGCAGTCCGGCCTTGATGATCTGGACCCAGGTCGTCCCCTTCATCCCGCCCACCAGCACGTAGAGGAGCATGACGACGCCCACGCCGGTGATGAGGAGTGCCTGTCCGCCCCTGGTGTGCACGTTCAGCAGCAGGGCGACCAGCCCGCCGGCGCCGGCCATCTGCGCGAGCATGTAGAAGAACGTGATCACCAGCGTGGCGTTGGCCGCCGCGGCCCGCACCGGGCGCTGTTTCATACGGAAGGCCATCACGTCACCGACGGTGAACCGCCCGGTGTTGCGCAATCTCTCGCCGATGAGCAGGAGGGCGACCAGCCAGGCGACGAGCCATCCGACGGAGTAGAGGAATCCGTCATAGCCGTTGACGGCGATCGCCCCGGAAATTCCCAGGAAAGAAGCCGCGGAGAGGAAGTCACCGGACATCGCGATGCCGTTTTGCATGCCGGTGAACGCGCTGCCCGCGGCATAGTAGTCGGACGCCGTCTGGTTTCGGTTGGTGGCCTTGTAGACGATGAACAGAGTGATGGCGACGAATATCAGGAACACGCTCAGATTGAGCGTGGGGCTACCGGTTTCACCGGCCGCGATCTGCCGTGTCATTCCTTGTCGACTCCTGCCAGTTCATGAATCCTGTCCACCTCCGGGTCAATCCTCTTTCGGGCGAAGCGCCGGTATGCCTGGAGGATCGCGACCGTGGTCGTGAACTGCGCCAGACCGAGGATGGTGCCCGTGTTGATTTCGCCTGTCACCTTGTGACTCATGAATCCGTGGGCGTAGGCAGAAAGTAGAGCGAACGTCACGTACCAGAAGAAGAAGAGCGCGCTCATCGGGAAGACGAACAACCGGAGCCGTCTGCGCAGCCTGACGAACTCCTGGCTCTGCTGAATCGCACCGTAGTCGGGCTCGCCGTCGTGACGAGGACCGGCGAACTCCCGTACGGCAGGCCGCTCGGACACCTTGAGGGCAGGAGACCTCACCGGTCTGGTCACGTTCCTCATTCCTGGGATTTCGGGCAGGAGGACGCACGGTTGCTCCTGCGGCGGACGAAGCGAAGGAGTGAGCCGTGGCCCCCTGAGCGGTGGAGTCTAGTGAGGCGTGGCCTCCCGTCAAACAACACCCCCCGGCCCGCACGGTGAGTGCCGATACCGCATGGGTGTTTTGACGCTCCCTTGGGGACGGCTTGACCATTCGGCGTCATGAACAGCCGCAAGCCGACGACGTCTTGATCCTCTCGTCACCTGGCATTTACCGAACCGAACCATGGGTGGGTGCGATACCGCAGACCGGAACGCCGAATGTGGAGAACGTGTGAGTTGGTGGATTGCCTTGTCGGCGCTGGTGCGGGGGCCGTTTGTTGCCGTTCACCCGGCTGCCCTAAACTCAGCCGACATGCAATGTACTTGACAGCAGGCCACTTGGTGTGTGGTGCTACGCACTCGAGAGCGGGAGGTGGAACAGCCGATGGGTTTTCTTCGGTGCGCCCGCGATGTCGCCCAGCCGGCCGGGAGTCGTTGGTTGACCCATTCCTTACCCTGTGGGATGCGATCCTCCACTAGACAGGGCGTATGCCCGCCCCTGCGTTCGCCCACCATGGCGTGACCGCAGGCAGTCGGTCCCTCCTCCGGCACCACCCCGTGCTGCCGGGCATCCCTATCCTGCTCAGGTGAAATCCCGGGAGAAAGCGGCATCGTGATACGTCCTCCCCAGCAAGCCGTGCCGAGTGCGGAGCTCATATCGTGACCGCGGTCAGGCGTGCGGCCGAGCGTTCTGTCCGGCCGTCGTGGTGGGCTCCGCTCGTGCAGTGGCGCGACTGGCGGCTGCTGGTGAAGCTGGCGGCGGTGCTTGTCGTGCCCGCCCTGCTCGCTGTGGGCCTGGGCGTCGTGCAGATCCACGGAGACGTCACCCGCGCCAACTCCTACGGGGGCATACAACGCCTGGTCAAGATGCGAGGTGAGCTGCGGACTCTTCTGGAAGCCCTGCAGATGGAACGCACGATGTCCGTCGAACGACTGAGTGGCGACACCGCCGGCGACCCCGCCGGTCTGCGGCAGCAGAAGCGGAGCGTCGACAGCGCACAGGCCGCCGTCGCCGGCACCAGGAAGCAGGACGTGTCCCTTACCGGCGTCGCGGCGCATCGTTATCGCGACGCCGTCGGCCTTCTGGCAGGCCTGCCCTCCGTTCGCGCGCAGGTGGCATCCGGCAGCATCGTTTCCTGGACCGCGCTCAACGACTACGGCGCGATCATCACGGGGCTGCTCGATCTGGACCAAGCGCTCCTCAGCGGGTTCACCGCACCTCAACTCTCCCGACCGGCGACCGCGTTGTACGACCTGGAGGCGGCCGAGGAGCAGATCCACCGCGAGCACGCGATCCTGCTCCAAGCGGCCGGCCGAGGCCATCCGATGAACCCGCGGCTCCGCATGGCGCTGCACGAGGCCGACGTACGCCTGCGGGACCGGCTCGCTGACTTCCGGACCGTGACGACCCCCACGGAACTGAGCGACTACCAGCGGACGGTGACCGGACCGGCTGTCAGCCGACGGGCGCACGTGGTGAGCGTCATGCTGGCCGCGCCCCGCGGGACGGGCGCACAGCAGACCACCACCAGCTCGCTGCCCGTCTCGGTCGACAGCTGGAACAGCGACTCGGAGAGCACCGGAGCGCTCGTCGACAACGTGTCGGACGGCTTCCTCCGCACGTTGCGCACCACATCGGCCCGGCTTCAGGACCAGACGAGCAATCAGGCGGGACTGGCGTCCGTCATCCTCTTCGCAGTGCTGCTGCTCGCCCTGGCTATCGGTCTCGGTATCGGCCGCCATCTGCTGCGGTCGCTGACCGTCCTGCGCTCCACGGCCCTCGATGTGGCCGAGCACCGACTGCCCGCCGCCGTCGCGCGCATGCGCGAGGGGCGGCAGGCGAACGTCGTGGTCGACGCCGTGCCGGTCCACACCACCGAGGAGTTCGGTCAGCTCGCCAGGGCGTTCGACACGGTGCACTCCCAGGCCGTGCGCCTGGCGGCGGAGCAGGCCGCGTTGCGCACCGACCTCCGGGACACCCTCGTCAACCTCTCCCGGCGCAGCCAGAGCCTCGTGGACCGTCTGCTGCTGCTGATGGAACAGCTCGAACGGCACGAGGAGGACCCGGAGCAACTGGCCAGCCTTTTCACGCTCGATCACCTGGCGACGCGTATGCGGCGCAACAACGAGAACATGATGGTCCTGTGCGGCAGCACGCTGGTGCGCTCTTCCCACAGTGCGGCGATGGACACCGTGCTGAGGGGTGCTGTCTCCGAGATCGAGCACTATCAGCGCGTGCTCGTCCAGCCCAGCCCGCCCGTCGACCTGATCGGGTACGCGGTCGGTGACCTGGGACGGCTACTCGCCGAACTGCTCGACAACGCCACCGCGTTCTCCCCTCCGAACACCCAGGTGGTCATCGGCAGTACCCGGCAGCCCGACGGCTCGGTACTGATCGAGATCCAGGACGAGGGCATCGGGATGGGCGTGAATGAACTGGCCGCGGCCAACCGCCGTGTGGCGACGGACACCGCCATGGGTACGGCCGCGTCCCGGCAGCTGGGCCTGTTCGTGGTCGGTCGGTTGGCCAGTCGGCACGATGTCGCCGTCCACTTGAGCTCGCAGCCGGGCGTCAGGGGACTGCGCGCCCGTGTGCTGGTACCGGCCAAGCTGGTCACGGCCCAGGCTCCGCCCCGAACAGGCCGGCCGCCGACCACGGCCGCACGGTCCGCCACCACACTTCCGACACGAGCGCGCGGCGACCGTCCGGACACCCGTGACACGGCAGCACGCCTGCCGCGGCGGCCAATCCGCAAGGCTGCCGTCACCACAAGACCTGTCCCGCCTGACAAAGGCGTGCCTCGCAAGCCCACCGGATCGTCGTGGTTCGCCCTCGCCGCACCGGCGTCGGTACCGGCCGCCCCCGGTGCCGACGCCGACGGCAGCATGGACACACCGGTGCCGCGCGCAGCGGCCGAAGGGCCCGCGCCCGTCCCGTCGTCCCCGCCCGCGACCCCCGGCGGTCCGGAGCCGGCAGGCCCCCCGGTGCCCGCGGCTGCCGCAGGACACCCGACCGGGCACGGTATGCAGGGGCCCGAGCAGCCAGCCGACCTCACACAGGCCGGATTGCCCAGAAGGGTTCCGCGTACGCGTCCCGCTCCGGCCCAGGCCGAGGGGCCTGCCACCGGCGACGGGGCAGCTGCGAGTTCCAACGCCAACCGAGCCCAGAGCTTCCTCAGCAGCTACCAGTCCGGTATCCGTCGGGCGCAGCCCGATCACACGCACAATCCATCGGCCACGGGCAGGAAGAACCCATGACACCAACCCACTCCCCGGAGGTGAGCCAGTTCGGATGGCTGGTCACCAACTTCACGCGGCGAGTTCCCAATGTGGCGCACGCCGTGGTGATCTCAGCCGACGGGCTGCTGCTCACCGCTTCCGACCAGCTGGCAGCCGATCGGGCCGAGCAGCTCGCCACCATCGCGGCCGGTGCCGTCAGCCTGGTCCAGGGTGCTGCCCATTGCCTTGACACGGGGTACGTGTTGCGCACGGTGATCCAGATGGAGATGGGCAACGTGCTGATGATGTCGATTCAAGACGGCTCGTGTCTGGTGGCTCTGGCAGCTCCGGACTGCGAAATCGGCCAGATCGCCTATGAGATGACCGTGCTCGTCGACCAGGTCGGAGAGATGCTGACTCCGGAACTCCGTACCGAGTTGCAGCAGTTCCAGCAGGCTGCGGCCCGATAGCCCGCACGAGGTGAACATGAGCACCGGTGGAAGCCCGTCCGGCCCTCGAAGAGATCAGGAAGCGGAGGACGAACAGACCTTCGCCGATGTGCTCAACGCGTTCAGTTTCGGCAGCGGACGACGCAAGCGGAAAGGCTCCGGCTCGCGGGGCACGCCGCAGGACAGGACACACGACGAGAACGGCGAAGCCTCGCTGCCGCCTGCCGCCGAGCCGTACGGGCAGACGCCCCGGTCGGAAGACCAGCCGGCCGCCGGGGAACCAGGGAACGCGGGGCAGGAAGCACCGGCCGCCTTCGTGCGCGCCTACGTATGGACGGGTGGCCGGACCGAGTCGCACTGGCAGTTCGAGGTCGAGACCCTGGTCAGCGTTGCCGACCCGACCGGTGCCCCGAGTGCGGCCACGCAGTCGGATCGTGCGGTGCTCGACCTGTGCCGGGAGCCGAGGTCGGTGGCCGAGGTGGCGGCACTGGTGGCGGTCCCGCTGGGCGTGGCCAAGGTGCTTCTCGGCGACATGGCGGAGCGCGGGATGATCGTCGTTCACGGGACGGCGACCGGCCTCGGCGATGCCCCCGCCCACGGGCTGCTGGAGAGGGTGCTGATCGGACTGCGCCGGCTCTGACCTTGTCCCTGCCGAGAATCTCGTCCGTGCAGGTCAGGCCGCATGCTGGTACTCGTGGAGGGTGCCGCCGAGGCGGTCGCGTCGTCGTATGCCGAGGTGGGCGATGGCGTCCGGGTCGGTGATCGGCGGAGGCAGGGGGTGCAGCGGGCGGGCGTCTGCGATGCCTTGGGGGGGCCGGTGGGAGCTGCAGTGCTGTTCGAACTCGCGCAGGGCGTGGAGCAGGTGGCGCTGGTTCCAGACCAGGGTGCGGTCCAGCAGTTCGCGTCGGCAGGTTGGCATCCAGCATTCATCCGCGGCATCCGGATCCCGCTGAGCACGACCTCGATCCCCGCGTGTCGAACAGGGCGGGGTACTTCCCGTCGCGGTCGCGGATCATGAACCGGGCCCGGCAGTCGGCATCCTCAAGATCCATGACGAGGTTCCTGGCGGCCTGCGCCACCCAGGAGGCGGCCGGGTGCACCGTCGCGCCCAGGACGGGGATGCGCCGGCCGGCGTGCCCGATCACCGCGAACACGTACAGGCGCGCCCCGGACAGGGTGACCGCTTCGAAGAAGTCACATGCCGGCAGGGCATCGGCCTGGGAGCGCAGAAAGTCCGTCCAGGTGCTGGAACCCCGCTCGGGTGCCGGGTCGATCCCCGCCTCCTTCAGGATCTCCCACACCGTGGAGGCGGCCACCCGCACGCCCAGAACCAGCAGCTCGCCGTGGATGCGCCGATAGTCCCAGCCGGGATTCTCCCGCGCCAGAGGCAGCACGAGAACGCGGATCGAGCGCACCGTACGCGGCCGACCCGCACGCCCCGGCCGGGAACGGGCCGCGTGGCGGCGCGCGACCAGGTCACGGTGCCACCGTCCCGACGTCGACCTCGCCTACGCCACCTCCGCCACGCCTGGCGGTGTCGCAGCCGTCAACGGCGACAGCGGCGGCCCGGTCTTCGCCAGCGTCCGCAACCACACAGCCGATGTAGCACGCGGAACCATCACCGCCCTCGACCGGACGGTCGCCTGCCCGCCTGCATACAACCCCGACACCGTCCTCGACGGTCATCGCAGGGCACCCTGGTGCCTGGCTGGTGTCTACTACGTACCCATCGGAAAGACTCTCCACGACATGCACTGGACCCTGGTCACCGAGTGACCCTTCACAAGACCAGAGCCGTGCCAGATGCCTCCTGAGCTGCAGCGGGGCGGAAATCGAGGGGCGACCGCAGCGACCGGCTGTCCGTGCGGCCCGAGCACTGCTGAAGTTCAGCACGCCCCGCGACCCGGCCGCCTCGGCCGCGTTCATCAACCCCCGCGTCCTCCACCCCGAGCACGAACACTGGCGGCGCGGTGTGGAGGCCGCCGTCATCTACGCCCGCGAGCACGGCGACCTGAAGGCGCGGCGGCGCTGTGCACGGGTCGCCTCGAGGGTGTGAACCCGTTTCGCCGGGCAGGCGCCCGGCGGAAGGAGCAGAAGTGGTCAGGCGCGGCGGCCGGTGCGGCGGCGGGCCACGACGAGGGTGCCGGCGCCGAGGGCGATCACCGCGGCAGCGATGCCGGTGAGGATGCCGGTGTTGCTGCCGCCGCCGGTCTCAGCGAGCGTCGGTCCGGTGCTGGACGGGGAAGGCTTGCACGGACGGGGCGCCGGAGCCGGTGCCACCGGTGCCGGCCTGGAGGGTGTCGTCGACGAACAGCAGGCCCTTGGGCGAGCCGAGGCTCATGAACGCCGACACGGTGCCGGTGGCCAGGTCGATGCGGCCCAGGGTGCCGGGCAGGGTCGTGGAGACCACACCACATCCCGCCGCTCTTGCCGGACCGGACCTCTTCAGCCGCGGTACGGGCCGTCGCACTCAGGCGGCCGGGGGGCCGCACCACCAACCGGGCCCCGGTGGAACCCGGGGCGGTCACCGGTGCGATCGCGGGTGCCGGCACCGCGGACCGGGACGGCGGGGTCGCTTCACCGCACGCCCGTGACCAGCACCGCCGCCGAGGGCCGTGGCGAGGCGGGTAGTAGCTGCGATGCACCCGGCCGCCGTTGAGATGTGTGACCAACAACAACGAGCCCGCCGAGGGTGTCTCCCTTGTACACATGCCTCCCGCACGATGGCCGGGTTCCCGTCTGGCCATTCGAGTAGCCCAGGTGCGTACTCTCTTCAGCCCTGGAAGTCACCTCCTGGCCAACAAGGAGATCACTTTCTGACGAGCGTGGCGTCTGCCGCCACCATCACAATGGCTCGCACCTGGCCGATGATGTCCAGCCGATTGCGCACGAACTCCGGATCGGTGACCGTTCCGGTCGCGGGGTCGGTGTTGCCAACGCCGAACTGCAGGACCGGGGTGTGCACATGGCCGCCGGGGAGCGTGTCGTGCAGGCCCAGCCGGTCCCGGAGCAGCGTGGCCCGGTAGGCGATCTCGTTGGAGAGGTAGTTGCCGCCGCCCCCGGCTCGGGCCGTGGAGCCGGGGGTCGGGCCGTCGGGTCGTACGACGGGATCGGTGCCGCCCGCCGGGATCTCGGTCACCTCCGTGTGGTCGTACACCGGGAACCGGCCCGTGTGTGCGGCCACGATGGCGGCGTAGGGCAGTGTCGTGGTCGTCCACTGCGGTTGGCTGGCCGGATCCGTGACCGGGACGGTCTCCGTCCGAGAGACGTTGTCGTTGTCCGGGAAGCCGCCCCGCCAGGCTCCGTTGGTGCGCTCGATGTCGAACCGGCCGGCCCGGCCCTGGCTCACGGTCGTGAACAGGTCGACCTTCGGCAGGTACGGCCGCAGCGTCCGCTCCACCGTGCCATCGGCGAAGTCCTGCCAGCGCACGGGAAGCACGACGGTCTCGATCCGCGCCGGCCCCTCCGCAGTCTCGACGACCGTACCGTCGAGCGCGAGCGCGGTCGCCCCGGACGGGTTGGAGATACGGATGTCCCGGTCGAGGGTGAACGGATCGAACCCGGTGAGCAGGATGCGTTTCACGTGCGCGTGCCCGGGATACCGGATGTCGGTCTGCCCGCGCGAGGTCCGCTCCAACTGGTCCAGCAAGGTGTCCCGCTGGGCTTCCGTGATGGCGAACTCCGGCTCCCAGGTGCGCACGTCACGTGTCAGCCCCAACCGGGCCCAGTACAAAGGCCGGTCGTCGTCCCGGCTGAGGTCACCGCCCGCCGGCCCCCGCCCCTGCGCCCGCGCCACGGCCCGCCGCCACAGCGCGGACCCGTCCCGTACGACGATCCGCCGGGCTTGTGTGAAAGAGTGAGTGCCAGTCAGCTCACTGGCGAACTTCGGTGCCGCGTCGTCGAATCCGGAGCGCCGGAGGATCTCCTGCGGTACGGCCCTGTCGAGCCGCTGTTCCTCGACGGTGGGGGAGGGTGCCTTCGGAGCGGCTGCGGCCGTGATTGTGGGCATGGACAAGCCGGTCAACAGGGCCAGCCCAAGGGTGCCGAGTCGAACACGTATGCAATTCAAGGCAGTTCGAGTCCTTCCGTCGCCGTGGGATACGAAGTGCGCTGGGCACCGGAAGTATCCCGTGACACAAGTGATCTACGCCACGGTTCGGGCGAGCTTCCCGGCCTCCGTACGCAACCCCCGCCGCGCGCACGGCGTCGGACAGGGACAGCCGCCCGCCTTCCAGGACGGCGCCGAGGGACCTTCCGGGGAGCAACTGCGTCACCAGGTAGGTGTACAGCTGCCTGTCGTGCATTGCGGAGCCGAAGTCGTGGACGGCGACGATGCACCGGGGGGACAGGCCGCCAGCGGTGCAACGAGCGCGGCGCATCCTGCGAGTGCCCAGTGAGGTCCGGGCTGCCCACCATCCAGGTCACCCGCGAACTCGCCCTGGCCGTCCACCACGCCGTCCAAAACACCTACCACCTGAACGACACGATCAACCGACTGCGCACCCTCACCGACAACGGCGACTACACGTACCACACAGAACTCGCCGCCTTCATGGGCAACCTCCCCCACCGGCCGACCGCACCAGCCCACTGGCTCGACGGCGAACCCACCACCCGCGCACGCTGGCATGTCCTGGTCACCACCCGACGCGAATACCTGGTAATCACGACGTGCCCCCCCCGTGAACTGACAAGGAGGCCCACCGTCGAGGCGGACATGCCACACCGTCCACCGCGTCGCCACCGAGGCGGTGCGGCACGTACGCGCGTTCTTCCGGATGCTGCTGGAGCCAGGCCAGAACCCAGGCCATCGGTGACACGGAGCCCAACGAGCACCTTGAGGAGCACAAGGCGACCTTCATGGCAGCAGCTCGCTCGAGCCTGGGCTCCTGAGCCTGACCGATCCTCAGCCGACAACGGCCTGAGCAACGCATCTTCTCGATCGCCTGAACCAGGCCCGGCTGGATGGTGCCGTGGCCAGCGAGCACACCAACGGGCCTGTCGGTTTCGTCCCGCGGCTGCCAGGGTGGCCGACAGATGACTCAATGCGACGGCACCGCGCCTTCAACGGCAGTAGCGCCCGACCGATCCAAGGGGAACTGCCTAGTAGGTCGACTCCTGTACCCATAAGCGGCTGCTGCTGATCGCGCCGACGTGCTGTGAGTCGTTGCGCGGCAGTCTCTTCTCACGCGGTGGTGAGCGTGTGCCCCAACAGCGACATCGCGTCGGGCATCACCCGCCGCCAGAAGCCATCCGTGTGCTCCCGTCGGGGAACTGCGCCTCTCGCGCTCGCGCCTGCTGCGCGACCTCACGGGCGGCCGGGCAGAACGGGTCCTCCTGGCCGCACCACACGCCGAGGGCACCAGCCTTCATCCGGTCGAGGCGGAGCGTTGGCTCGTGGGTATGCCAGTCCGCCTCGTCGGCGTACCCGCCGGTGGCGCGGGCGTCCGCCCAGGTGCGGAAGACGGCCGGGCTGCGCAGCGCCACGGCGTCCAGGTCGCGGCCGCTCTGCGTGCGCCCCATGGCGTACTGCAGGGCGCCTGAGCCGCCCATGGAGATCCCCATCGCGGCCCGCGGCGTGGACAGTCCGCGGGCGTGCAGCCAGCCGGGGAGCTCCTCGCGGAGCATCGCCTGCGGGTCGTCGCCGTCGCCGGGGGAGCGCTGGTGCCAGTAGGTCGCGTCCCCGCCGTCCACTGCGACGACGGCGAACGGCGGCATGCCGCCCTTGACCGCGGCCGCCAGGAACTGTGGCGTCCCCAGCGCCACCATGCCCTGCGCGTCGTTCCCGCGCCCGTGCAGCATCACGCAGACCGGCAGGTTCGTGCTCGCCGCGGTGCCGGGCGGCAGCATGGTCACCATCGTCACATCCCGGCTCCGCGCCGCCGAGCGCACCTGCTCGACGTGCACCGCGCCTGGCGCAACGTCCGGCACCGTGCCGTCCGTCCCGGTCAGCCCCAGCAACTTCTTCAGCTTCACCCCACCGGGCAACCACCCGGCGAGTATTCCGCCCGCGGCGGTAACCCCACTGCACCCCGGTCCGCAGCCGGTCCAGAACCCCGTTGATCACCTGCCGATGATCTCGCCACCTGCCACAAGCCCGTTGCTCACTGGTAGAAGCGACTTCAGCCCATCCGGCAGGGGCCTCGTGAGCCGTTCTCCCCGCCCACGATCAGTTTGTGCTCACCACAGGCGAAAGCGCGTGGGTTCGCAGATGCCTGCGCGGACGAGTTTTCCGGCAAGAGCAGGGTCAAGGGGTGAGGGGTGCTAGCACCTGATTGTGAGTGTGTTGGTAGATCACAGAGGTACGAAATCCGACGACTTCGCGGCGCTCGGTGAACTTGTCCATGAGGAAGCCGTGGAGGTAGTCAACGCTTGGTACGGAGACGTGCACGATCATGTCGTCGCCGCCGGTGACGACATAGACCGTGCTGACCTCAGGAAGGGCAGCGGCATAGGTCTTGAACGCCTCGATGACCGCCCGGCTGAGGGGACGGATCTGGAAGTGGATAAGCGCCTGGACGTGACGGTTCAGGGCGGCCGAGTCGACAGCGGCGTGGTAGCCGGTGATGACCCCGCGGGCGCGCAGTGCGCGGATGCGTTCCAGACAGGTCGACGGGGCGATGCCGAGGGTGCGGGCGAGGTCGCGGTTGGTCTGCCGCGCATCGCGCTGCAGATGCCGGACGATCGCCGAATCAAGTTCGTCCATGCGGCGAGTATGATCCCCCGCGCCGAATTCTATTCGCCTGATAGCCCCTAGCCTTGTTCGAACGGTTAGCTTCACGCCATGACAGTCGCACTTGAGCAAGCTCTGGCCCTCAACATCCCGAATCCTTCCCACGAGTTGGTGCAGGTCGTACGCGGCAGCCGCAGCGGTCTCGCGATCACCGTCGCGATCCACTCGACCGCTCTCGGTCCGGCAGCCGGCGGGTGCCGGATCGCTCACTACGCTGACCCGGCCGCCGCGATCGCTGACGCGCTGCGGCTGGCGGCAGCGATGACCGAGAAGAACGCGCTGGCAGGTCTGGAACACGGCGGCGCAAAGGCAGTCGTCGCCCTCCCGACCGCAGCCCGGCCGGCCGGAGGGGAGCGCACGGCATTGCTCCACGACCTCGGCGACGCGATCGAATCGCTCGGCGGCCGCTACATCGCAGGCCCGGACGTGGGAAGCAGTCCGGTCGACATGTCCGTGATCGGCAACCGCACCACCCATGTCTGCTGCCGACCCGTCGAGGACGGCGGCAGCGGCGACTCCTCCCTCCACACCGCGCGCGGCACCCTGGCGGCACTGGGCGCGGTGGCCGACGAGGCCTTCGGCTCACCGGAGCTCGCCGGCCGGACCTTCGGGGTGATCGGCCTCGGTGCGGTCGGCGCCCACGTAGCCCGGTTCCTGGACCGGGCCGGCGCGCGGCTCGTCGTGACCGACATCAACCCGGCCAGACGCAGCCTGGCCGAGGAGTTGAGCGCGACCTGGGTGGATCCGGACGACGCCCTCACCGCGGAGGTCGACATCCTCGTGCCGGCCGCGCTCGGCGGCCTGCTGACCGCCCGCACGGTGCCGCTGCTGCGGTGCGCCGCCATCGCCGGCCCGGCCAACAATCAACTCGACGAACCGGCCACCGCCCGCCTCCTCGCGGCACGAGACATCCTTTGGGCGCCGGACGTAGTCGTCAGCTCCGGCGGAGTCATCCACGCCACCGGTGTCGAACTGCGCCAGGAATCCGAGGAACGGCTGACCGAGCGCATCCAGGGCATTGCAGCTACGCTCCGACAGGTTTTCCACACGGCCCGGACCCACCGGACCACGCCCGCGATCGCGGCCAGGCAACTCGCCGAGCAACGCGTTCGCCAGGGACGCTCGCACCCGACTCGCCCGCAGCGCTGCCCCTGACCTCGTGGGCAGCCGGGCCGATGGAGTCCGAGCCGCCGACATCCCATGCGACAACAAAAGGAGTGCTGACAACATGGCGAACCACTGGGGCGGAGTGACCATCGACTGCATCGACGTGGAACGGGTGGCGGCCTTCTGGAGCGTCCTCCTTGACCGCCAGAGGGGGCCGTCCCAGCCTGGCTGGGCGTACCTCGGCCACCGCGGCGACCCACAGCCCCGCCTCGTCTTCCAGCCTGTTAAAGAGCCGAAACATGGCAAGGCACGCCTGCACCTCGACGTCGTGGTCGACGACATCGACCAGGGCATCGCCCAGGTCGTCGCCCTCGGCGGCCGGTTCACCGGCGAACGCCACGACCACGACGAGGGCGTGGTCGTCGTGATGGTCGATCCTGAAGAGCACGAGTTCTGCCTGGCCCAGTACTACTGACCCGCGCCACGTCCCCGTGCTCTCGGCAGCGACAAAGACCGGCAACGGAGCTTCAGCGGGAACGCGTGGGCCACCGTCAGCGGCGCGACGCCAACCTCATCGAACGCCGCACCTCGTCCAACGGCTGCAGGGGGCCCGCAGCCGTTTCGCCGTCGGTCCGTCACGAGCTTCGCTCCGCATCCGGCCCGGCGTCGTGAGACCAGGTCAGCGACCGCGTCGAAAAAACCGCCGCAGTAGCGAAGGTGCCGCCGCATCCCGCGGGCCGGGCACGACCGGTGCACGGGACGACGAAGGTTCCTTCGACTGCATGTCAGCAGGTTCGGCGGGCAGGGCGATGCCGCGCTCGATGGAGATCCGCTCCACGATCTCTCCCCCATCGGCGGGGGCGGGCCTTGAAGAAAATTGCTGAGCCGCGCGTCAGGGGCTTGTCGCAACGGGACCCTGGAACGCCTCTCCTCAGTTTTGGGAACGCGTGGGGCGTCTTCGCAGGTCAGTCAGGGTGCGCAGTGTGACTGCGGCTTGGTGGCTGTCGGCCCTGCGTCTCCGGGTACGGCTTGGCTCATCCGTTCGAGCTTCGCAGTAGGAATCGGCAGTCAGTGACCGCACTGTGCGGGCGCCTGCCCCGATGTGGTCGCGACGCACAGCGATAGATGGCCATTCGCAGAGCTACTCGGCCACTGCGCTCAGCGAACCCCGAGCACCCTTCGTGGCGCGGGCTGGCGACATCGACCGTGCCGAGGCTCTCACCCGGGAGGCCGAGGCGGCGGTTACAAAGCGGCCGGCACGAACGCGGCCGGTCGGGGTGCAGGTGCGGGCGCGGGTAGCGGCGGCGGTTGCTCAGGCCGGGGACGTCGACCGCGCTGAGGCGCTGACCCGGACCATCACCAACCCGCAGGAGCGGGCGAGGGCGTTGGTGGCCGTGTCACGCCAGCCGAGGCAGATCGCGCATGTTCCCTCATCATGCAGGCGTTGCGGCTCGACTCATGGCAGGTGGCAGCCAATGCCCTCGCCGCGCAGTTCCCTGAAGTGCTGATGACGGTTGCCGACGAGCTTCTAACCGACCAAGCGGCAACCCTGCCCGGTTGACCTGAGGGCCGCACGACGAATCGGGCTGGTTGCAGCCGTCGGGTGCAGGACGGGAGTCGACGTCGTCGCCGCGACGCGGAGAAGGCCATCACGTGGGACACCCTGCGACAATCCCGCTCGGCCTTACAACCGCGTAGACGCCCGCAGGCATAACGTCACAGATCAGCAACGTGGGGACCTTGCGTCACTTCTGGGGACAAGATCGTGAGACGAAATGGCGTGGCCCCTGAATGAGACAGTCGGAAACAGTCCAGGTCACATCAATGGAACGGGACATTCCAATTGCCGGGCCTACACCTACCGCCTGCTGTCTGAACAGCCAGGCCTGCACCCGGTCCAGCCGCAATGGATGCACCTCACCGTGCTCCACGCCGGATCGCAGGACAGCGCCAGCGCCAGGGAGGTCGACCAGATCACCCGGGAAGTGACCCGGCGCACCGCCGACACCGACCCGTTCGAGGTGCGACTGTCCCGCCCGGACATCGGCACCCTGGCGATCGAGAGCAAGGGCTATCCCGGCCGGCCGCACCGGCAGTTGTGGGAGATGACCTGACAGGCGCACCAGACGGTCGTAGGCGATCGGTGGCCGCGCATCCCGACGGCCTCGTATCCCCATCTCTCCCACGCCTGCGCTGGTGCGCAAGGACACCTGGCGGACCGCAGCAAGCTCAAGGTGATGCTGTCCGATCTGTCCGGCGAGCCGGTCGCCGTTCCCGTCAGCGCTCTCACGCTCGTGGCCGAATGGCACGACCGCCATGAGATCGTGTGGGACGTTCTCGAGTACAGCTATCGCCTCGGCGCCCAGATCCCGTCCTCGTCGAAAACCCCTGCCGCCCCCGCCGGCCGGCGCAGTCGCTCGGCCGGCGCCGCGCGGTACTGCCCCGCGTAGTCCGCCATCGACTCGGCGAGCTGTTTCGCGAGCGACAGGGGATAGCCGCGGCCGAGCACGGCCCGCGTCCCGTGCTCCGGCTCCGCCTCACCGGCCCGGCCCTGCCCTGACCGGCCCACGCTCGGCTTGCCGGCGGAGGGCTCCGTCGGTCCGAGTCGCACCTTGCGGGCCGGTTCCGCGTCAGCCGAGGCCGACCAGTTCGGCGATCGTCCCGCCGAGGACCCGGTCGCGTACCTCGCCCGGACTGGTGACTCGTTCGACCAGGGCCCGGGCGAGAACCGGGTCGCCGTACGGCGCGTCCGAGCCGAACAGGGTCCGGTCCGGGATCTCCTTGATGGCCAGCCGGACCGCGAAGACGACGCCGGCCGTGGACAGCTCCAGGTACATGTTCGGGGTGTCCCGCACCAGTTCGATGGCCTGTATCCAGTGATGCCCTCCCAACTGGCTGACCACCAGCGGAACGTCGGAGTAGCGGTGGGCCAGCGCGGCCAGCGTCGCCAGGTCCTCCGCGGTGGTCGGCGCGGAGCCGTGCACGACCACGGGCAGTCGCCCCTGGTCGGCCGCCGCCCGGAGCACCGGTTCGATCAGCCCTGCCCGTCCCGGCGGCGGCGTCAGCTCCCCGATCCCGCGCAGTCCGCGCCCGACCACCTCCTGCTCCACGATCGCGGCCGTCTCCTGCGGCCCCGGACCCAGCGGCACCGACAGGAAGCCGATGAACCGCTCCGGCCGTGCGGCCAGCGCGGCGTCCAGTTCCCGCCACGCCGGCCGGTACGCCTCGACCGTGCCGGCCCGACCTTCGAGCGCCTTCTCCAGGACGGCCATCTCCCGGCGCAGTGCGGCCAGGTCGCCCGCCCGCTCCGGGTGCGGCCGGGTGGCGAACAGGACGGCACGGTCGACCCCGGCCTCGTCCAGCAGCCCCACATGTGCCTCGGCCGGGTCGTGGACGTGGCTGTGCGCGTCGATGATCACTGGTTCGTTCCCTCCGTCTCGACCGGTCCGGAATGCGGCCGGTCAGGGCACTGTTGCTCCCTGACACCGTTGGAAGGTCAAGTCGAAGGGGGCGGATCGGTGCTGATCGGGGAGCTGTCGCGTCGGACCGGAGTCAGCGAGCGGCTACTGCGCTACTACGAGCGGACGGAACTCATCCACGCCGAGCGCCGCGCCAACGGCTACCGCGAGTACGACGAGCAGGCCGTGCAGACGGTGCGCCGCGTCCGCGCCCTGCTCGCCGTAGGCCTGCCCACCCGCATCATCCGCCAGGTCCTGCCCTGCACCCACGACACGGCAACGCTGCGCCCCTGTCCCGGCGTCCTCACCAGCCTTCGCGACCAGTTGGACATCCTCGACCAGCGCGCCGCCGACCTGGAGACCGCCCGTCGCCTGCTGCGCCAGACGATTGCCGTCACCGAGAACATCGAGAACGCGGCCGATCAGGCTCCGGCTCCGGGCACCCGGACGCCTTCACCACGTCGAACCCTCAACTCGCCGGCCGAGGACCCGGTCACACCCGTGTGACCGGGTCCTCGGCCTCGCCGGCGTGTTGCGAAAGTGGTGCCACCGGGAAAGCGTTTGACGCTCGCCGGTGTCCGGCGGTCGGATGGTGTGCCATGAACACAGGGCAGATGCATCCGGGCATGCACGCCATCGACGCAGACCTTGTACGGCGGCTGGTCGCCGGGCAGTTCCCGCAGTGGGCGGGGCTGGCGGTCGAGCGGTTTCCGTCCGGCGGGACGGTCAACGCCATGTACCGGCTGGGTGATGACATGGTCGTACGGCTGCCGCTCGTGGCGGGCGGGGCCAACGACGTGTCGATGGAGCGGACGTGGCTGCCCCGGCTCGCGCCTCACCTGCCTGTGGCCATTCCTGAGGCACTCGGGGAGGGGGAGCCTGCGGAGGGGTACCCGTGGCCGTGGTCGGTGTACCGGTGGTTGGCGGGGGAGAATCCCGAGGCGGGAGCCCTGAGCGAGCCGGTGCTGCTGGCAAAGGATCTGGCCGGGTTCGTGGCGGCGATGCGCAGTATCACCCTGCCTGGTGCGCCGCGGGCCCACCGCGGGGGACCGGTCGCCTCGCTCGACGCGGAGACCCGGGCGGCGATCGAGGAGCTGCGCGGGATCCCGCAGGAGGGCGTCGACTGTGATGCTGCCACCGCCGTGTGGGAGGAGGCGCTGCGGGCCCCCTGCTGGGAAGGGCCGCCGGTGTGGCTGCACGCCGATCTCATGCCGGGCAATCTGCTGGTGGACGGCGGCAGGCTGACCTCGGTCATCGACTTCGGATGCGTGGGTACGGGCGATCCGGCCTGCGATCTGTTCCCAGCGTGGAATCTGCTGCCGGCCAGGGCGAGGGAAGCGTTCCGCGAGGCGCTGAGCGTGGACAACGCGACCTGGATCCGCGGCCGGGGACGGACACTCTCGCAGGCACTGATCGCGCTGCCGTACTACCGGAGGACGAACCCGGCGATGGCGCACAATGCCCGGCACGTGATCCGGACGGTGCTGCAAGAGGGCTGAGGCCAGAGCGTGTTGGGACTGCGCTGATCACAGCACAGCTTCTTACTTTCACCAGGTCGGCCCCGATATCAGGGTGTTTCGGCACGCCACCAGACGGCGAGATCGGGCAGGCTGCAACGGGCGTAGCACGGGCCATGGCCCCTGGGCCTGGGGTGCGCGCGTTGAAAGTGTCGCTGCGACGGTGAGTGACCGTCGGAGGCGTGGTCCTCTGGTGGAGGACCGAGACTGGGGAACGGCACCTGTCGAGCTTCTGCAGTCGACTCGTCCGTGGCGGACGTTCCGCTGGTACGTACTCCAGCCGCAGATCGCGATGCCGGGGGAGTTCGCGCAGGGCACTGTCGACCGCGAGGGGGAGGCCGGGGCGGCGTGGCTCGCCGAGTTGCCTGAGACCGTGGAGGAGTTGCTGGGGGCTGGGCGTGCGTGCCGGATGGCGAGGTCGTGCACGGAGGCGTCGGGGTCATCGCTCCGGCGCGGCGGTGGGCTGAGGAGAGCGCCGTGCTGAAGGTGTCGTTTCCGCACCCTGGCAACGTCCATGAGCCGGATGCGTTCGTTGCGTGGGGCGGGTGCGGTGCCGTCCTGCTGCATTGGCGTGGCGAGGAGCAGTTCGCGATGTTGCTGGAGCGGGTTCAGCCGTCGACCCTGGCGGAGGTCGCGGAGGCGATGAGGTGGTGACGGTCGCCGGACGGCTCAATCGCAGCCTGGCCATCCCCGCACCGCCCGGCCTGCCCGGCTGCGTGATCAGGCCGAGGCCTGGGAGGAGCAGCGGTGCAAGGATGCCGAGGAGTTGCCGCGTGCACTGCCGCGTCAGGGGGTGGATGCTGGCGTGGCGACCGTGCGGGGGCTGGGTCGGGACCAGCAGCTCCCGGTACCTGCGCGCCCAGTACACCGGCCGCATCAACCACATGGGGCTGGGCTCCGTGTTCTGGTCCCGCTCCTGCTTCGCCGGATCGTGCGGCGGCGCACCGCTCAGCATCGTCCGTCAGTACATCGAGGTTCAGGTGCGGCCCGCCTGACCGTCGCCGAAGATGCGCGGTGAACTCCGGTGCTGCGCGCCTGCGGCCCGAAAACGCGTTTCCCTCCCCCCAGCTGAAGCTGGGGATACCCACGCAAGATCAGGGATGGCGTGCGGCATGCCGCTGTTGGCGTAATGGGCGGGCTGGGCTGTTTGGCGCGTCATGCTTTGTGTGTTGATCACGGTCACGCCGGCGACCGATCGAGGGTGGCGGAAACGCTCACGGGCGCCCTGCGTCTCTGCCAGACAGCCTTGGCTGCTGAGGAGAACGATCATGCTGTTGCGTCATGCGATTGTCCTGCCGCTTGTCGCCCTGTCGATGGCGGTCATCGCCCCGTGCGGAGCGGCGGCAGCGGAGGCCCGGGATCCCGCAGTGGAGTCTGCTGCCACTCCCTCAGCCGGTCCGGACGGTAGCCCCTTGAATCCGGTGTTCGGACTGCTCGGGACCGCGCCAATCGTCGGGGGGCTCCTCGGAGGACCGCACGGAGGATGACGCGCGGATCAGCCGCATGTACGAGGGCTCGCCAAATGAGCTTTGGGGGCACGTGCACCACCAAGCGGGTGGCCTGGGTGTATTGACCTGAAGCGTTGTTCACACGGTTGATGGGCGGGTGTCCGCCTATCGCGGTGTGGCAGCGGTGTCTGCCAGGGCCGGGGTTCGCTCGTCGTTGTCGGTGTCGGGGCCGCAGGCAGGCCCACTCGTCGAGCAGGGTGCGGTTGAAGCGCTCGACCTTGCCGTCGGCCTGTGGCCGGTAGGGGTGGATGCGCCCCTGCGGCCACCACAGGTCGCCCAGGACGCGAGCAAGTACGGTCACTGGAAGTACTGGGAAACTTCCTGATGACCTCTTCGTGTTCACGTGTGTGGATCACCGGATGCGCGCTGGCGGCGTCGGCGTTCATGCTGGCCGCCTGCACCTCCTCCGGCGATGGCAGGCCCGTCTCTGGCAGCTCCTCGCCGACACCCTGTCCGTCGCGCACGGCGCCGGACCCTCTGAGCAGCAGCTCACTCTGTCGCCTTCTTCCGGCCCCCGCCCGAGCGGCGGACTCGTCCCAACAGGTCTGGGCCGGAGTCCAGTTAAGCCACCCCGCGCGAGACGGTGCCCTCCAGCACTCCGGCCGCACGGGCGACGAGCCTGATCCCACCGTGTCCCAGCGACCGCGCCTGCGCTCCTGGACGGCGTCGAACTCGCGCGGCTCCTCGTCGAGGTAGGCGCATGGTTCGGCGTGCACGAAGGTGAGGTTGGGCAGGTCGCCCCAGAATCCGCGGGCGCGCTCGACCTGGACCGGCGAGAAGGCGACCGCCGTCACCTCGACGCCGGCGCGGGCGAGGTAAGCGGCGTTCTCGCCTTCGGCTGGCCCGAGGTCGAGCGTGGTTCTTCGGCTGGCCCACGAGTTCAGCGCCGACGGCGCCGTCGTCGGGGACGCCGGTTCAGTCGAACCGGGTCGCTGCCGGGCGCTGCTGGGGTTGCTCGCCGCGGTGGGGCTTGTACTTGTCCCAGCACTCGACGGCGGTCATGGGGGCGGCGCTGGTCATACCTGGGGCCTCCGGGGAGCGTGAGCGCGAACGGTTCTCAGGTGCGCGCCACGCTAGTGTGATGCGCCAGAAATCCTGGGGATTAGAAAGTACCCTGTTGCCATGTCGCATTCGGGGCCTTCTGCTGTGGCGATCACGTTGTCCGAGGCCGAGCGCGCCGAGTTGGTGCGCCGCACGGAAATGCCGCACAGGCGCTCGGCTGAGAAGGCCCGCATCATCCTGGCGTGTGCTGACGGCATGTCAAACGCGGGTGTCGCACGGCTCGTCGGTGTCCAGGCCAAGACGGTCGGCAAGTGGCGTCGGGCATTCGCTGCACAGCGGATGGCTGGGCTTGAGGACGCCGGCTGGATTGGCCGGCCGAAGGCCGACCTGATCCTCGACGATGCTGAGCGCAGACAGCTGCAGCAGTGGGCGCGGCAGGCCAGGACCGCCCAGTTCCTGGCGTTGCGGGCGAAGATCGTGCTGCGCTGTGCGGAGGGCGGGACGAACCAGCAGGCTGCGGCCGACCTCGGCGTCGACAGGTCGACCGTGGACCGCTGGCGGGCCCGGTTCATCGCAAAGCGCCTCGATGGTCTGTATGACGAGCCGCGCTCGGGCCGGCCGCCTTCGATCCTCCTCGACCAGGTCGAGGAGGTCGTCGTGGCCACCCTGGAGTCGCTCCCGGGCCAGGACACGCACTGGTCACGGGCCTCGATGGCCCAGCGCACCGGCCTGTCGAAGTCGACGATCGGGCGAATCTGGAAGCGGTTCGACCTCAAGCCCCACCTGCAGGATTCCTTCAAGCTGTCCACCGATCCGCAGTTCGTCGCCAAGGTCGTCGACGTTGTCGGTCTGTACCACCACCCGCCCGAGAAGGCGGTTGTGCTCTGCGTGGACGAGAAGAGCCAGATCCAGGCGCTGGACCGGTCCCAGCCAGTGCTGCCGATGATGCCGGGCATGCCCGAACGCCCCACCCACGACTATCTGAGGCACGGCATCACGAGCCTGTTCGCCGCCTTCAACATCGCCGACGGCACTGTCATATCGGCGCTGCACCGCCGCCACCGGGCGATCGAGTTCAGGAAGTTCCTGATCCGGGTCGACAAGGCCGTGCCCGCCGGACTCGACGTGCACCTCGTCTGCGACAACTACGCCACCCACAACACCGCCGAGATCAGTACGTGGCTCGGCAAGCACCCCCGCTTCCACGTCCATTTCACCCCCACCGGCTCCTCTTGGATGAACCAGGTGGAGCGGTGGTTCGGCCTGCTGACCGACAAGCTCATCCGCCGCGGCGTCCACACCTCCGTGAAGGCACTGGAGGACGACATCACTGCGTGGATCAACACCTGGAACGAGAACCCGCGGCTCTTCACCTGGACCAAGACAGCCGACGAGATCCTCAACTCCCTCGCCGACTACCTCACCACGATCGGAACCACCGGCCAGAAATCAGAGCAGAACTAACCCACAGGATTTCTGGCGCATCACATACTGGTGCTGTGACCGGGATGGTTCACCGTGACCGGAAGGCGGCTCGCGGGACGAGCGCACGCGCAACGGCTGGTATTACTGGGGGCATGCAGGAAGAGACGGCACGCTCCGCGATCGACACGTTCATCTCCGCGTTCAACGCCTCGGACGACAGCTATGTGACTGCCCTGCTCTCCCAGGCTCTGACCTCAGACGTGGTCTTCTGGGGGCCGTTGGGTCGCAGCGAAGGAATCGCGGCGGTCGAGCAGTTCGTGCTGGACATCCGGCGCCACCCGGCGGGGACCGGCACGATGGTGCGCTGCTCAGCGGTGGACATGCCTGACGAGTGGGCCCGGTACCAGTGGGTCTTCACCACGCCGGATGGAGGCCCCCGCCTGGCGGGAACGGACGTCGTCCATCTGCGGCGGAGCCTCATCGACCAGGTCATCGTCTTTGCGGGGGAGATCGAGCCGTCCGCCTCCTGAGTCGTCCTTCTGTCGCTGTCCTTCTCGTGAACTTGTCCCTTTCGGCACTCCGGGGCTGCGGTTCGCGGTCGGTCAGGCTGCGGCGTTGAGGGGGCGTCCGCCCCAGCGGAGGCCCTTCTCGCTGCGGCCTCACCCCGAGGGGCGGAGGGCGTGTCATGCCTGAGCCGGAGTCCGACGTCGTCGTAAGCGCCCGGAGTGAGGCGGCCGGTGCCGCGCGTCCATTTTCAGGCCCTGGCCGGCGAGCATCTCGAGCACCTTCTGATGCAGCCGTCCCCAGACGCCGGCCCTCGACCAGATCAGGAACCGACGATGCACAGTCGACTTCGACGCTCCAAAACAGGGCGGCAGAGCACGCCAGGCACAACCGCTGACCAGGGCGTAGACGATGGCCGCGAACACCGCCTCGTCATCGATATTGGCCACCCCGCCGCCCTGCGGCCGCACCCGCGCAGGCGGCAGCAAAGGCCTCACGATCTCCCACAGCCCCTCCGGCACGATCCATCCCCACCGCCCACTCCCCATGATCTGGCTAACGATCAACTGACCATGTAGGACACGGTGTTAGAGCCGACCCGTGGGACGCGCCGGCATCCGGCCCCTCCGGCACCGGCAAACGAACGGACCGTCATCGGCGTCCGGTGCGCCTACCGGACGCCGATGGTGAGAGAGTCGCGGTGGAAGCGCGGAGTCCACCGCACGCCATTCTCGGCCGCACCCTACCGGCTACGCCGCGAGGACTCCGGGTCTCCTCACTTGAGGATTTCCAGTAGGCGATCCGCCAGAACCGCCGCCGAGTGAGGGTTCTGTCCGGTGATGAGGTTGCGGTCCTCAACCATGTACGGCTCCCATATGGGACCGCGGCTGTACTCGACGCCCACCTTGTCCTTCAGCTCGTCTTCCAGCAGCCACGTTGCCCTGGACGCCAGGCCCACAGCTTCCTCCTCCTCGTTGGTGAAGCCAGTCACGCGGTAGCCCTTGAAGGGCGATTCGCCGTGAATCCTGGTGGCCAGGAGCGAGGCGGGGGCATGGCACACGATCGCCAACGGCTTACCGGAGGCGAGCTGGGCCGTCAGCAGCCGACCGACGTCGGCGTCGTAGGCCAGGTCCGACATCGGGCCATGACCGCCGGGCAGGTACACCGCGTCGTAGTCTTCAAGGCGGACATCCGACAGCTTGAGCGGCCGACGCATCGCCTCCGCGGAACGGATGATCTCCTCCAGCTCCAGAGCCCCCTTTTCGCCTCCGGCCATGGAGGGACGCAGGCTCATCATGTCGACGTTCGGGGTCACGCCGCCCGGCGTCGCGACAACGACCTCATGGCCGGCGTCCGTGACCGCCTTGTACGGCATCGCGAACTCCTCGGCCCAGTAGCCGGTCGCATGCCTGGTGCCGTCCTTGAGTACCCAGTAGGTAGCCCCACTGACGATGAAGAGTACTTTCGCCATCGATCTCTACCTCCTTGTCCCCACCTGGCTCTCTGGGGGACTCGACTTCTTTCTCTCTCGCTCGCAGCCTGGCTCCGCATCAGGCCGGGATCCCGAACACCGGCGTGAGCCTGGCTCGTGCCAGGCCGTGGGCCACGAGCCGGAATCCGAGCCATGCGGGAGTCGCCTCCGTGGTGATGTCGAGACGGGATGTGTCCAGCGCATGCACGACGAACATGTAACGGTGAGCGGCCTCCCCGGGCCCCGGCAGGCAGCCTCTTACCGCTGGCGTCGCCCGCGCCGGCAGGCAGTTCGTTCACCGACGCGGGGATGTCGTAGACCGACCAGTGCCAGAAGCCGCTGACCGTCACCGCGTCCGGCTCGAAGCAGGTGCCCGCGAAGCTCAGTGTCTCGGCGGGATGGCCGCTCCAGGCCAGGTGTGGGGAGATGTCCTGGCCCGGGCCGCCGAAGATGGCACTGGTTTGTGCCACGTCCAGCGACTTCCCGTCGGCGACGTCGGCACTGCTCAGCTCGAACGACGGCACCGATGGCAGCAGATCGTATGGGTCAAAAGGCTTGGGCATGCCCATGCCCGTCTCCTACACCAAGCCGCCGCGGGAGTCCCGACGGATTCCGACGGCCGGCCGCCGCGTTCCCACCCTCTTGCGGACACGAGGCGAGGCGCCCCTGAACGACCGCAGACACACTCGGTAGCTCACGGCCTACTAAGAGGTCATCTCATTTGGCTGGGTAAGCTGTCGGTCGTGGCGAGGATCGTTGAACGGCTGGTGCCGGACGAGTTGTGGGAGCTGTTCCAGCGGGT
>NZ_JBVHMR010000061.1:0-30243 GCF_055558375.1 Streptomyces sp. NPDC025793 | reverse complement strand
CACGAGAAGGGCGAGGACGGCGTGAAGGTCAAGAACGGAGTCATCGCCAGCTTCCGCGTGGTCTGCGACCACGACGACCGCGGTGACCGCGGTGACCGCGGTGAGGGCGGCGAAGGCGGCTGGGGCGGCGAGGGCGGCGAGGGCGGCTGGGACTGACCCCGAAGCCGAGCAGCCCCATACAGGGCCCCGGCCCGCCGCAATCGGGCCGGGGTACTCCCATCTTATTGTCCGACAACCCACGCGCCATGCGCGCACCACCGGCCCGGACACCAGACATCACACCCCTGGTGCCCGGGCCGACGCTCTTTCCCTTGTTGGTCGATCCACCTGGGGATATCCGTCCCGAACGCTTCCCGCGGGCACATCTGACCGCGCCCTCGCCAAACGTTTTCCCTCCCGGCGTTTCCACCGCCCCGAACGGGTGAGAAATCGTGCTGGCGGAACGGAAGAGGACGTATGCACGGACACGGGCGCAGGCGGCCCATCACCGCCCGTACGATGATCGCGTGACAGCCCGCCGCGCCCTCGGCGCCGGTCCCCAGGCCCCGCAGAACATCCGCGCCGCCCAGGCCGACCTCCTCGACACACTCCCCGGGATCCGCCTGCCCGACCTCGACCAGCTACGGGCCCGCGGAGCCCTCGGCACTCACCCGGCGGCACCCCCGGCATCCCGACGGACCCTCGGCACCGGCGGCCGCGCCAACGCGCACGTCAGCGACCCCATCCATCCTCAGCACCCCACCAGCAAAAACTCCCCGCCCTGACATGCCGTCACTGACACCCACCCACTGACATCAAACCGGCACATCGCAGCTCAGCCCGCACACCCGTACCGGGCAATGGCATCGGCTACGTTGTGCGAAGACCCGGCCCCCGCGTGCTAGGAGCCCTTCGACACGACCACGCTTTGCGACGCGATCGATCGCAGGTTGAGGCCCCGCAGCGCCGGGATCGACGCCAGCCCCCATGCGACCGTGGCGAGGCCGGCTGCTACCTGCCGGGCGGACCCGGGCGTGCCTGACCACACCATGACGATGGCGGCGGCACCCCACACGACCCAGGTCGTCCGAGCCCCAAAGCCGCCGAACAGGAAGCTCATCAGCAGCAACACCGAGCCGCTGGTGACCCACAGCAGATGCAGCGCGGTGACGGGAAGCGGCAACCCGGCGGAGTGCGCGGTCAGGTAGGCATGGACGGGCTCGTCGATCGTTGCAACCACGCCGTGCCAGTGCCACCCACTCGGCGTGGTTATGCGTGACTGTTCCCACCTACGAAGCCAGCTGTTGTTGGCACGATGGCCCCATGGAGAAATGCGAGGACAGCGAAACGCCGTCTGCACACGGCACCTTGAGGGTGCGGTTGTCCGCCGATCCGGGTGTGGAGACGGAGACGCATCTGGTGTCGCTGCGAGATTGGCTGGCCGCGGAAGAGGCGCTGCGCGGTCGGGTGGAGCTGCTGGCCCGGACGCCGCAGCCGGGGCAGATGGGGGCCGCGCTGGACGTGCTGGCGGTGGCGCTGGGCTCCGGCGGAGCGGGAGCTGTTCTGGCCCGTTCCTTGTCGACCTGGCTGGTGCAACGCCGTGCAGACGTCACCGTGCACGTGAGCCGCAGCGATGGGCGGGAGGTCACCGTGGAGGTCCGCCGGACAAGCGATCCGCAGGCGGTGATCGGTGCCCTCGGGCAGCTGCTGGAAGGCGGGCAGGAGTGAGGCAGAGCGCGCCGCGTTTCCCTGACGGTGCCGCTTCCCGGGCGGTCCTCATCGGGTGCGGCGACTTTGACGACATTGATCTGCCCGCGATTCCCGCCGTGGAGGCCAACCTCGCGGACCTTCGCTCCGCGCTCACGGATCAGCCACATGGAATCCTGCCTCCGGAACACTGCCGGGTGCTGGCCGATCCGGCCGATCACCGCAGCGTCGGCATGGCACTTGCCCAAGCCGCCCGCGAGGCGGAGGACCTGCTGCTCGTCTACTACACCGGACACGGACTGCTGGACGAGGACGGGCTGCTCCACCTCGCCCTGTCCTCCACGGACCCTGCTCATGTCGGCTTCACCGGTGTCCCGGCCGACCTGATCAAGCGCTACCTCGGCCGGGCCCGGGCACGACTGCGGATCCTGGTGCTCGACTGCTGCTTCTCCGGCCGCGCGGTGACCACCATGACCGAATCAGGCAGCCTGCTGTCGGCTCAACTCGACATGAGCGGCACCTACACCCTCACCTCCACCACGGCCACCGCACCCTCCCACGCACCACCCGGGCAGCGTCACACCGCCTTCACCGCCGCCCTGCTGGACGCTTTGAACCAGCCGGAACCGCTCACCCTGGACGGCATCCACCAGCACATCGACACCGTGCTACAAGGAATGGGGCTGCCGCGCCCGCAGCGGCGCTCCGTCAACGCCGCCGGCGACCTCGCCCTCGCCCGTGGCCCCGTCCAGCCGCAGGCAGGGCCGCAGACCGGCAATGAGGGAGAGATCCGCTTCCGGCAGCAGCCGCCCGACCCGCCGGCCAATCGCCTCCGCGACACGGTCCTGTACGTCCTGATGCTCGCTGTGCTCGTCGCGATGGGCGTGCTGTTTAAGGGGTGGTTCGCGACCTTGATCACCGCTGCCGGTATAGCCCTCTTCGTCGGTCTGATCGCCCTGCTGCTCTTGCTTCGAAGAGATGTCCACTACGACCTTGTCGTCAACAGCGACGGGTTGGGCACCGAGCACGGGACGCATTCAGCTCACGTACCGTGGAAGGACGTCGAGTGCGTGGGCGTGCTGCGCAGGGCGCCAGGGACTCTAGTGGTCCCCAATGTCCTCATCGTGCGCCTGAAGGCCGACGCGCCGCGCCCACCAGGGTTCCACAAGAAGCTCAACCAACGTCTCCCGGACCGACGCTACGTCATCGCGGGAATGCTGGGTACCTACGGCGCCGACCCCATGCGCCTGCGCTCGGCGATCGAACACTTCGCCGGCGGCATCTACCGCACCGACCAACAGCTACTGGAGATGGACCCACGGCTGCGCTAAGAGGCCGCGCAGATAGGCGTGGCATAGCATCCCGGCAGCGGGGCAGGCAGAGGTCTTAGCAATCATGGAGTGGCGACGCTCCGTGATTGTTGAGCTGAGGACCTGTGCCTGTACTGCCATCATGGCTGACCGAACCACTCTGGGACCAATTCGCGGCCCTGCTGCCCGAGCGTCCGGTCTATGATGCGGATCACTCCCTGAGGTGTCATCGGCCCCGCATCAGCGACCGGATCATCTTCGAAAAGATGCTCCAACTCCTGCGCTTCGGCTGCTCCTACCAGGCGATCGCTGACACGACCTGCTCGGCCACCACGATCCGCAATCGCCGCGACGAGTGGATCCGAGTCGGAGTCTTCGCCCGGTTCAAGCAAATCGCGCTGGAGTCCTATGACCGGATCGTCGGTCTGGCCCTGGACGAGATTGCCGTCGACGCCTCGATCACCAAGGCCCCCGGCGGCGGCGAGGCCGCCGGACGCTTCCCCGGTCGACCGTGGCAGGCAAGGATTGAAACGCTCAGGTATGACGGACGGTTACGGAATCCCCCTGGGTCGGGTCCTGTCCGGGGCGAACCGACACGACTCGCCGCTGCTCGCCTCGACCCTGGACCGCCTGGCGGACCTGGGGCCACTGCCCGAGCACATCACCGTGAACCTGGACTGGCTACGACTGCGCGCCGACCCGCGCCCTGCTGGACGAGCGCGGACTGCACGGCCGCATCGCGCACAAGGGAGGGAAGGCGCCCATCCAAGCGAGCCGACGGTGGCAGGTCGAACGCACCCACGCCTGGCAGAACGCCTTCCAGCGACTCGGCCGCTGCTACGAATGCCGCACCACCGTGATCGATGCCCTTTTTCGACCTCGCCGACACGGTCATCACCGTCCGCAGCCTGATTCGACGCGCCTGGACAACGCACCGATGGGACGAACGCCCCAACCGCCGACCATGACCGCACGCCTGCACGTGCGCGGCCTGCAACCCATCTGGCGGCAGCGGGCTTGTCGGCCGGTGCCTGGTCCGGATCGACGGCTGGCTCCGGGCGGGCTTCAGAGCTGGTCGTAGATGGCGGCGAGCTGCCGTAGGACATTGGTCGCGGTGCCCAGGGCAGTGGTGTCGTGGTGTGCGAGTGCGGCGTCGAGTGCCTGGGTCAGGGCGGCCTGGCGTTCGTGGTGGCGGCTTCGGCCCGCGTCGGTGAGGGCGACCAGCACCGATCGCTTGTCGTCGGCGGGGCGTTCGCGGGTGACGTAGCCGGCGGCGGCGAGGCCGTTGACCAGTTGGGTGGTGGCGGCGCCGGTGGTTTCGGTGGCGGCGGCGAGCCGGCCGATCGGCAGCGGGCCCGCCTCGGCCAGCACCCGCAGGGCGCGGGCATGGGTGAGGGAGAGCGCGCCGGGGGTGCGGGTGGCACGTCCGCGCAGGCGGGAGTCGGCGGCGCTGAGGCTGTAGGCGGCGCGGGCGAGTTGGTCGAGGGCCGCATCGCGGGTGGTCTCGGGCATCGGTGGGTCTCCGTGTCGCTGACGGCGGGCGGGTTGACAACCAGCTTAGCCTAAGTACTTAATAAATAAGTACTTAGGCGTTTCCCGAACGGGACGTCTACCACTCCCCTTCACCTGAGGACACCTGTCATGACTGTTCGTTCGACCGGCCAGAGCTGGGCCCTGGACATCGCCCTCGCCCAGGGCGGCTTCGACGCCCTGCACCCCCAGGCCAAAGGCACCCTGGAGCAGCTGGGCCACGACCACACCGACTTCGACAAGGTCTTCGACCTGGTCCAGAGCGGCGTGATGCTGCCCAAGGCCTGGGCCACCATCGCCGGGCAGGCCGAGGAGCGCGCCGCCCACCACGAGCGCGGCGGCTTCGCCCAGACCGCCGCCGACCTCTACGTGCGCGCCTCCGTGATGTGGGGCCGCGCGCAGTACTCGATCTTCGACGCCACCGACCCGCGCAAGCTAGCCTTCCGCGAGCACGCCAACCACTGCGTCGAGCGCCTGGGCGCACTGCGCGACAACCGGCTGCGCCGCGTCGTCCTCGACTTCGAGGGCAAGCAGATCTTCGCCCTCCTCCACCTGCCCGCCGGCGAGGTCCGCAACGCCCCCGCGGTGATCCTCGGCCCCGGGATGGACATGATCAAGGAGGACTACATCTACGCGGCCGAGCGGTACTACACCTCGCGCGGCATCGTGGCCCTGTCCATCGAGGGCCCGGGCCAGGGCGAGAGCCGGGCCAACGGGCTGACCGTCGACCTCACCAACTACGAGCGCGCCATCAGCCGCTACATAGACCACCTGGCCTCGCTCCCGGAGGTCGACCCGGCCCGGATCGCCATGTTCGGCATCTCCATGAGCGGCTACTGGGGCTCGCGCGCCGCCGCCACCGACCCGCGCCTGGCCGCGCTGGCCGCCTTCGAGGCCGTCACCGGCGACTTCACCACCATCTTCGAGCGCGCCCAGCCCACCTTCAAGAACAACTACATGTTCATGGCCGGCTACACCGACGAGGACGCCTTCGACACCGAGCTGGTCGCCCGCATGCCGCTGGGCGACCTGGTCCAGGAAATCACCTGCCCGGTCCTCTACGGCATCGGCGAGTTCGACGAACTCACCGTGCTCGAGCAGGCCCTGGCCAACTACGAGCGCGTCCGCGCACCCAAGGAGATGCGAGTCTACGAGAACGAGTTCCACCCGCTGGGCGGCACCGCCGCCGAGGCCTTCCGCTTCGGCGCCGAGTGGGTCGAACGCGCCCTGAACGGCGAGTTCGCCGAGCCCGGCCGCGACGTGCGCCACTACGTCCACAGCGACGGCCGCACCACCGACGGCACCGCCAACCCCACCTGGTGGCTCGGCACCACCCCCACCCAGATCACCACCGCCAGCCAGGCATAACGCCACGGCATCGATGAAACGTTCACCGGCAGGAGAGAGGGCCGACAAGCACAGGTCTCCACGGCAGTCACGGACTGTCACAACCCCGTGATCGCCGGGACCTGCTGCCCGCCTTCCTGGCAGGGCGCCCCTCCCTGCCTATATGTGCAACCTCTAACACCGTGTCCTACATGGTCAGTTGATCGTTAGCCGGATCATGGGGAGTGGGCGGTGGGGATGGATCGTGCCGGAGGGACTGTGGGAGATCGTGAGGCCTTTGCTGCCGCCTGCGCGGGTACGGCCGCAGGGCGGCGGGGTGGCCAATATCGATGACGAGGCAGTGTTCGCGGCCATCGTCTACGTCCTGGTCAGCGGTTGTGCCTGGCCTGCTCTGCCGCCCTGTTTTGGAGCGTCGAAGTCGACTGTGCATCGTCGGTTCCTGATCTGGTCGAGGGCCGGTGTCTGGGGACGGCTGCACCAGAAGGTGCTCGAGATGCTCGCCGGCCAGGGCCTGATCGACCTGTCTCGAGCGGTACTCGACTCCGCTCACGTCCGCGCCAAAAAAGGGGCGAACTTGCAGGTCCGTCGCCCGTGGACCGAGGCAAGCCAGGTTCCAAGATGCACGTCCTGTCGGACGCGAACGGACTGCCACTACGCGTCGGACTCTCTGCGGCCAACACCCATGACAGCCTCGGACTGAAGCCGGGTCGCGGCGCGGTCCGCGCCGGCGCCGTCCCCCAGGACGTGCAGCTTGCTGCCCTTCTTGCCCCGGTCGACCGGATTGCGGCCGGTCAGCGGTCCCCCCTTTTCGCGCGGACCGAGGCCGCATCCACGATCACTGTCAGGCCAATTCGGAGCCGGGTCAGAGCCCCGGCCGTGCGCGGATACGTACTGACAGGTATGGAACCGATCCCGAGAAACGCACGTGTCCGAACCGGCCTCGCCGACATCGCCGTGGCGCGCGTTGACGATGACGATGACACTGTCTTCGCCTTCCAGGCCGCGATCGCCCGAACCTGGGGAACCGCGACCGCCGAGCACACACCTCACGGAACGTCGGCCAGCCTGGTGTGGCGGCTGCGGATGTACACCGACCTGTGACAGGTCCTCGAAGGGGCCACCTCGCCGGAGCGAGCACCCGCCACGGAGTAGGACGTGGCCCGCCACCACGGGGGGAGGTGACGGACCCGCCTGCACACACAGTGCCACACCAAGGCAGGTCGGCGGCGGTCCTGCGGGTGAACTCGACCTTCCGGAAAAACAACTTGGCTCGTTCGCCGCAGCGACGCAGGCGGTGCCGAGCAGGGCAGGGATGGCCGCGTACAGGCGGATTCGGTCCCGGTCGGGTGACGTCGCGTCATCACGTCGGCGGCCAGAAGCAGGCCCCGACGTACCGAAGGCCCAGCAGCCCCTCAGCGCGTTCTTGACGCTCCGTGGCCCTTGTACGGCGCATTCGGAGCTTCGGGCCGAAGGCGCGACTGACGGGTGCCCTGCCGCCGAGCGGCTCGGGTGTCAGTGGCCAGTTGCAATGGTTCTGATCCACTCTCTGTGGACCTGTGACTGAGCGTCACATCGTCCAGGGGGCACCGACGGAAGTCCTCTGCCAGGATTGATTCCGCGGTTGGCTCCGCCTTGCAGCCTCACCGAGAGGTTCCCCAAGTGGCAGCTACGGTCAGCTCGCCGCCGATCGCATACAGGTACGCGGCCTGGCCCGCCGCTCGGTATCGAAGACGAAGAGCATTCGGATGCTCACCGTCCCACCGCTACGCGGACGCAGCTCCCGCATGTTCCGGTAGCGGCTCTTCTCGATCGCGCCGACCGTCGGGCGGCGGAGCACCGGACGAGCCAGCGCATCATACCAGCGCGGGCTACATCGTGATGGCCGATCCGGAGGGAGACGAGTTCTGCTGGGACTGAAGGACGGGGAACTTCACGCCGGTGAGGTCTTCGGAGACGGCCCACAGCCGCTGTTGGGCGGCGAGCTCGTACGACTCCGGGCTGGAGGCGACCAGTCGGGGGTGGCCCTTGACCTCGTTGCGCCCGCCGGGACCGTAGTACTGGCCGCCGAGCGCGCCGGGGTCGGTGGCGGCGCGCAGGGTCGGCAGCGCGCCCATCGCCGGCGTCTGGGTGATCAGCGGCGCGAGCCAGATGAGCGGAAGCCGGAGGGCCGCGGGGGTGTTGCGGGCGAGCTCAGTGCTGGACATACCGGGGTGCGCGGCCACCGCGACGGTGGTGTCGTGCGCGGCGAGCCGGCGCTGCAGCTCGTACGTGAACATCAGGTTGGCCAGCTTGGACTGACCGTAGGCGGCGGCCCGGCTGTACGACCGCTCCCACTGCAGGTCGTCGAAGTGGATCGCGGCCCGGATGCGGTGGCCGGTGCTGCTGACCGTCACCACGCGCGAGCCGGGCACCGGCAGCATCAGGTCCAGCAGCAGCCCGGTGAGCGCGAAGTGGCCGAGGTGGTTGGTGCCGAACTGCATCTCGAAGCCGTCGGCGGTGGTCTGCTTCGGGGTGTACATCACGCCGGCGTTGTTGATCAGCAGGTCGAGCCGGTCGAGCCGGGACCGCAGCGCCGCCGCCGCGGTCCGCACGGAGTCGAGCGAGGTCAGGTCCAGCGCCTGCACGGTCACGTCGCCGGTCATGCGGGCCGCGGCCCGCTCGCCCTTCTCGACGTTGCGCACGGCGAGCACCACGGACGCCCCGTGCTCGGCGAGCGCCTTGGCGGTCTCGTACCCCAGTCCGGTGTTGGCCCCGGTCACCACGGCCACCCGCCCGCGCTGGTCCGGAATGTTCGCTGTCGTCCACTTCTCGCCCATGTCAGGCCCCCAGCTAGATAACGTACCGAAGGTATCTTGCATCGTCGACATTAAAGTACCTCCGGTATGTTGTCAACGTACCGAAGGTACCTAATCTAGACTGGCGATCGTGACTTTCCAGCGGGCGCGGACTGAAGAGCAGCGGGAGATCCGTCGACGGGCGATCCTCGACATGGCGTCGGCGATGCTCGACGAGATGCCTGTGGCCGCGGTCACCCTGAACGAGCTCAGCCGCCGGGTAGGCCTGGCGAAGCCGAACGTGCTGCGCTACTTCGAGTCCCGCGAGGCGGTGCTGCTGGAGCTGCTTGACCGCTATCTACGGGAGTGGCTGACGGAACTGGCAGGGGAGTTGGCGGCCGGCATCGACGAAGACCTCCCCATGCCCGAGCGAGCGGCAGCGGTGGCCGAGATCCTCAGTCGCTCGCTGTCCGGCCGAACGGTGCTGTGCGAGCTCTTCGGCGCACAGGGCAGCGTCCTGGAACACAATGTCTCCGTCGAGGTCGTAGCACGCTACAAGCGCGCCTCCCTGGACCGCCTGACAACCATGACCGCCCTGATCCGGAAGTACCTGCCGGAGCTGGGTGAGAACGCAACACTGTTCAGCCTGCAGACCATGGTCATGGCCGGCGCGCTGTCGGCGTACAGCACGCCCCCACCCAGCCTGCAGGCGGCCTACGAGGCCCAGCCCGACCTGGCACGCTTCCACTTGGATCTGAAGGACTACTTGAAGCAGGCCCTGACCGCAACACTCCTGGGCGTGCTACCCCGCCGCTGACCGGCGTTGCACTGAACAGGCCGAAACCTCTGTACCTCTCGCGCTCGGACGGTGGAGAGGCCGGGGTGCCCAAGCTCGGGCCGCCGTCCCCGACCCCGGCACCCGACGCATCCGCGGCATCGCCGCCCAGACCCTCCGGCTGGCCTTTCAACTCGCCCATGCCAGCCGCCGCAAGATCGACCTGGCTCGCCGCCATCCCGCCCGACGGACACCCACCCCGCCGACGGCCCACCCGTCGCCGAGCGACGGGACCTCTCGGCAGCCAGACCCCCACGGGCCATGTCACCAGCCAGTGAGAGCTCACACAGACAGGAAAACCAAACCGCCGACAGTCCCGGCGCCCCCACGGCCGCGGGCCGACCAGACGCGCGCCCGCACCACCGAATCCCCCTGAGCCGTCACGGCAAACCCCACGGCCAAGCGGAAGGCTCGTCATCGTGCTCACGATGAGGACCGTTCCGTCACTGCTCAGAACATTCCAGGCTCCTGTGACGCTCAGTCACAGCTCCACAGAGAATGGATCAGAACCCCAAAGATTCCCCACGTACGGCCAGTTGGAATGTGGCTCTCGGTGAGAGTAGCGGAGACTCGGCGAATCTGCGGGAGTGCGTACGTGCGTGCGCTCAGGAGACGTGGGGGGAGTCCGCTTTCGGGAATCCGGAAACGGTCTCGCGTCGTGGAGCGTCGCGGTCAGGCACCTTGCGGGTGGAGGTCGAGTGCGATGTACGGGGCGAGTGCATGCAGGAAGTTCGGTGCGTCGAAGATCTCGCCGGCGGAGGCGACGCCGACAGTCTTGGTGCGGCCGGTCAGAACGCGTTCGAGGGCCTCGGCGATGAGAGGTGCGGTGACGGCGTAGATGTCCTGGCCGCTGGCCGTGGCCCGGCGTTCGACTCCGCCGGAGCGTACAACGGCGTCGACGAGGAAAGCCTGGTCCGAGCGCCCGCTCCGGTCGGCGGCGGTCGGGGCCGGTGTGTGGGGGGCGGCGACATCACGGACCGCCTCAACGGTCATGTAGGTGGTCACGTCGGGGATGGACAGGTGCTGGGGAACGGTGACGACGTCCGCCATCGTGAACTCGCCGATCACCTCCCGGACTCCCATCGGTTCCGGGAAGGTCCACTGAAGGACGGGCGCGGCGTCGGTGCGGCGCTCCCACCGGCCGCCGCTGTAGCGCAGGCGGACGTCGCCGCGGCGCTCGCGGGAGACGGCACCGGACAGGCGGGTGCCGGCGGTGGGGTGCCAGCTGCTGAGCGCGTAGGCGATGTGGGCCTCGTCGGCTGTGGTCCAGTCGCCCATCGCCGCGGTGGCCAGCAGGTCGCCGAGGCCACCGAAGAAGGCCATGGCCGGGACGATCACCGCTCCCGCTTCCCGGGCCCGCTCCTGGTAGTGGGCCAAGGTGTCGAGGTTGGCCTCAAGCTCGGCGGCCACATCCAGGTACGGGATCTTCGCACGGAGCGCGGCCTCGATCACGGGACCGGTGGTCGTCGCGAAGGGTCCCGCGCAGTTGATGACCGCCACCGCGCCCGCCAGGGCCCGGTCCAGCGACGCCGCGTCCTCGGCCGACGCCACCCGGGCCTCCAGCCCGTGCTCGTCGGCCAGCTCCCGCAGCGCCTGGGCGTTGCGTCCGGAGGGCACCGGGACGTATCCGCGCGCGGCCAGCTCCGCGACCACGAACCGCCCGGTGTGACCGTACGCGCCGAACACCGCCACCTGCTGACCTGACCCCATGAGACTGCTCCCGTGCACTGGAACACCCGCCGCGATGTCGATCCGCCGCGGCCTGACACCCACATCCTGTCCTCGCGGCAGTACCCCGCACGAGTGTCGGAAACGACACGGCGCGTACAGTTTCGGACATGCCCACTGTCGCGCTGGCCGTCACCGACGGCATGCTCCACTACGAACTGTCCGTGGCCATCGAGATCTTCGGCGCTGATCTGACCCACATCGTGGACCCCTGGTACGACTTCTCCGTCTGCGGTAGCGGTCCGGTACACGTCGACCGCTTCCGCCTGGCGCCCGACCACGGACTCGACCATCTCGCGCACGCCGACACGGTGATCGTCCCCGGCTGGGCCGACACCGACCGTGAACCGCCCGGCGACCTGGTCCAGGCGGTGCGCACCGCCCACGAGGCCGGCGCCCGCGTAGCCTCGCTGTGCACGGGCGCCTTCGTCCTGGGCGCGGCCGGACTGCTCGACGGCAGGCGCGCCACCACCCACTGGGCCCACACCCGCGAACTGGCCCGGCGTCACCCGGCGGCCACCGTGGATCCGGACGTTCTCTACGTCGACAACGGCGACGTCCTCACCTCTGCGGGCAAGGCCGCCGCCATGGACCTGTGCCTGCACCTGGTCCGCCTCGACCACGGCTCGGCCAACGCCAACAAGATCGCCCGCCGTCTGGTCATCCCGCCCCACCGCGACGGCGGCCAGGCCCAGTTCATCTCCACACCCCTGCCCGAGCCCGGCAACCACCCCCTGGGCGGACTCTTCCCCTGGGCACTGGAACGACTCGACCAACCACTCACCGTGGAGGACCTGGCCCGCCAGGCCCGCATGAGCTCACGCCACCTCGCCCGCCACTTCAAACACCTCACCGGCACCACACCACTGCAGTGGCTCCACACCCAGCGCATCCGCCACGCCCAGGAACTCCTGGAAACCACCAACGCCACCGTCGACGCCATCGCCACGGCCACCGGCATGGGCACCGCCACCACCCTGCGCCGCCACTTCCACCGCAGCGTCGGCGTCCCGCCCGATACCTACCGCCGCACCTTCCGCCCCCAAGAGCCAGTCCCAAGCCCGCATCACGGAAGCTGACACTTCACGGTCAGTAGCCATCGGCGGCCAGTTAGCTCCCCACCTACTGGCCGCCGATGGGGAATTTCAAGGCTCTGGCCGCAGTTCCGTGAACCCACGAAGGACGCGTGTGGACATGCGGTGCGTGAAGTTCAGAGAGCCCCGGGGTGGCCTGTGGCGGCGAACTGATCAATACATCGCGAAGTTGCTCAAGGAAGTCGCACAGACTGGCGGGCTCGGCATAGAACTCGTCGTCCAGGATGCGGTCCTGGACTTGTGGACCGTGCCATTGGACGCGAGAGCGAAGAGATTGCCGCCGCCGTCGCTCCCGAAGACGAGTCCATGATCGCCATTCTCGAGGGGAACCGCACCGTACTCGTCCAGGTGCGCAGTCACGGTAGCGGGCGGGTGGATGAAGTACCCGTTGCCGATTTCAGGAGGGGTCCAGGAGTGCCCATTCTGCGACGGAGGTGTCGGACGGGTAGCGGCGGCGACGGGAGGCAGCAGGCATGGCGGGCTCGGCAGAGGTGATCCGCGACGGGGGCTATTTGGAGAGCTGGGCGAGGGTGGCGCGGAACCGGTGGTTCACCCTGGCCTTGCAGTAGGTCGCGTCCAGGAAGACGTAGGGGAAGCCGGTGTGGTCCAGCGGCCGCTCCTTGAACGCGGCCGGTTCCGCATCCAGCTCACCGCAGATGCGGGAGACCTCGGACTTGGAGATCCCGCTGTCCGCACCGAGTGCTTTGACCAGGTCGTCGACCGATCGGGGCGAGACACCATGCACGTATGCCTCCATCACCACAGCGAACAACGCCCGGTCGATCCTCCGACGGCGTTCCAGCAACGACGGGAAGAACGACCCGCTCCGCACCTTCGGGATCTTCAGGTCCAGGCCACCGGCCTGCGTGGTCAGCAACCTGTCCCGGTGTCCATTGCGCCAGGTCGTGCGCGTCTGGGAGTGCTCGCGCGGCGCGGCACCGATCATCTCCGTGGCCTCGGCCTCGATCAGCTCCTGCAGGATGCGCTCGCACACCACCCTGATTGCTTCAACTACGTCGGCCCGACGTAGACACCTCAAGCAGCCGCATCAGCTCGGACTGGGACAAGGCCATCGCGTGCTCCTCCGGTCGAACTGCCCGTTCGCCAGGGAGTCTTGCGCGATGGCCCACCCTTGTTCAGGGAGCACGCACCGCCAGCGGATGCACGCCTCGGGCAGACACCCGCGCGTTCCGGGACCCTGCCCGGCCACACCACTTCATGGGACGCGATCGGGAAATCGAGCTGCTGGGGCTGGGATTGACGCATAGCCTGCACGCTGTGGACAGGGAACGCAGTGCTCGGCAGCTTCGGCTGATCGGCGAGACGGTGGAGATCGCGAAGACTCTCGGTGTGGAGGTATGGCTCCGCGGCGGTTGGGCCATGGACTTCTTCATCGGAGAAGTCACGCGTGACCATGTGGACCTCGACTGGTTCGTCTGGGCGAAGGACGCCTCCGCTCTGACCGACGGCCTGCTGCGTTCCGGCTATGAGTCTCTGTCCGGGCCACCTGCCGACCAACAGCTCGATTTCCGCAAGGAAGGTGTGGAGAGCAGCTTCGCGCTCTTGGGCAAGAACCGGTGCGGGCAGGTTGTGGTCGCCGGAGGCCCTTGGGCTGGGGAGGTGTGGCCGGAGGGCATGCTCGATGCTCCTGTTGGCCTTATCGGGCACTGCGGTGCCGGACTATCAGTCCTCGCGCTCAGATCGAGATGAAGCAGATGATGCCGGTCTGGGTTCCGGGCCGGCCGCGCCGCCCAAAGGACGCCGAAGACGTCGCCCGGCTGGAGACGGCCCTTCGAGAGCAGGGCGCCCGCCCGGCGTAAGGGCTTGAAGACGTGCACAGCCGCTACCGCTGGGCGTGGCAGAACGGGTGCGCTTACGCGAGATCGATGACGATGAAGGCCGGCGGCTGCTGAGGATCGTTCGCCGCGGCTCCGGCTCGGTGGTGACCTGGCGACGGGCCCAGATGGTGCTGCTGTTGGCCCAGGGCATGTCGGTGGTGAAGATCGCCGAGGTGGCGTTCACCAGCGCGGACCGGGTCCGGGATGTGATCCACCACTTCAACGCCGACGGGTTCGAGGCGCTCTCGGCCCGGGTGCAGGGACTGCTCGGCACGCTGAACGCCCAGGATTGGCCGCGCAGCGCAGCATCGGTGTCAGACCCGCTGTGTACGGTGGCACCGGCGATCAGGCGTACAGGTGGCAGAGGGGTGGGGCCATGACACGCACGGTTTTTACGGACGAGGTGCTTCCGCATACGAAGCTGATCGGCTCACCGCGCTCGCTGGGCGGCGCCGATCTCGTCCGTTGCACCGTCCAGGGCGGAGCCCTGGCCCAGTACGAGGACCCGGAGTTCGGGCTGAGAGTGCACGATCTCTCCCTGCGTGACTGCCGGGCCGGCGGCGTACTGCACGGCGTGCAGTTCAGTGACGTCTCGGTGCACAACCTCGCCTCCGGCCACCGGATACTGCCGTCCGCCTGCGTCTTCCGGCACGTCACGCTCTTCGGGCGCATCCCGCAGCTGATGGTGCGGCCAGCCCACTAGTCCCTCCCGGACGCGGTCGAGAAAGCCTTCCGGGACGGCGCGGAGCGCTTCTACGCCGCAGTCGACTGGGCACTGGACATCACCGCCGCGAAGTTCTCCGATGCCGAGTTCTCCGGCATGCCCGGCCATCTCGTCCGCCGCGACCCCCAGACCCAGTTCCTCCTCCACCGAGACCGGGCCGAGACAGCGGACTCCCAGGCCTTCTCCCCCCGCGCGCGCTCCTACCTCGCCAAGGCCCGCACGTCCCCGTACCCGACGGTGGTAGTCGTGGCTCCGACCCGCTCGAAGTACTTCAAGGACGTGCTCAAGGACCTGGAGAGCCTGCGGGCCGCCGAAATCGCCGAATAGCGGCCGTTCAGAGCCCGATCATCATCAGTCCGAGTGCGGCCGACGGGCACGAACCCACGTCACCACAATCAGGGCCGAGGTCACATACATCACCACGCTGGCCGTGGCCACAGAGTCGACGTACGGCTCATAGCCATCCGCACGAAGCCGGAGCGCGAGGAAACCGAGCACCGTCCCAAGCGCCGCGATCGATGCGGCCAGGGACCCGAACGGGACCTTCTTCACGAGTACTTCCTCCACATTGTGATCTGCTGCTGAACCGCCTTGGCGAACTGCGACACCTCGGCTACACCCAGCCCTTCTCGCGCGCGAGCCGTACCGCCGCATGCCGGTTCTTCCCTCCGACCTTGGAGACGGCCGACGACAGGTAATTGCGCATAGTCCTTGGTGACAGAGCGGCCCGCTCGGCGATCTCCGTGACAGGCGCTCCGTCGGCGGCGAGTTCCAGCACCTCCGCCTCCCGCTCGGTCAGCGGTGAGTCACCCGCGGAGATGGCATCGGCGGCCAACTCGAGGTCGACGTAGCGGTTTCCGGCATGCACGGCCCGGATATCTCGGCCAGCCGCTGCGCGCTCGCGGTCTTCGGGACGAACCCGCGCACGCCCGCCGCGAGCGCCCGCTTCAGGTGCCTGGGCCGGCCATGGCTGGTCACGATCAACACCTTGCAGCCCGGCTGCTCGGCCTGGAGGGACCTGGCGACCCGCACTCCGTCCGCACCGGGCATCTGCAGATCGATGACGGCCACGTCGGATTCGTGGGCCCGTGCCATCGCCAGCGCCTCCGGTCCGGTCGCGGCCTCGGCGACGACGGTCAGATCGTCCTCCAGGGACAAGAGCGCAGCGAGGGCTCTCCGGACGAGGTGCTCATCGTCGGCCAACAGCAGCCGTACCGGCGCCGTCACGGCATCACCTCGTTCGTCGCCGCTGCCAGGGGCACCCCCGCCACCGGCACAAACGTGCTCTTCCCGGCCACTGCCGCCTGCAGCGTCGTCCCGTCCACTGACGCCAGCCGCTCGCGCAGTCCCGCGCGCCCCGAGCCGCTGCCCCGCGCTCCGCCGCCATGGCCCCGCCGTTCTCGACCCAGCACTGCTCGTACACCGCACACCGTTTCGCGTCCCCGTGCCGGAGGACGCTTTTCCGTCCTCATGTGTCCAGCATCTCCGGGGAGTTGACCCTCAGAAAGGGCATATCATCATGGAATCATGTGACATATGTCAGTGGTGGCCGGCCCGTTGTGCCAGGAACCGATCCGTCGCCCTGCCCGGCAGGTCGCGCTTCTCAAGACACATAATGTCGCAGCAGGTTCGAGGACCCTGTAGTAAGGTCGCGGCCATCCCGCGATCAGTTCACCCTTCTTGATCTCCGCTCGGGAGACCGGCTCCCGGCTGCCTGTGTAGATGTTTGATCTCCGCGGTGAGCCGAGGGGCAGCTTCCCGGGCGGCGGCGATGAACTGCACGTTTTCGTCCCAGTACTCGTCAGCGGTATCAGCACCTCGAGTGCCTTGTTGAGATATACACGGAACTCCCCTCTCGCCACCGGTCCAATGATTCGCCCGTTGCCGACACTCCCCGCCCTCCTCCGGGGGCAGCATCAGCTTCCTCGACAGCATCGTGACCTCGGCTTCCAACTCCTCCACCCGAGCCGGGCGGCCGCCTCGCGTCCTTCCAACTCCGAGCCGCGAGCCCATCCGCCACCCTTCCTCACCACCACGGTAGAGACGAGACGGCCGCGGACACAGCCCGCGCTCGACACCCCCAGCTCAGCCCTCCCCTTGAGAGGAACTGCACCCAAAGGAAATGGGCGGCCCCTGCCCCCGCTGGATGCAGGGGCCGCCGGACCCTGCCGGTCCTGTGAGAGCAAGGCACTCTCACGCTAGGAGGCGCAGTGATACCGCGCGCGCTCAGGGCATCGTCCGAGTGCGAGGGATCGCAAGACCGCGCTACCACCCTGAGCAGGGAGGCGCACTTCTCGGCGGAGCCGCCGACGATGTCGTACAGCCGGCCTTGCAGCTCGCTGTACTCGCCGAAGTGACCATCGGCATCGCGGGCCCATGGCTCCCGCCGCCGGCCCTGTCGCTGTGGCTGCTCGACACCCTCCGCCCGACGAAGGCACCGGCAGACCCGTCCTGACGACGCCCCGAAGGAGAACGTGACGAGACTCGTCTGGCTGGCCGCGATCAGTGTGTACGGGCGCGGGCCGTTGTACCGGTCAGGTCACTCGACTCCGGCAGCAGCGAGGTGCTGACGGAAGAAGGCCTCAAGCGCGGATGAGTCGCCGGTGGCGGGCAGCGGAGAGGAGGTCTCCATGCCGTTTTCCATGGCGGCGCTGGTGTTGAACCATGCGACGGCCGGTGAGGGGAGGTAGGAGTCGCGTAGCCACTGCGCGAACAGGGCGGCCTCGTCGGCAGTCGCGTTGCCGGCCGTGATGTAGGCGTAGTCGGGCTCTGGCATGGCCGCCCTGCCTGTGATCCAGATGTCGGGCGCGACCTCGACGTCGAAGTCCATCACGTCCGCGCCTCGCAGCGGGTCGACTCGATGCTTCAGCACTGCGTCGGGGAAGGCTCGCTCCAGTGCCGTGGTGAAGGTGTCCAGGCTGGCCTGCCAGGCCGCTGGGCTGTCGTCGGGCGGGACGAACACGAACGTGGTTCTGACATTGCGTGGCGCTGACACAAGCATCCTCGATTTCAGGGGACGTACCGGGCGGATCCGCTGACGCCGTTCATTGCGATCATCGACTCCCAGTACGCCGCGTTGTCTTTGCCGTTGGTCACGATCTCAAGCCCGCACATCTGCTTGTTCGCCGGGTTCGCCATGGCGTCCTTGTAGCGGTCGAGCTCGCGGCTGTCGTCGCCGTACATGCCGTCGATCATCGGATCCCACTTGGGCTTGCCGCTGTTGTCGACCTTGACCGGCTTGGCGAGAGTCTCGTTGACCCTCTGGATGCTGCGGTAGCTCCGCCGCGCGCAGTTCGAGTCCTGCACGTGCTTGGCTTCCACCAGGTAGCCGTCCTGCGGGCGTATGCCGTCCACCATGAGCCCGCGACTGCGCCCCGGCAACGGGACCTCCCGCTCGGGATACCCTGACACGCGCAGTTGGTAGGCGTTATTCGGATTGGCGGCGTCTCCGCCGCCGGCGAAGCCTCCGGTGTTCAACGAGTTCATCCAGGTCCGGAACTGCTTCTCCTCGGCAGGGTTGAGCAGGCTGGTGGTGCCGGGTTCCGGTGGGATCGGGTCCCGCGGGGTGATCGTCGGGTCGACCGAGTTGATCTGGGCACCCATGGGGCACCCATGGTCAGGATGCCAGGAAGCTGCCCGGGGTACGAGGCGATCATGACCGGCACAGGGTTTGCCACCGGCACCGGCAGCAGCGGCGGTCCGCCGGGCCGGCCTGGCGGGTTGTCCAAGCCGTGCGGGACCGCCTGCGCCCTCGGTGGCTTCGCCGTCGATCTCGGTCATCAGGATTCTCCGTTGGGCATCCCGGGGCACGAAGGTCGGCGGCGGCCAGGCCCGCAAGGTCTATGCCCTCGCCGAGACCGGCCCTCTGGCCTGGCCACCGAGGTGGAGCGGCTGCGCGCCTTCATTGCCGAGGCGGAGCGCCGGATGGCACTGTAACTCCGCCACCCGCCCCAAGGGAGCCCATGCCTGACGGAGCACCAGCCTTCGCGCGGCCTCCGCCAGGCGCTGCACTACCGGCCGGCGCCTACCGTGCCGAGCGCGACGCTCGACTCATCGATAGCCTGCACCATCATGACGCGCGCCTGGATCCTGCCGATGCTGCTTTTGTTCAGCGGCTCAGTCGTTGCGACTGGGCTGATCTTCGTGGGGAGCCTCGGCTCAGCCGCAGTCTTCCTGCTGGTCTTCGTGCTGCTCGCAGGCATGAACTCGCCTCTGGTATTCCCGAGGTCGATCGGTGCGCTGGAGGCACAGCGCCGTAGCTCACTCGACGGCCGGCCGGTCGTCTTCTGGCGGCCCGGCTGCAAGTACTGTCTGCGCCTACGCATTCGGCTGGGCCGCCGTGCCCGCCAGTTGCACTGGGTCGACATCTGGCGAGACCCGGCTGGAGCAGCAGCGGTGAGGGCGGTCAACGACGGCAACGAGACCGTGCCGACTGTCATCGTGGCGGATCAGCCGCACACCAACCCCGATCCCGGATGGGTGCGCGAACAACTCTCCCGTTCCGCATGATCGGGAGTGAAGCGATTTCGGCACGCACACGCGCGTCCGCCCGGACTTCCTGCGTGGTCAGGACCCGCACTCGGCCGCAAGACCCCATCAGTGGACAGTCGCAGTCTCCTCCGTGAGGTGATCGTCAGCCCGGACCAGAGCGGCGTAGCGCCCTTGTTGGTGCAGGAGGCTGCTGTGGGTCCCCTGTTCGACGATCCGCCCTTGGTCGAGCACGATGATCTGGTCGGCGTCGCGGATGGTGGACAGCCGGTGCGCGATGGTGATGGTGGTGCGATTGCGCGACAGCGTGGCCAGTGCCCGTTGAACGGCACGCTCGGTGCGCGTGTCGAGTGCGCTGGTCGCCTCGTCCAGATTCTCGCCGCCGGAGAACCGGTAGCCGCGCTCTCCGACGATGGTGTCGTAGCCGTCGGGCGGGCTCTGGATGAGGTCGTGAATCTGGGCAGCCTTCGCAGCGGCTGTGATGTCGTCCTCGGTCGCACCTGGCTTGGCGAAGCGCAGGTTGTCGGTGACGGTGGTGTGGAAGAGGTGGGTGTCCTGGGAGACGACGCCGACCGTGGAGGCCAGCGTCGCGGAACCGAGGTCCCGGACGTCGACGTCGTCGATCGTGATCCGGCCCCGCCTCACGTCGTACAGACGTGGCACGAGATAGCCACGGGTTGTCTTGCCGGCGCCCGCGGCGCCTACGACCGCGAGATGAGTGCCGGCCGGTACGTCGATGGAAATGCCGGAGAGGACAAATGGCATTCGACAATCCACGAGTTCTGAAACCACCCCGTAACGCCAGTCGGCCGGGACCCCAGATCCTGGGGGCCCGGCCGACTGGCGTTACGGGTATCAGACTCCCGCGTAGGAGTGCTTGCCGGTCACGAAGATGTTCACGCCGTAGAAATTAAAGAGGACGCAGGCGAAGCCCACCAGGGCGAGATAGGCCGCCTTGCGGCCCTTCCAGCCAGCAGTACGGGCATGCAGGTAACCTGCGTACGCGATCCAGGTGATGAAGGACCAGGTCTCCTTGGGGTCCCAGTTCCAGTACCGCCCCCAGGCTTTTTCGGCCCAGATGGAACCCGCGACGACGGCGAACGTCCACAACGGGAAGACCACGGCGTTGAGGCGGGCGGTAGGAGAGCTTGTCGAGGTTGGCGGCAGCCGGAAGCCGTTCCAGGATGCCGTCGAGACGGTTTGCCTGCCCCTGTCCTGTGGCGAGACGGCGTTCCCGCGAATCCTGTGCCAGATAGGAGACGGTGACCGCGAAGCCGGCGCAGAAGACGCCCGCGCAGATGGTCATTGCGGGGACGTGGATGCCCAGCCAGTACGAGTGAAGAGCCGGAACGAGCTGCTCGGAGGCGGTGTACAGCACCGTGACGGCCAGGCCGAGGATCAGCAGCGCCGCGATGAGGATCGGCAGTCCGAGCCACCGCACGTTCTTGCCTACGGCCAGCAGGACGAGATGGGCTCCCACCACGGTCAGCGCGAAGACGCAGGAGAACTCGTTGGTGGGATGAACTCGCCAGGATCGAGTGCGGCCTCGCGCCAGGCGGCAGCGAGGTGGAGCAGGCGCTCGCTGTCGTGACGCAAGCCCGTCGGAGGGGCGTCGGGGACGACCGATCGCAGGATCGTGGCGGCGAACGCCGCCGCATGCATGGCGGCGGTGGCGTGGGCGTCCACTTCGCCGCCCCCGCCCTCCAGACGCCGCAGTACGTCGAGCCGGGCGGCAGCACCGAGGAGCTGTTCGTACACCTGCGCGTACTCCTGCACACGCGTGGCCGCGAGGTCATCCACGTTCCCCAGCCTCGGTCTGGTCGCCCTCGTGTTCGTTCCCCGGGCACAGGTCGAGCGTGGTGCACAACTGGAGTACCTCGTCCGCCCCTCCGTCACGCTCCGCACCCGGACCGTTCTCGCCGTGCGGCAGGAAGCGCCACCGCGAGGCCTTGGTGTGCCGTGTGCGGCCCGTCTTCTCCACGTGAGCCTGAAGCGTGCGGGCCCGGGAGTCGTTCGTCTCCACCAGGACCTCGCCTGCGGCGATCGGGAAGTGGTCGTGCGGAAGGCACAGGCCGAAACGGTTCAGGTTCCCGTGCCTGGCCAGCACCGCCACCAGATCCCGGACGAACTCCGCGTCCTGAGGCCCCAGCCCCTGGGCTTCCTCGAAGCGGGGAAGAGGGCTCGTCGGAACGGACGCCGATGTGTCGGTCATAACCCTTCCGTCAAATAGTTGACGGTCAAATAGTTGACGGTCGTCACATTTAATTCTCTGCCACTGACCGGTCCCTGCAATTCGAGAGCACCGGCCGATGGAGTGGTCTGCCGGACCTCCTGCCGTGTGTCAGCTGGGATGGCATATGACAGACGAATAAGTTCGAGTTCCCCAGGGAGGAGGTTTGGGGTGACGAAGGGGATCCAGTGGCGGTGGCTTTTGCTGTTGATGACTGCCGCCATGCTGTGGTGGGGATGCCCTGCCGCAGAGGCGCGGCAAAGTCATAGTGTCAACTGTTCGGAGAATCGACTCGATCAGATCAGCACCGTCGATGCCACGATTCGATTCGACCAGAATCCCAAGGGTGACTACGTCAGGATCTATTCCGACGTGAACATCAAGTTGCCCCTGAACGAGTGGCATTGGGCAAGGTGGCTCACCTTCAACAGAGATTCCAAAGAATACCAGCAAGCGATGCACTGCCTGCTGCGCGGATCGGATAATGCGCAGCACTTGGAGGAGTGGCGCATCCAGAACCCGGTCGTGAGCACCCAAAACGGGCAGGTCCAGGTGAAGTATGACTCTCTCGCCTTGATCCAGGATTACAACGAAATCCTGCTCGGCCCCTGGGATATCAAACGGGAAAAGAGCGAGAAGTGGCAGGTTCTCCTCCACCCGCAGACTCTCCAGAAAGCCAACTGGGAGCGGGTTGACGCCTATCTGGGCGGCCTGCATTTCAGTGACATCTCCGGCAGGGCATCTTCTTCCACCGAGAAAAAGCTGGAATGGATAAACCTGCCGCCCACGAGTATCGAGCTGGAAGTCGACCTGCCGTGGCAACGCTCCTGGATCCTGAGTTACAGCCAGTCGTTCTGGAGCACGGCCGGAGTCGCGGCTTGGTGGGTGTCCGCTTCGGTCGTGCTTGCGCTGGCCGCGCTTCGCACCCGGCGCACGTATCGGCTCGGCGCTGCCAGCGGCGGGACCGGAGACGGCCCTACGCAGACCGTTCTGCGGTGGGCCATGCTCAGCGCGGCGGTCGCCTTGATGCTGATTCTGCTCAACCATCAGCGCCGGGTCGGCCCACAGTGGTACACCCTCGTCTGCATTGCCGCTGGCCTGACACTCGTTTTCGTCGCCCGTCCCTGGGGCGGCAGCGTGCGGATCACGGCCGTGGACGGCACGGCCGACGCGTCCGGTGCCTTCGAAGACCGACGGCGTCGCCAGGCCCGCGCCGTCATCGGCGCGACCTCGGCCGTGGCGGCGGTCGGCTTACTCGTGGTCCTGGCACCCGAGTTGTTCGGCCTGCCGTCGACCCTGGTGTCGAGGAGGGCGGTGAGCGTCTCCGGCGAGATCGGCTACATCCTCATGGACCTGGCGACAGTGTGGTTGTGGCTGGCCGCCATGACCGCGTGGGCCTGGCGCTTCGGACGTGAGGGAGCACTCGTCCCAGCCTCCTGGACCGCCAGATGGGACAGTTCGCCGGTTCGTTGTGTCATCGTCCTCTCCGCGCTGCTCGGGACGGTCGCCGGGGGCCTGCTCACATACCTCGGCTGGGAAAGCGAAAACCAATGGAAGCGGACCACCTGGCTCACCGACCAGAACACTGAAGCCAACCACGGGGCATATGTCAGCAAGTACCTGGGAAAATTCCCCTTCACCGAGCTGACGTGGATCTTCTCCTACAGTTGGCTCCTGACGGGTATCGCACTCCTTGGCCTGTTGCATATTCGTGCCAAAACGCCACGGAGCCCGTCCGATCGAAAGCAGAAAAAGCGCACCCTCGGCCCGGAAGGGCCAGACCTGCTGCTCACCGCGGTGGTGTTCGCCTTCACCGCTGGTCTACAGGGCGCCACCCTGGCGGGCAACAACGCTCAGTACAGCATCTGGCTCATTCTGAACATCGGCTCGCTGTTCGCGGTTCTCGCGGTAGGGCGGCGGTGGTCAGTACTGAGCCAGCTGGGCGACGCCTTCTACATGAAGCGGCTGAGCACCAGGAAACACCGTCGTGAGCTGATGGCCAAGGCCCATGAGTACCGTAGCCTCAACCACCAGTTGGAACTACTGGACCAAGGGCGAGCCGGGACCGTCACCTGTGAGCAGTTGGAGGATCAGCTGCACGGGCTGCGCCAGTGGGTGGTGGACGGCTGCGGACGGAAAAACCCACCCGCGCAGATTTCCGTTCTGGAAGCCGCCCTGGCCTGGGGACCCGAGGGCCACTGGTGGACCAATGCCACGCACACCGCGCGTCTGGCCTTCTGTTTCGGAGTTCCGGCCACCGGAGTCCTGCTCTTTCAGCAGTTGTACGATCCCTGGACCTTGCTACAGCTCTCCTACCAACCCACCGGAATCCCCGGGGTCCTCGCCAGTCTCATCGCCTATCAGGTGGCGTGGGCCGCTTCCGGATTTGTCCTGGGCGCGCTCTGGCGCCTGCTCCCCGGCCGTCGCAGTCCCGTTCGCGCCTGGAGCCTGACCTTCGCCTACGCCGTGCCCGCCTGCCTGGCCATTCTGTTCAACAAGGCCACCCACGTGGGCGTCGGAAATCTGGCCCTGCTTTTCTATTCCGTGCTCATGCTGTCCATCCTGACGCTCACCAGCATCTGGATGGACACGTCGACGTTCAGGGAGGAACGGCAGTACTGGCCCAGCCGTTTCGCGCTGCTGCTGTCCGTCTACCAGACCCGGGGCTTCTCGGGACACGTCGCCTGGCTACTCGCCCAGCTCGCGGCAGCGGTGGCCATCTGGCGCGCACTGGCCCGCGGCGGCTAGTGGTCGTGGCGGTTGGATGTGCGGTGACGACCGATCCGACCGCTGGAGGCGCGGTGGCCGAGCCTGTCCGTGTGCGCAGACTGACCGACCAGGAAGGGCAGAAGCTGCAGCGGATCGTGCGCCGGGGCAGCACCAACTCGGTGCGCTATCGGCGGGCAATGATGCTCTCAAGAAGGCCGGATCGTGATCACGTTACAAGCCCATAGGATGACCGCAGTGTTCCCAGGTGATCCATAGTGTCTCCAAGCGACCGGACGGCGGCGGTCTTTCGGGTGCGCCGGAGGGACACGACAGACGCAACGACTGCCATGGCGGTGATTCTTTGCCCTCGCGCATAGCCCTCGTCGGTGCCGGCCGAATGGGGACACCTCTGTGTGGACGCTTCGTTTCGGCGGGCCACACGGTGACCGCTGCCGATCTGCGTCCCGAACGGGAAGAAGTGGTGCGCTCGTTGGGTGCGAACTGGGCGCCCTCCGTCACGACCGCCGCAGCCGGGGCGGATGTACTGGTCACCGTGGTTCCTGGACCCGATGAGGCTGCGGCAGCTCTTCCGGATGCCGTTTTCGCCGCCCTGGCCCCTGGGGCGGTGTGGATCGACATGACGAGCAACGCCCCCGCAGCCGCGCGGGAGCTGCGGGAACGAGCCGGGGCCCACGGCATCGACGTCCTCGAAGCGCCCATGGGCGGCAGTCCGGACGACGCCGAACACGGGCGCCTGCGGCTGTTCGTGGGCAGTTCTGCTGAAGTCCTCGACCGGTGCAGGCCACTGTTGGAAGCGGTGGCGACATCGGACCGGATCCGCCACATGGGCGGCCCCGGAACCGGCTACACGACGAAACTCCTCATCAACCTCCTCTGGTTCGGGCAGGCCACGGCAACCGCCGAGGCCCTGCTGCTCGGACGCCGAGCGGGCATCGATCTCGCTGCCCTGCGCGACACGCTGGCCGACAGCGCGGCGGGAAGCGACTTCATCCGCCGGGACCTGCCGGCTCTGTTCGCCGGGGACTACCTTCGCTCCTACGGCCTCGATCGCATCCACGACCAGCTCAAGGTCATCACCGGTGAGGCCCGAGACCTCGGCACCCCGCACGAGATGGCCGACACAGTGTTGCGCATCCACCGGCTGGCCCTGGAGCGCTTCGGACCTGTGGATGGCGAACTCCTTGCCGTAGCCCTCTTGGAGGAGGCCGCCGGTACCCTGCTGCGCCCCTGACCGGTCCGGTACCGGTTTCGGCCCTGATGACCGATCGGGCCAGGGCGGCAGCAGTGGTTCGATCCGCGCCCACAAGTCGTCGTCCACGATCACGGCCGAGTCGTCACACGACACGAACGGCCAAACCGAGCCTCCTGCTGACCGGCGAATCGCCGCCCTGCGAGAGGCCGCCCAGGACAAACACCAGCAGGCCGTCCAACGAGCGGACGCGGGCATCCGAAAACTGATCAAGGAGGGCGAGGAGATCAACTTCCGGGCCGTCGCCCGCAGGGCGGGTGTCAGCCTGGACTTCCTCCATGCCCACACCGACCTGCGTAAACGCATCGAAGCCCTGCGCGGCCAGCAACGGACCGAGGATCGACCTGCCCCTCAGACGCCCTCAGCCGACGACGGCACGGTCATCCATTCCCTTACGCATGGCCACCCCCTGCCCTGGACGACGCCCTGGACCTCGCCGGCCTCGGCGACGCGCTTGACCGCAAGGTCAAGGGCTATTCGATGGGCATGAAGCAGCGGCTCATGCTGGCTCAGGCCCTGATGCGGAAACCGGACGTACTCGTCCTGGACGAGCCGGCCAACGGCCTGGACCCCGGCGAAGTCAGGGCTCTGCGCGAGCATCTGGGCGAGCTGGCCAGGTGCGGGGCCGCCGTGCTCGTCTCCAGCCACCAGCTCGCCGAAGTACAGCAACTGGCCACCCACGCCGTCGTGCTGAACCACGGCCGGCTGATCGCCGCCGGACCGATGGACGAACTGCTCGGCGACGCCGGCACCCATCTCCTCAAGGCGGACGACACCGCACGGGCGGCTGCCGTCCTGCGCGGTTGCCAGGCGTCGCGACGGTCATGACACGGCGTGACGAGATCGTCGTCACCGCACCCGGCCTGCCCTCCCGCGACCTCGTCCACGCGCTGGTCACCGAGGGCATCGGCGTCATGTCCGTACGGCAGGAGAGCAACTCCCTGGAAGAGGCGTTCCTGACCATGACCGAAGGAGACGGCGAGCGTGCTGCGCGTTGAACTGACCACCCAACTGCTGCGGATCCGCACCCTCGCCGTGCTGGCCTGCCTGGCCGCCGTCCCCGTCATGGCCGGCCTCTCGTTCGCCTCGGACGCAGGGCACCGCAACGGCCGACAGACCGGCCTGTTCGGCGCTTCCCCCTACTCCGCGCCCAACCACGCCATGGCGGGCATGGCGTTCATCGAGCCGCTGCTCCTCCCGATCATGGTGGCGCTGCCGGCTGCCGCGATCGCCTCCTCCGACCGGGAATGGGGCACCCTGCGCTACCTGTACGTCGCCCCCGTCAGCCGAACACGCCTTCTGGCGGCCGAACTAGGCGCCCTCACCGTCCTCACCGTGATCGCCACCCTGTGCGCACTGGCGGCCGGACTTCTCGTCGGCCTCGCCGTCTTCGGCTGGCACCCGTTCCATGTCATCGGCGCGCCGAATCTCAGCGGCGGTGAGACGGCCGTCCGTGTCCTGTCGGCCACCGGCTACTGCCTGTTGTGCATGCTGAGTATCTCGACGATCGCGTTCACCCTGGGGCTCCTCCTGCCCCGCGGCGTCGAAGCCCTGGGCGCCACCCAGGCTTTCGTGATCGGCGCGAGCCTCCTCAACGGCTCGCACACCCTGCACCCCGTTCAACTCGTCCTGCCCATGCACTACTGGCAGGACTGGACCCACCTGTTCGACCCTTCGGGCACCGCCCGCCTCGGCACCGGCATCCTGGTCCAGACCGCCACGAGCGCTCTGGCCACGTGTGCCGCCGTCCTTGTGCTCTTGCGACGGGACCCCGCGGCATGACACCTGATGCGCCTGCGATGCCGAACTTTGCGGCGATGCCTCCCAGCGGGTTGCTGCGGCCGGCGCGCCGGCCGCAGCAACCGTTACGGGCGACTACGCCTCGGCCACGACGATGTAGAACGTCACCGCCGCGAAGAACGGACCCTGAGTGAGCCGCCTCAGCCAGGTCTCCGCCTCCTGGTCGCTGAAGTACCCGGCCTCGACCGCTCGGCGAGTGGTGCGTTCCAGGCCGAGGATCTTGTCCGCGACCCGGAGGTCCCGGAAGACGGGAGTGACGGGGATGACCTCGGGCACGGTGAATCCGCTCTCGGTCGCCAGGCGCGTCAGCTGCCTGCCGATGCCCGCGTTGCGGACCACCCGTTCGGCCACATGGCGGGTGTAGGCGCGCGTCAGGCTGCTGTCGGGGTGGTCCACGGTCAGGGTCTCCCAGTCGGGCTCGCCCATCACGAGCCGCCCACCCGGCCGCAGGACCCGGCGGATCTCGTCGAGCGCCGCCGACGGATCGGCCACATGCTGCAGGACCCGGTCGGTGCGGGCGCGGTCGGCGGTGTCGTCGGCCATCGGCAGACCGTGAATGTCCGCGTGCCGGACCTCCACCGCGGCCTGACCGGTGGTGCGTGTCCGGGCGGCGTCCACCATGTCCTGGTCGTGGTCGATGCCGATCACAGTCCCGGCCGGGGTGACCGCCTGGGCGAGCGCCTCGAGGTCGGTCCCCGGACCGCAGCCGAGGTCGAGCACACTGTGCCCGGCACGCAGATCGAGTGCGTCGAGCATGCGCTGCTTGTAGGCGCGGCCGAGATCGCTCGTGGCGAGCCGGTCGAGATAGGCGACGGAATCGGGCTTGGTTGTCTCGAACGCGGAGGATGTCATGCGCTCAAGTCAACCAACCGTGTTCACCGTACGGGGTGCGTTATTCCGGATCGGTCTCTTCGTTGAAGTTGCCCAGATACACAGGGGCTCGGCCAAGGTCGACAGTCGCCGGCACGGCGGGCAGGAGAGAAGCCATCTTCTTCGGGCGAACGACCTCTGCGGTAGTGGCCAGCTCTGCTGTCGACCACCAGTGATGTCCGTAACGGGCTTCCTCCGCGGTGACCGTGCGGCGTTCATTGAGCTGCTCGCCTCGCCAGAAGTTGGGCACCGACATCGGTGGACCTCGAACCCGCGATGAGCTCGAACGCGCAGTGCCTGAGGTGTCCGGGCGGCGCCCCGGCTTTTCGTGATCGACCTCGATGGAGCGGTCATCGGCACGGTCACGCTCGATCGGCGCGACACAGAGCATCCGGGTCACCTCCGTCCCGAAGCCGGAGAGGCCGGGATGGGCTACATGTTCCTGCCAGAAGTGTGGGGGCGCGGGTACGCCGCCGAGCCGTGCGCAGCGGCACTCGACTGGTTCGCCGACGCGCTTCCCGACGAGCCGGTGGTGCTCTGCACCCAGACCGCCAACGACCGCGCGATGCGCCTCGCGGCGAAGCTGGGGTGCACCGAGGTGGAGCGGCTCGAGGACTACGGCGCCGAGCAGTGGTTCGGCATGTGATCCTCAGGCATGCCGTCCGGTTGAGCGGCTGGTTCTTCCGGATCACCTGATCGTCGGCCTGGGTGTGTTGTCGACTGATGCCAATGGGCCCGAATCGAGCCGCTGTTGGCGGACCGGCCACCTCGACGAGGCGAGCGATGGTAGGACCACCGGCAAGCGATCAACGCGATCGCCTGGCAGCACCAGACGATTCTCCCGGAAGGCATGCCAGCTGAGTTCGGCTCGTTGAACGGCGCCCACAACCGGCTGTGGAAATGGGCCGCCGATGGCACCTGGGAGAAGGCCCTCACCACGTTGCTCGCCCGAGCCGACGCTGGGGGCGACCTGGACCCTCTCGTCGCGGTCGACTCCACGATCGTCCGCGCTCACCAGCATGCCGCCGGGACTCGCCAAAGGGAGGTTCCGGTTGGTGAGCCGGACAACCATGCCCTCTGACGCTCCCATGGCGGGCTGATCACCAAAATCCACCTCGCCGCCGACTGCCGCTTTCGCCCACTGGCCTTCGTCATCACCCCGGGCCAGGCTGGCGACGCACTCACATTCATGCAGGTCATAGACAAGTTCGGGTCCCACGGTCCGTCGGCAGACCCAAGACGGCACCCGACGCGGTCCTCGCACACAAGGAGCACTCGTCCCGAGCGATTGCTTGGTCTGGGCTCGGGCCTCTCCACGCTCAAGTTGCTTCCGAGACAGGTGCCGAATGTGTGCCCGCACGGTTGCCGGTCTGAGGCGTTAGGCTCACGCGGCATGATCTTGCTTAGCGATCCGCGAGTGATCGACACCCCGGTGACAGACTGCGGCGAACCCCTTGCGGAGATCGCCACCGTTCCCGTGATAGTGCTGGACCCGCGAGAACAGGACGAGGCCGGGGCATACGGGCAAGTCAGGACCGGCGTGCTCGAACGCCTGGGCTCAGCCTCCGAGAGGCTGCCCGCCGGCATCAGGCTCCTTGTGATCGAAGGCCATCGCAGCCTGCCTGAGCAGGCACGCCGGTTCGCACTGTATGAGGATCGTCTGCGCCTCTCAGGCATCACGGACCCGGCAGAGCTTCTCCGCCAGGCGAGTGCTTTCGTCTCCCCCGTCGAGGTGGCCCCACATTGCGCCGGCGCGGCCGTGGACCTGACACTCATCGACAGCGATGGCGTGGAACTGGACATGGGCGGCGCGGTGAACGGACACCGCACGGGCGATGAGAGGTGGTGTCCCTTCGTTGCTCCAGGGCTGTCGCCAACCGCGCGCGCCAACCGCAACCTCCTCGCCCAATGTCTGACTGGCCGTTCTCTATCCGTTCGTGTGCTCGATCTGGTTCGAACGGAGTCCTGGATCGGGTGAGTTGGCCGACGTCGAGGCATGAAGGAAGGGCC
>NZ_JBVHMR010000060.1:0-30270 GCF_055558375.1 Streptomyces sp. NPDC025793 | reverse complement strand
TGCGCGAGTCCGGCGGCAACCCCGCCGCCCAGAACAACTGGGACGTGAACGCGCAGAAGGGCACCCCCTCCAAGGGCCTGCTCCAGGTCATCGACGCCACCTTCAACGCCTACCACGTCTCCGGCACCGCCCACAGCGTCACGGACCCGGTCGCCAACATCACCGCGGCCGCCAACTACGCCGCTCACCGCTACGGCTCCATCGACAACGTCAACTCCGCCTACTGACCCCGGAGTCGGACGGGCTCGAAGCTGCCGCAACCGGAACCGACCAGGCAGCGACTCTGCCCGCACATTGCCCGTTTCGACCTGACGGTCGGGACCGTCCTCGCCCTACACCGGAACGGTAAGTCTCGGTGCGGTGAGGAGAGGCGTGCGCGGACACAAGAAGCAACCCGAGGATGCCACCGCGGCCGGGAACGCGCGCAAGACCGCCACGGAGCGGACGACGGAGCCGCGACGCCCGGAGCGTGCGGACACGCCGCGGCCGGAACCGCTGCGGCCGGACGCCGTGATCGCCTTGCAGCAGCTGATCGGCAACGCCGCGGTCGGCGAGGCACTCAGCCGGGCCAGGGCAGAGCACGCCGACGCGGCCGAACGCCAGTCCGCCTCGGTCGACGAGGTACTGCGCTCTCCCGGACGTCCCCTGGGCGATGCGGTACGTGCCGACATGGAGTCCGCGCTCGGCGCGGACTTCTCCGACGTCCGCGTGCACACCGACCGCGCGGCACACGAGTCCGCCACGTCGGTCGCCGCGCATGCCTACACCTCCGGCTCCCACATCGTCTTCCAGCGAGGCCGGTACGACACGGCGTCCGACTCCGGCCGCGAGGTGCTCGCCCACGAGTTGACACACGTCGTCCAGCAGCGCCGCGGCCCGGTCGCCGGTACGGACACCGGTGGCGGGCTGGCCATCAGTGATCCCTCGGACCGCTTCGAGCGCGAGGCGGAAAGGGTGGCGGCCGACGTCATGGCCGGCACCCCTGCCACACCCGCCGCGGCACCCCACGCCGGGGCCGCTCTGCCCGTCGCACGCCTGATATCGGTCGTCGAATTCCGGCGGAGGACCGCTGTCGGTCTCCTGGAGAAGCGCGGCTCCTCGATCGTGAGGGTCGAAGACGCTCTCGCCGCCTACCACCAGCTGCCGGTGAACAGCTACATGGCCAGGCGCCGGCAACTGGATGCGCTCAGGGCCGCCGCCGAGGAATACCGTGACCAGTCCAAGTCGGGAAGGCACCAACAGGCGGTCGACGCCCTGGTCGCCGAAAGCCACGCGGAATCCAACCGGATCCGGCTACCGGCCGTCATCGAGGAGATCCTGCGGCAGGTAGCGGCCCACGCGGAGATCTACCAGCAACTGGACGACGTCGACCGGGAAGCCGACCAGCTGGCGAAGGCGCGCGGTCTGCTGGCCGCGCAGGAGACGATCCTGCATCAGATCCAGGTCACCAACGCCCCCGTCGACAGCGACCTTTCCGCCGCCAACACCAACCTCGCGAACTGGCTGAACGGGGTCGTCAACGGCCTGTCGGAGGACGACCGGCGCCGCCTCGTCGAGGACGATCTACGGCTGCTGGGCGAGATCCGGTCGGACGCCGCCGCTCCGCAGATCACCCGGGACGTCCTCGGTGACCTGCTCGCGCACAGCGGCCTCGTCAAGTTCACGACCGGAATGCCGGGGACTTCGCTCTCGCCCGACGGAACTGCCGAGAAGTACACCATGAAGCACGCGCTGTCCCAGTCGGCAGGCGCGACGGAGCGCCTCGGCTCGCTCGCCCATGAACTCACCCACGTGGACGCGGGCGAGACCTACGGCAACAGTGAGATCCTGCTGCTTCTGAGGCAGGGGCTGAGCGATGACGAGATCCGGAATCTGGCCAGGGACCGGACAGCCCAGATCGACAGCCTGAAAGCACTGCTGAATCAGAGCCAGGCGCTGACCGCCGAGCAGAAGGACCTCTTCGCGGCCAAGTTGCAGTATGCCGTCGAGCCGATGAAGGGGGTCGGCCGTTACGCGACGCTCTTCAAGTCGAGCGGCAAGATCGATGACGCCACCCATGAACGGCTGATGCGCATCGAGCAACTGACCGCCCCCAACAGCTCCGTTGTCGTGGAATACGACACCGTCGTCACCCAACTTCTCGTCTACCTTCACCGATGGGCAGTGGATCAGCGGGAGCCGCTCTACGCCGCGGTCACCGAGCTGGCCACGCGACTGCGCGCCGACAGGAGCGCCGCCAAGTCCGCGACCTCCTAGGCGTCCTCCCCGCCGGCAACGCAGGTACCACCGGTCACAGCAGTGGACTGGGCCCCGTCCCGTAGCACTCCATGGGCAGGGGGTCCGGACAGCCGTCGGGGTCGACGAGGTGCGCGACGACGCTCGCGGCGGTGCGGTGCCAGAACCGGTGGCGCCGGAGCATCGCGTGGTCACCGTGCCGGACGACGGCCATCGCCGCTCCGGCCGCCGTGTCCCGGGCCCGGCGCACGTAGTCGGCCGAGTCACCGGGCGAGGTGACCCGGTCCCGATCGCCGTGCAGGGCGACCACACGACGGCCGGCCAGCTGGCGCACCGGCTCTCCCCTCGGCCACCAGGGCGCCAGGCCGAGCACCGCACACACCTGAGGATGGCCGGCGGCGTGCAGTGCGGCCCTCGCCCCCATGGAGTGTCCGACGAGGACGGTCGGCACCGGGCCGGCCAGCGCGGCGAGTTGGCGCAGCGCCTCGTCGGCGTCCGCCACCGGGTCGGCGCGGCTGCCGTTCCAGCCGCGTACGCGGTAGCGCACCTGGGCGATCAGTATGTCGTCGTGCGGCCGTGCGAGCGCGATGGCCCGCTGGAAGGGCGGCATGCGCAGTGCCGCGGGGTGCCAGCGGCGCGAGGGACGAAAACTGGTCTCGCTCCCGCCGTGCAGCAGGAGCACCGCAGCTCGCGGGCGCACCGGAACCAGGCGTGGTACGAGGGCGCCGCCGGGCGCGGGAAGAGACGGGGTTACGTCCTGGTGCACGCTGGGCGCTCCCTCTCGATCCGTGGGCCCCTGACGCGTCTGTCCGCCGCCGGGTGCCGTCGCCGACAATCTATCCGCCCCGTCAGTCGTCCAGCGCAGCCCTGATCGCTCGCTTCACGGTTGCCTGGAGGACGACGAACTCGGACTCGGTGATGGTGCCGCGCGTCGCGTCCATGATCTGGCGGTGGACGGGGCGCTGTCGGCCGTTCACCTGTCCGAGAGGGACCAGGGAGATGTCGTAACCGATCCAGTCGGCCTGCAGCAGGGCGGGCAGACCGAACTCGGACGGGGAGCGTTCGGACTCCATCGGAGCCTCCTGCAAGGAGGCGATGACCTGGAGCCGGATGTCGAAGCCGCGGGCCCGGACCTGGGGAACGAGATCCCTCAGACCGGTCTCCATCGCCAACTGTTCCGTGTTCACGGCGTTGGTACCGATGACGAGGTGTTCCGGAGCGCTTGGGCCGCCGTCACCGTCACCCGCCAGATGGCACCACTCGTACGTGGCGAGCTGCCCCACGCTTCCCCCGTTGCCAGGGCCCATCCACGCATGCGCCTGGGTGTTGCCCATGGCGGCGGCAGTGCTGCGCTGGCCGTCACGGCGGTCCACCTGCGGTCTGGCGGACAGCGCGGTGGCCCACCTCGTGGCGTTGCCCAGAGCGTCGAACCCCTGCGCGGACATGAAGCGCCGGTCGTTGTTGAGGAACTTCGGATCGTTGCGTCCGGCGGGAACGTAGAAGGTGACAGCCTGGGTGGTGTCGGACGGGAGCTGGGCAAGGCCTTGTCCGGCGGCGTCGCCCTGCTCCACGTAACCGTCGGGATCCAGCCCGTGGAGCTGCGCGGCTGTCTCCTTGTCGAGCCCGGAGGACGGATCGCCCCCCACCGGTCTTCGAAAGCGTACGTGCGCCCCCTGGACCGCCCGCCCGACCCGCGTGGAATCCTGCGCGTAATGGTGAACGGGGCATCGGTGTCTATCAGGGTCCGGCTCACAAGACCGTCGGGGTCGTTGGTGAGTTCGATCGTCTAGACGAAGAACGACGACTGGTAGGCGGCGGACCACTGGGTCTGTACCGCGTTGCCCCTGCGTCCCGAGAACTGGCGCGGTGGCGCGAACGAACTCTCGACCCGCAGCAGATCCACGTCGTCAGGGGACTGCCGGGTCAGCCACGCCTGCGGGATAACCGGTGGGACCGGCCGACGCCAGGTCCGGGCGGGCAGCAGGAGGTGCCCGGGCGGGCATGACGCTGTGCGCTGCGTCGGCGGCTGACCTGCGGTGCGGTATTCGGCCAGGTCCGATGGGTTTGTGCCATTCGTCGGCAACCTGCCTCCCGTATCGCCGAGGCGCCGCTACACATGAAGGCCGGGGTGGCGGCAGCGCGTTCCCTGTGGCGTGATGGCCGGTCATCGGGGGAGGTCTGGACGGTTGCTGACCATGGACGTGGCAGTGCTGCTCACGGTCGTCGTCTTCTTCTGGTTACGGCGCCCCGCTCCGGCGGGCCGGGGCGTCCTCGACGTTCTGACGCAGCCGGCGAGCGGCGTCAGAGGGGTCGGCCGGTGAGTCCCCGGACCCGTAAGGGGCGCCCGCAGGCGCGGCGGCGTACCCGAAGGCCTGCCAGAAGGCGGCGTCAGCGTGCGGACGACCGTCTGATCGGTCTCCTCGTGGCCGCGGTCCTGGGCATCGCGCTGGTGGTGGCCGTCGTCAACTGGCTGCTGGCGCACTGGTGGATCCTGGCCGTCGTCGCCGTGCTCGCGGCGCTGGTCGGTGGGGGCTGGTTCTACCAACGGCAGCAGGGGGCGCGGTGGGAGGCGGTGCGTGCGCAGGGCCTGCGGTACGCGCTGCCCGAGCTGGACGCCCTGCATCACACCCGGTTCGAGGACGCGGTACGGGACCTGATGCGCCGTGACGGCTGCCAGGACGCGCTCCGCGTCGGCGGCGGCGGGGACCTCGGCGCCGACGTGAAGGCCACCGACCCCTACGGGCGGCGCTGGGTGATCCAGTGCAAACACCGGCGCAACGGCCTGGCCGGCTCCGCGGTCGGCACACCGGAACTCCAGGTCCTCAACGGCACCGCCCGCCAGGTCCACGGCGCCGACATCGCGGTGATCGTCACGAACGGCCGCGTCACCGCGCCCGCCGTGGCCTTCGCCGAACAGCAGCGACTGCACGTCGTCGACCGCCACACCCTAGGGGTGTGGGCATCCGGCCCACGCCCCCTGTGGGAGCTGCTCCGCGCCGTCCCACCGCCACGCAGACCGTCCGGCCTCGCCTGAAGCCGTGACGGGCGTGGAGCGGGAGGCCGGTCGTGCTCGCCGGCTGTGACAGAGTGCGCCTGGCCATTTCGCTTCTGTCGCGGGGGCGGGGGAGTCTGGCATCGTGAAGTGTCCGGCCTGTCGCTCTCCCCCGTAGCGGCGGGCCGGGCGTCACGTTCACGGCGGCGGCTGGTGGCGGTCGTCCCGTGGCGTACTAGGGCCCGTCCGATGGGTTGCGTGACTGCCAAGTTGAAGGGCAGTGCCTGCTTCCGTAAGACCACGGTCTGCAAAGCACGGCACTCCGGACGCCTCGCAACTCACATGAGGTGGAGGCCGCTTCACAGGCATCGTCCGCCTACGTCTCGTGGGCGTAGCAGAAGCTCAGGGTGGCACGGTCGGCATGGCGAGAATTCCTCGCGGGTGTTCTGGCCCGGGGCGGCGGCGTCCGCGTTTCAGGGCCGGAAGATCCGGTCCAGGTGGTAGTGGAGGACGGCCGTGGCGGAGTCGGCGTCGCGCTGGCCCACCAGGACGCTGGTGCCGAGCCCCGCGGACATGGCCAGCAAGCCGACCGCTTCGGCGTGGGTGTCCGTGCCGGCCCGGAGCAGGCCGGCGTCCGCCGCCTGCCGCAGCAGCCCGGCGAGGGTGGTCTCGGCGGTGTCGGGATCCTTGATGAAGGGCTGGGCCGCGAGGGCCTCGTCGGTCACCGACAGCACGGCGTACGAGGTGTAGAGGTGATGGAACAGGCGGCTCTCCTCGTCGACCGGCAGGGCTGCCGTCAGCAGCGCCTCGATCACTGCCCGCGGTCCGGGGTTGTCATCGGCGGCGCGGATCTGGGCGGTCACCCGTTCCCCGAACCTGTCGGCCAGATGCCGCAGTCCGAAGAGGAGCAGCTTCTCCTTGGACTCGAAGTAGTACTGCACCAGCCGCAGTGAGACGCCCGCCTCGGCCGCCACGTCCCGCATACCCACAGCGTGCAGCCCTTGTCGTCCGGCGGCCCGGACGAGGGCCTGCGCGATCTCGGTGCGCCGCTCTGCGTGATCCACGCGCTTGGGCAATGGTCCGGCTCTCCGTTCGTCGGATCGTGTCTCCGATTTTTGATGATACAGCCGTACCACGTTTATGGTACGTTCGTATCACAAAGATCGACTGCCCAGGAGGTGGCCGTGCCCGAGCCCACAACAGCCCGTTCCCAGCCCGATGTCGGCCGCTTTGTCAGCGACGCTTGGCGCGATCGCTACTTCGCGGCCTGCGACGCGGTCTACGCGCTGGGCGTGCCCGCGTCCGCGGAGCGGGACGTGGAGACGTCCTTCGGGACCACGCACGTCTACCGCTACGACCCCGAGGATCCGGCCGCCCGGGAGCGCACCCCCGTCGTCCTCGTCCACGGAGCCGGCTCCTGCTCGGCCATGTGGTACCCGAACACTCCCGCCCTCAGCGCCGAGCGGCCCGTCTACGCCATCGACACCCCGGGCGACCCCGGCCGCAGCGTGCAGCGCGCGCCCATCCACGAGCCCGAGCGTGCCGCGCAGTGGCTGGACGAGACACTCGCCGGCCTCGGACTCGACCGTGTGCACCTCCTCGGCTCGTCGTACGGCGGCTGGCTCGTCCTGAACCAGGCGTACCGCGCGCCGGAACGCCTCGCCTCGGTCACGCTGCTCGACCCCGGGGGCCTGGAGAAGGTGGGACTGCGCTTCTTCGTGTGGATCTTCGCCAGTCTGTTCGCCACCTTCGCCCCCAAGGCGCTGCGGCCACGGCTTGCATCCTGGCTGGAACAACCCGTCCTCGTCGTCCCGGAACTGCGCACCATGATCCGCACCGGCGTCCGCGCCTACCGCATCCGCCGGCCCGTGCCGCAGCCCCTCACCGACGCCGAACTGGGGGGCATCCGCACACGGTTGTATTTGGTGCTCGGCAGGCGCAGCCTCCTGGTGCACCCCGACCGGCAGGTCGAACGCGTGCCCAGGCTGATCCCCGGCGCAAGGGCCGAGATCATCTCCCGGACCGGCCATGGCCCGCAGATCGACCACGCGGAGCTGACCAACCGGAAGATGCTCGACTTCATGAACGCCGCCGACCTCGGCCTGCCGACATCGCGCTGAGGACCGTCCCGCGGGTCACGCGCGAAGCCAAAGCCCGACCGCGGCTACAGTCACGGTGCCGTGAAAGACGTAGGCCCGCTTGTCAAAGCGGGTTGCTACGGCCCGGAAGCTCTTGAGCTGATTGATTGTCCGCTCGACCTCGTTCCTGCGGGCGTAGCGTGAACGGTCGAAGCTGGTGGGTCGACCTCCTCGGCTGCCGCGGTTCTGGCGGTGGGTCCGCTGGTCGCGGCGCTCGGGAATGGTGTGTTTGATGTGCCGGCGCCGCAGGTAACGGCGGTTGCGGCGGGGGCTGTACGCTTTGTCGCCACTCAGATGGTCCGGCCGGGTGCGCGGGTGCCCGCCTGCCGGGCGGGGGACGCGGATTCGGTCCAGGATCGGGATCAAATGTGGGGCGTCGCCCCACTGACCGGGCGTGACCAGCAGTGCCAGAGGCCGCAACCCGCCTTCACCAGCCAGGTGGATCTTTGTACTCAGCCCGCCGCGTGAACGGCCGAGGGCTTCATCGGGGCGATGCTGGGCGGGCTGGGTGCGCTTACCGGGTTTCCGTGGTGCCTGCTTGCGTGCGCCGGCAGCGTGCTGGTGGGCGCGGCACACGGTGGAGTCCACACTCGCCATGGACCAGTCGATGCGGCCCTCCGTATCGGCATCGGCCTGGACGGCCCGCAGAATTCTGTCCCATGTGCCGTCCGCTGACCACCTGCGATGCCTGTCATGAACTGTCTTCCACTTCCCGAACCGCGTCGGCAGATCCCGCCACGGGATGCCGGTCCGCTGACGGAACAGGATCCCGTTGATCACCCGACGGTGGTTCTTCCAACGCCCTCCGCGTTCAACGTTCTTCGGCAAGTGGGGCCCCAGACGGGCCCATTCCTCATTCGACAGATCACCCCGCCCCATACTGGACGGAACGATCGCAATGCAAGGCAGTCACCTGGACCCACCGGACAGACTCTAGGCCCTGTCGTCACATTCCCGTCGTCCGCCCGCACGGCAGGCGGGAATCTGACGACAGGGCCTAGAGCAGTCCGGCCCGGGCCGCCTGGATGCCCGCCTGGAAGCGGGTCCGCGCCCCGAGGTCGTCCATCACCTCGTGCACCCACCGCTGGACGGTGCGCGGTGAAACGCCCAACTGGCGGGCGATGCTGTCGTCGGTGAACCCTGCCGACAGCAGCGTCAGCAGTTCCCCCCGGCGGTTCCCCGCGCGGAGCGCCGGGCCGCCGGCGTCCGGCACCCGTACCGCCCGATGCCAGTACGCCTCGAACATCCCGGTCAGCGCGTCCAGCAGGGACGAGGCGCGGACCAGCAGCGCGGCCTGCGACTCGGAGCCGGTGGCCACCGGCAGCATCGCCCAGCGGTCGTCCACCATGGCCAGCTTGCAGGGGAGTTCGGGCAGTATCCGCGCCTCCTCCCCGGCCCCCACCACCTCACGGATCTCGGCCAGTCGGCCGGGGGCGCTGACCGAGCCGGCCTCGTACACCGCGCGGATCCGCACTCTGCGGGCCAGCAGGGAGCGCTCCAGCTCGGTGTCGGTGGGGGAGATGTGCGGGGGTTTGTCGAACAGCAGGAGATGACGTCGTGCACCGTCCTGCATCTGCCGCCAGCGCTCGGCGATGGCGGCCTGTCCGGTGACCACCTCCACCAGATCGGCACTCTGCGGTGGCTGGGCCCTCCGGTAGGCCCGCATCAACTCGCCCACCCGGCCGCGGGTGCGCAGCAGTTCCTCCTCCCGGCGCAGCAGCAGCGCCTCGACGGCGACGTCGGGCGCCGTGGCCGACCAGCGGACCGGGACGCCGTCGTGCCGGGTGACCAGGCCCTGTCGGGCGAGCGAGGCCAGCAGCCGTTCGGCGCGGTCCGCCGTGATGCCTGACTCGGTGGCGAGATCGGCTGTCGTACAGTGCGCAGATGCGAGGACACGAAGATAGGTGTTCTGTTCCGCTTCAGGAATGCCGAGGCCTTCGAGCAGACCACCCGAAGCCGCGCGCATGGGCGCCGGCGGCTGGGCTCCGCCTGACACAGTGTGGAAACCGGCTGGGAACACCCTGACCGCCCTTCGGCTCCGGGTGGCGAGGCTCGACGAGCGGTACTCGCCACCCGACCATTGTGTCATGTTCTCGCCATGGCGGGTTCCGGTTGGCGCCTGGCTCTTGAGGGTTCACGCAGGCCACACCCACGATGAACCCCGGTCTGACAGGCCCCCGATCATCGACTCCATCCCCCACAGGAGACCGGTTACATGGGCACGTACACAGAAACCAGACGCAGTCGTTTCACCGGCCGAGCGGCAGCCGCGGGGCTGCTCCTCGCCGCCGTCGCTCTCGTCCCGGCATGTGCCGGAACGTCAGCGGCCGCCACCGGTACGGGTTTCGGCCCGCTCGACGGAGGATTCCAGGACAGCAACTGGGGCGGATACGTCGCCACCGGCAGCTTCGGCACCATCAGCGGCTCCTGGACCGAACCGCACGTCACGTGCAACAGCACCAACGACCTGTTCGCCCCCTGGGTCGGCCTGGACGGCTACGGTTCGCAGACGGTGGAGCAGACCGGCGTACAGACCGACTGCTCCAGCGGGTCGCCGGTCCTCTCCGCCTGGTACGAGATGTACCCTGCCGCCCCGGTGTACTGGAACAACCCGGTCTCCGAAGGCGACAGCATCACCGCCTCAGTGGTCTCCAAAGGCGGCGGCAGCTACACGCTGACCCTCACCGACAACACCAAGGGCTGGACCGAACACGTCACCAAGAACCTCGGCGCCGGCAACGCCAGCGCCGAAGCGGTCATCGAATCCCCCACCCAGAGCTATCCGTCCTTCAGCAAGCTGGACTTCTCGGGTGTGACGGTGGACGGCAAGTCGTTCGACGCGACGAATCCCCAGGCCTTCACCAGCGGCGGCTATGCACCGGGACCGCTGTCCGGCGGCTCCTTCTCCATGACGCCGAGCGGCACCGTCCGTGCGCCGCACACGCCCGCCCAACGGCCGCCGGTCATTCGCTACTGACGGCCGGTCCGCGCTGACGCGGAAACCGTAAGGGGCGCCCGGACCGCACGGTCCGGGCGCCCACGGTCGGTCGGCGGGGCTTCTCCCCTTCTCCTGCGGTGCGCTGCGCGGGACGTACGGATCTGACCGCTCGCCGCGTGATCTGCGCCACCTCTCCGCTCCGGAACTCGGTTGTCGGCCGGTCCGACACATGAAGCGGTACGGCTCGATCCGGCCGACGCCGTACGACGTGATCTGGAGACGCGGTTGATGCACGAGTCGAGGCAATCCTCTTCCCCCTCTTTCTCCGGCACGGGTGCGGTGGCGCGGAGGTCCGCGCCTCCGCCTGCCCTGTGCGGGTTTCTGCTCCTGCTGGTGCTGATCTTCGCGGCGTCGTACGCCGTCGGCGCCGGTGCGGGGCCTGTCGCCCCCGGCATGCACGGGACCGTCACGAGCCGGGGTGGCGACGGTGGTGGCGGTGGAGCGGACGACATGGGCGGCATGCACGGGGGAGGGCACTGATGGGCGCTGAAGCCGGTGCGGAGGCCGGTACGGAAGCCGTGGTCACCCTGATGACAACGGATCTGACCGTCGGCGGCATGACCTGCGCGGCCTGCGTGCGGCGGGTCGAGAAGAAACTCGGCAGGCTGGACGGGGTCACGGCGACCGTCAATCTGGCCACCGGGCGGGCCCGGGTGAGCCATCCGCGTCAGATCGCGCCCGAGGAACTCGTCGCGGCGGTGGAGAAGGCCGGGTACACGGCCGCCCTGCCCCGACCGCCCGAGGATCACGGGGGCGAGGAGGGCCACGAGGGCGACGGGGACGACGAGGACGTGGACGCCCGCCGGGAGAAGAACCGGCTTCTCGTCACCGCGCTGCTCGCTGTGCCGGTGCTCGTGCTGTCGATGGTGCCCGCGCTCCAGTTCCGCGACTGGCAGTGGCTGTGCTTCGCGCTTGCCGCGCCGGTCGCCGTGTGGGGTGCCTGGCCGTTCCACGCCCGTGCCCTGCGGGGGCTGCGGCACTCGGCCGCGACCATGGACACCCTGGTGTCGCTGGGCGTGGTGGCGTCGTTCGCCTGGTCCGCGTACGCGCTGTTCCTCGGGGGCGCCGGGGAGCCCGGCATGCGGATGCCGTTCACGCTCGTGCCGTCGGCCTCGGACGGCACCGCGCACCTCTACCTCGAAGCCGCCGTCGGCGTACCGCTGTTCGTGTCGGCCGGCCGGTTCCTGGAGAGGCGGGCCCGGCGCGGTACCGGGGCCGCGCTGCGGTCGCTCGCCCAACTCGCCGTCAAGGAGGTCGCGATACGGGACGGTGGCTCCGAACGGCTGGTGCCGATCGAGGAGTTGTCGTCCGGGCAGGTCTTCGTCGTACGGCCCGGAGAGCGGGTGGCCACGGACGGTGAGGTCGTGGAGGGCAGTTCGGCGGTGGACCTGTCCCTGGTGACCGGGGAGAGCGAGCCGGTCGAGATCGGGCCGGGCTCGGCCGTCGTCGGCGGGGCCGTCAATGCCGGTGGCATGGTGCTCGTGCGGGCCACGGCGGTCGGGGCGGACACCCGGCTCGCACGCATCGGCCGACTCGTGACCGAGGCGCAGGCCGGCAAGGCGCGGGCACAGCGGCTGGCCGACGCGGCGGCCGGAGTCTTCGTGCCGGTCGTGCTGGCCTTGGCCGTAACGGCGCTCGGGTTCTGGCTCGGGGCCGGGGCGGATCCGCAGGCCGCGGTCACCGCGTGCGTGGCCGTCCTGGTCGTGGCCTGTCCTTGCGCGCTGGGCCTGGCGACACCGACCGCGCTCATGGCCGCGACCGGGCGGGGCGCGCAGTTGGGCGTGCTCGTCAGCGGGCCGCGGGCGTTGGAGGGGCTTCAGCACATCGACACGGTGGTGCTGGACAAGACCGGTACGCTCACTTCCGGTCACATGACCGTCACCCGGGTCACGGCCGTGCCGAGTGGTCTGGGAGAGGACGAGGCGCTGAGGTTGGCCGGTGCGGTCGAGCAGGGGTCGGAGCATCCGCTGGGCCGGGCCGTCACGGCGTACGCCCGACGTGCGGTGCCCGATCAGCCGTTGCCGGAGGTGAGCGAGTTCGACGCCATGGCCGGGCGGGGCGTACGGGGGCGCGTCGAGGGGCGGTCGGTCGAAGTCCTCGCGCCGGACGGCGCGTTGCCCGCGGCCCTCGCGGACGCGATGCGCGAGGCCGAGGCCGCCGCCCGCACGGCCGTCCTGGTGCGCGTCGACGGCGTGGCCGGGGCGCTGATCGAGGCCGGGGACATCGTACGGTCCGGAGGCTATCGGGCCGTGGACCGGCTGCGGCGCCTCGGCGTCCGGCCGGTGCTCGCCACCGGCGACCGGGAGGCGCCCGCGCAGGCCGTGGCGTCGGGCCTGGGCATGGAGGAGGTCCACGCCCGCTGTACGCCCGAGGACAAGGCCGACCTCGTACGGGAGTTGCAGGAGCAGGGCCACGCGGTCGCGGTCATCGGCGACGGCGTGAACGACGCCGCCGCGCTCGCCCGCGCCGATCTGGGCATCGCCATGGGCAGCGGTACCGACGCGGCCATCGGAGCGGCCGACGTGACCCTTGTACGCGGGGACGTCGACGCGCTGGCGGACGCGGTCCGGCTGGCCCGGCGCACCTTGGGCACGATCCGGGTGAACCTGCTCTGGGCCTTCGGCTACAACGTCGTCACCGTTCCGCTCGCCATGGTCGGACTGCTCGATCCCATGCTCGCCGCGGCCGCCATGTCGGTCAGCTCGCTGCTGGTCGTCGGCAACAGCCTGCGGCTGCGCACCTGGCAGCCCTCTCCCGTCCGGAGGCGTACCCGATGGACCCGATGACCTCGCCGGCCTCGACGACCGAGCAGAACCCCTGGCGGCCGTCGCGGCGCCGCCTCACCGACTCCCTGCTGGCCGCACTCGCGCCCGTGGCGGCATGCGGGCTCGCCCTGGGCGGCCTGACGACGTGGGTCGGCGCGGGGAAGGCGGGCAGCCCGGCGCGGATCTCCGTCGCCTCCGGCCGGGTCCTGCTGCCCTACGGCAACAGCACGGAGACCGCGGCGTTCTTCGACGTCTCCAACCGGGGCGGGGCCGACGACCGGCTGATCAGGGTGACGTCGCCGGCCGTCAGCGGCGGGATCGCCCTCAGCCGGCACCGCATGACCGGCGGCACGTCGGCCTACCGGACCGAGGCGGACTTGGCCACCGTCCCGGCGGGCGGGAAGTTGTCCATGTCGCCGGTGGGTGTCGACGTGACCCTGCGTGCCGGGGTGGGCTGGCAGGCGGGCGACCTGGTGCCGTTCGTGCTCCACTTCGAACGCGGCACGCCGGTCCGTACGCTCGCGGTGGTGGTCCGCCCCGGGGGCCGCCTCTCGTGAGCCCCGGTGCGGCTTCTTGGGGAGAAGTCGGGCGGGACTGCCATCGAGTTCCAGCACATCCTCGTGACCCGCGTCATGGCATCGGAGTCGAGCGGGGTGGCGGGTGGATGTCCGTACCCCTGCGTGACGGCCCGGACCTGGATGCGAGGATGAAGCGCCATGACAGCAGGGTGGTGTGCTCGCGCGATACGGGCCGCGGTGTTCGCGGCCGTCTGCGTGCTGCTCGCCGCCCTGGGCCACGTCCTGATGTCCGGCATCGATGTGCCCGGGTGGGCGCTTGCTGCCGGGCTGGGCGTGACGGGCGCCGCGGGCTGGTGCCTGGCGGGGCGTGAGCGCGGGCCGGTGCTGATCGTGACGGTCGTGGTCGCCGCCCAGACCGTGCTGCACGAGGCGTTCTCCTGGGCCCAGTCGGTGTCCGGCGGTTCTGGCGCCATGGACACGGGCACCGGAGTGGACTCGATGGACATGGGCCCCGTGGACATGGGCTCGATGCACGCGATGCCGATGGGCCACATGGGCATGGGCCCCATGGATCGCATGGGCAGCATGGGGCATTCCATGGGCGGCGGGTCCTCGTCGTTCGGCATGTTCGCCGCGCACCTGCTGGCCGCGCTGCTGTGCGGCCTGTGGCTGGCGCACGGCGAGAAGGCCGCCTTCCGGATCCTGCGTGCGGCGGCCGGACGGCTGGCGGCGCCCCTGCGGCTGCTGCTCGCCCTGCCCGTACCCCCGGACCGCCCGCGTGTCCACCGACGCCGCCGCCGTGCGGACCGGGCGCCGCGCCTTCTCCTTCTCGTTCACGCGATCACCTCTCGGGGCCCGCCTGTGGGAACCGCTGTCGCCTGAGGACAGCTGACGTACCGGGGCTGCCGCATGACGGCGCCTCGGGCCACGGTCGTACGACCGCGCGGGCACCGTAGTGCCCCGGCGGCGTAGGCCGACTCCCCACTTCACCGGACCGCACGCGCTCATGCGCGCCCTGGTCCGGATCACGGTCGACCCGAGAAGGACACCCAGGTGATGACCCCTGCCCTGCCCACCTCCGCTCTGCCCACCTCGCGCGCCACGAGCGACGGAACGAACGGCGCACGCAACGGTGGAACGAGCGGCGCACGCAACGGTGGAACGAGCGGCGCACGCAACGGTGGAACGAGCGGCGAACGGAACGGTGGAACGGCGCCGCTCGACGACGCGATCACCGCATGGGCGCTGGCCGCGCGAGGCGGCGACCCGGCCGCGGTCGAGCGGTTCGTGACCGCCCTGCACCGCGACGTCCAGCGCTACGTCGCCCATCTGTGCGGCGACCCCCAGGCCGTGGACGATCTCGCACAGGACACGTTCCTGCGGGCGCTCGGCAGTCTCCACCGGTTCGAGGGGCGTTCCTCGGCCCGCTCCTGGCTGCTGTCCATCGCCCGGCGCGCGGTGATCGACAGCTACCGGTACGCCGCTGCCCGGCCGCGCCCGTCCGACGTCCCCGACTGGCAACTGGCCGTCGAGCTGGCCCAGCCGCGCGACCTGCCCGGCTTCGACGACGGCATCGCGCTGCTGGATCTGCTGACCGCACTGCCCGAGGACCGCCGTGAGGCGTTCGTCCTCACGCAGTTGCTCGGTCTGCCCTACGCGGAGGCCGCCGAGGTCAGCGACTGCCCCATCGGCACGGTCCGCTCCCGTGTGGCCCGGGCCCGCGCGACACTCACCGCGCTGCTGGACGCGGCGGAACGGCCCGCCGTGCTGGCGGCCTGAGCGCCGCGGGGGTGTCGATGCCGGGGCAGGAGCGGCGCCGGCACCCCCGTGCCGCCGACTGTCCGGGAACTCGCGCGGCGTTCGCTCCGACTTCTGGACGGGGCGAAGGAGGTTCGCCCGCGTACCGAGTGGATCCGGGAGTTGTTCGATGCGTTCTCGACTGTGGGGCTGTGCGGCGGCCGTCGTGCTCAGCGGCCTGATGGCGGCCGGCTGCGGCGGCGAGAAGGAAAACGCCGGAAGCGGGAGCGCGGGGACGGCCCCCGACTCCGTCTCGGGCGGCCACCCCGTGTCCGTCACCGACTGCACGGGCGCCCGGACCACGTTCTCCGCCGCCCCGCAGCGGATCGTCACCAGCAACGCCTCCGGTCTGGAGCTGCTGCTCCGCCTCGGCGCCGGCGACAAGGTGATCGGTACCGGCTTCCCGCGCGGCAAGGGCACGCTGCCCGGACCGCTCGACGCGCAGGCGCGGAAGGTGAAGGTGCTGAGCCGGTCCGTGATCCCCAAGGAGCAACTGCTCGGCTCCGGAGCCGACCTGTACATCGACACCTTCGCCGCCATGGGCGGCATGGGCGGCGGGACGGCGGACACGCCGACGCCGGAGGAGTTCGAGGCGGCCGGGATCAAGCACCTCTACCTGAAGTCCACCGCCTGCGCCGCCCGGGGCAAGGGCCCGGTGACCGACCTGTCCGCCGTCGAGGCCGACATCACCTCCCTCGGCGCGGTCACCGGCACGAGCGGGCGGGCGAAGGACATCGTCGCCGAGATGAGGGAGAAGCTGGCCGCCGTCCGCAAGGCGATCGGCGGCACGCCGCAGGGCAAGCGGCCGACATACTTCTTCTTCGACTACGACGCCGGCACCAGGCAGCCCACCGTCACCTGCAACCGCCAGCTCGCCAACGCCGTGATCACCCTGGCCGGTGCCCGCAACGCCTTCGCCGACTGCGACGGCGACTACCGACAGGTCGGCTGGGAGGACGTGATCGCGAAGAACCCGGACTGGATCCAGCTCGGGGTCCGCGACCGGGGCAGCGCGGCGGCGAACAGGAAGGCGTTCGACGCGGCCGAGCAGTGGCTGAGGTCAAATCCGGCCACCAAGGGGCTGAAGGCGGTTGAACAGGGCCACCTGCTGCGCATCGGTTCGGAACGGACCACCATCGCCGGTGTCGAGAACGCCGACACGGTTCAGGCGATCGCCAAGGCCCTCCGCCCGGGCAAGGTCGGCTGATCATGCCCTCCACACCGGTGTGCCGGAAAGGCGCGCCTCCACAAGGCCGCAGCCTGCCCGCAGGACCGCTGGCGGTGGTCCTCGCACTGGCGCTGACGGCCGCGCTGACCGCCGCCGTCGCCTGGGGCTCGACGTCCGTCCCGCCCGTCGAGGTGTGGGGCGTCGTGTGGCGCAGACTGTCCGGTGGGGCCCCGCGCCCCGGCACGGACGACCTGATCGTCTGGCAACTGCGCGTCCCCCGCGCCCTGCTCGCCGCCCTCGTCGGCGCCGGGCTCGGGCTCGTCGGCACGGCCGTGCAGGCCCTGGTGCGCAACCCGCTGGCAGATCCGTACCTGCTGGGCATCTCCAACGGCGCCTCGCTCGGCGCGGTCGCCGCGATCGTGCTGGGGGCCGGCGCGGGCGGGACGCTGGGCCTGGGCCTGTCCGGCGCGGCCTTCGCCGGGGCGCTGGCCACCTTCGCGCTGGTGTGGGCGGTGGCCCGCAGAGGCGGGGACTTCGGCCCCCTGCGGCTGGTGCTGGCCGGGGTCGCGATCGGCCAGTTCCTGTCCGGCCTCACCAGCTGGCTGGTGCTGCGGGCCGGGGACGAGCAGCAGACGCACAGCGTGCTGTTCTGGCTCATGGGCAGCCTCGGTGGCGCGACCTGGCAGCTGCTGGCGGTACCCGCCGTCGCCGTACCCGCCGCGCTCCTGTGGCTCCAGGCGCGCGCCCGCGCTCTCAACGCCCTGCTGATGGGCGACGAGACGGCCGCCGGACTCGGCGTCGACGTCACCCGACTGCGCCGCGAACTGTTCACCGTCACCAGCGTGCTGACCGGCGTCCTCGTCGCGGTCTCGGGCGCGATCGCCTTCGTCGCCCTGATGGTGCCGCACGTCTGCCGCCTGGTCGTCGGCGGCGACCACCGCCGCCTGCTGCCGGTCTCGGCCCTCTTCGGCGCGGTGCTCCTGGTCGTGGTCGACACCGTCTGCCGTACGGCCATGGACACGCAGGAGCTGCCGGTGGGCGTGGTCACCTCGCTGCTCGGGGCTCCGGCCCTGCTGTATCTGCTGGACCGGCGCCTGGGGAGCGGAAGTTGAGGATCGACATCGAGGACCTGTACGTCGCCTACGCCGGCCGCACGGTCGTCGCGGGCGCGCACCTGATCGCGGCCGAGGGCGAGATCACCGGCCTCGTCGGCCCGAACGGCAGCGGCAAGTCCACCCTCCTGCGCACCGTCTACCGGCACCTGAAGCCCACCGCCGGACGCGTGCTCCTGGCCGGGACCGACCTCCGCGAGCTGACTCCGACCCGGTCGGCGCGGCACGTGGCGGTCCTGCCGCAGGAGCGGGGGAGCGACTTCGAGTTGAGTGTCCGCGAGGTCGTCGCCATGGGCCGCACTCCCTACAAGCGAGCGTTCGCGGGGGACGACGCCACCGACCGGGACATCGTCACGAGGGCCCTGGCCGACGTCGGCATGGAGGAGGCGGCCGGACGCCGCTTCACGGCCCTGTCCGGCGGCGAGCGCCAACGCGTCCTGCTGGCACGGTCGTTCGCACAGAACCCGGACGTCCTGGTCCTCGACGAGCCGACCAACCACCTCGACGTCCGCCACCAGGTGGACCTGCTCGGCCTGCTGCGCACGCGGCGCCGTACGACCCTCGTCTCGCTGCACGACCTCAATGCCGCCGCCTCCGTCTGCGACCGTCTGCACGTCCTGCACGCCGGCTCGGTCGTCGCCTCCGGCCCGCCACGAGAGGTGCTCACACCCACGCTGATGGCGGAGGTGTTCGGGGTGCGGGCGGCGGTCGTCGACCATCCCCTCACCGGTGACCCGCTGATCGCCTTCGACCACCGGGTGCGAGCGGCTGCGCCCCGCTTCGTGGCGGGTCCCGGAACGCACGGGTGATCCTCCCCGACAAGCCCCGAGCCCTCGACCCAGAGTCCGCTTCCCCCAGCGAAGGAGTCGTCCGCATGTGCGGAATCACCGGCTGGGTGTCCTTCCACCAGGACGCCCGTACCCAGGCCCCGGTCATCGAGGCCATGACCGCCACCCTGACCCGCCGCGGCCCCGATGCCGCGGGCTGCTGGCTCGGCGAACGCGCCGCGATCGGCCACCGCCGCCTCGCCGTCATCGACCTCGACGGCGGGGCACAGCCGATGACCGACCGGCCCGAGCAGCCGGACATCGTGCTCAGCTACAGCGGCGAGGTCTACAACCACCACGCGCTGCGGACCGAACTGCGCGCCCGAGGGCACACCTTCCGCACCCGCAGCGACACCGAGGTGGTGCTGCGGGCCTACGCCGAGTGGGGCGAGGGCGTCGCCGGCCGTCTGGACGGCATGTTCGCCTTCGCGATCTGGGACGAGCGCGCCCAGCGGCTGCTCCTGGTCCGCGACCGGCTCGGCGTCAAACCCCTGTTCTGGGCGGCCGTCGACGGAGGCCTCGCCTTCGCCTCCGAGCCCAAGGCCCTGTTCGCCCACCCCGAGGTGCGGCCCCGGATGGACGCCGACGGGCTGCGGGAGGCGTACAGCCTGCTGTTCAACACCGGGCCGACGCTGTGGTCCGGAGTACGGGAGGTCGAGCCCGGCGGCCTGCTCGTCCTGGACCGGGACGGCATCCGGGAGCACCGCTACTGGCAGCTGGAGGCACGCGCTCACGACGACGGCAGGGAAGCGACGGTGGAGCGGATCCGCGAGCTGGTCGGCTCAGCGGCCCGCGCCCAGCTGGAGGCCGACGTCCCGCTGTGCAGCCTGCTGTCCGGCGGCCTCGACTCCACCGTCCTGACCGCCCTGCTCGCCGACGAACTCCGCCTGCGCGAAGGCCGGGACGCGCGCATCCGCTCCCACGCCGTCGACTACAGCGACCAGGCGGAGCGGTTCACCGGCGACATCCTGCGCACCGGCCACGACACCCCGTACGCCACCGAGGCCGGTGCCCACCTCGGCACGGACCACAGCACGGTCGTCCTCGACCCGCGCACCCTCCTCGACCCCGAGCACCGCAAGGCCGTCGTCGTGGCCCGTGACTCGCCGGTCGGCGTCGGCGACATGGACACCTCCCTCTATCTCCTCTTCGGCGAGATACGCCGGCACTCCACGGTCGCCCTGTCCGGCGAGGCAGCCGACGAGGTCTTCGGCGGCTACCCCTGGTTCCACAACCCGCACGCGCTCGCCGCGCCGACCTTCCCCTGGCTGCTGGTCACCGGCGACGAGGCCGCCATGCCGCTCAACCCCGAACTCGACCTGCGCATCGACGAGTTCCGCGACGACACGTACGCGAGCGCCCTGGCCGCCGTACCGCATGCCGACGGCGAGACGCCCGCCGAGCACCGTCAGCGCGAGCTGCAGCACCTGTCACTGACCCGCTGGCTGCGCCAACTCCTGCACCGCAAAGACCGGTTGAGTATGGCGCAGGGGCTGGAGGTGCGTGTGCCCTACTGCGACCACCACCTGGTCGAGTACGCCTTCTCCGTGCCCTGGGCGCTGAAGAGTTTCGACGGCCGGGAGAAGAGCCTCCTGCGCGCCGTCGGCACCGGGCTCGCCCCGGACTCGGTCCTGCACCGCCCCAAGAACCACTACCCGGCCACCCACCACCCGGACTACAACCGGGGCCTGCAGCAGCTGGCCCGTGACGCGCTCGCCACCGAACAGGTGCGCACCCTCGCCGACGAGACCCGTCTCAAACCCTGCCTCGACACCCCGCCCGGCCAACTGGAGTGGGGCCACCGGCTGCGCCTCGAACGCGTCGTCGACCTCGCCCTGTGGCTGGACCACTACCGGCCCGAACTCGCCCTCTGAGGAGCACCGTTGACCCATCGCAAAGCCCACGAACCCGTGCCCGACCCGGTCCCGCTCACCGGCCGCCCCTACAAGAGCGACCCGTACCCGCTCTACGCGCGCATGCGCGAGGCCGGCCCCGTCCACCCCGTGCTCTTTCCCAGCGGCGTACAGGCATGGCTCGTCACCGGCTACGATGCCGCCCACGCCACGCTGAACGACGACCGCCTCGGCAAGAACCACGACCGTGGCAACGACCGCTGGCGGGCCCGTGCCTCGATCATGCCCGAGCCGCAGCACTCCCGGCTCCAGGTCCACCTGCTCCACCAGGACCCGCCGAAGCACACGCACATGCGGCGCCTGGTCACCGACGCGTTCACCCCACGCCGCATCGAGAGCCTGCGCCCCCGCTTCCAGGAACTGGCCGACGCGCTGATCGACGCCCTGCCGCAGCACGGCCCCGCCGACCTCGTCAGCGGCTTCGCCGCCCGCTTCCCCTTCCAGGTCCTGGCCGAGGTCATCGGCCTCCCACAGGGCCTCGCGGCCCGCTTCGACCGCGACTGGGGCAAGGTCGTCCAACCGGTCGGTCCCACCGACCCCGGCCGGCCTCGCTACGAGGCACGCCTGAACGGCCTCCAGGGCTACATCGCCGACGTCGTCGCCCACAAGCGCGAACGCCGGGAGGACGACCTGCTCAGCCGCCTCGTCGTGGCCCGCGACCGACGCGAACTGTCCCAGGAGGAACTGGACTCGATGATCTTCCAGCTCCTCGTCGCGGGCCAGGAGCCGGTCACCAACCAGATCACCACGGCCCTGATCGCCCTCTTCCGCCATCCGGCCGCACTGTCCCGCCTGCGCGACGACCACGCTCTGCTGCCCCGCGCGGTGGAGGAACTCCTGCGTTACGACAGCGCCTTCGAGCTGACGACCTGGCGCTTCTTCGACCAGGACAGCGACCTGCACGGCACGCGCGTACCCGGCGGCGACTCGGTGATCGTCTCCCTGTGCGCCGCCAACCGCGACCCGCGCCGCTTCCCCGACCCGGACACCCTGGACCTCGACCGCTCGCCCAACCCCCACCTCGCCTTCGGCCACGGCAGCCATTTCTGCCCGGGAGCCGCCCTGGCCCGCGCCGAACTCCAGATCGCACTCGGCACCCTGCTCGCCCGTCTCCCCGGCCTCCACCCGGCCATCGGGGACGAGGACATCGAGTGGATCCCCGCAGTCCTCGGCCGGGGCACCAACCAACTGCCCGTCGGATACGACCGACGCCTCTGACCTCTCCCGGTCTCCGGCCACCCACGGCGCCCGGCCTCCCGCCGCGGCGCCCTGTCCACATGCCCTCACACCCCAGGACCAACGACATGCCCCTGACGACCGCCCCGGGCACCCTCTCCACCGCCATCGGCACCGCGATCCTCGGCGTGCTCCTGCCCCACCACCGCACGACCTGCCACGCTCCCGCCCCCACCACCGCGGAAGCCTTCCCCCATCAGCTGCGCCGTATCGCGGGCTTCGTGCGCTCCGGCGCCCCCGTCGTCTTCACCCTGCCCGGATTCCCCTGCAAGTCGCCCAACCCCGCCAAGGTTCTCGGCCACCTCCCCGACCAGGGAGAACGCCTGTCCCTCGGCTTCCTCGACGCCCTGTGCGCACGGATCCAGGAGATCTACCCACCCGGCGCCCACGTGGTCCTCTGCTCCGACGGTCACGTCTTCGGCGACCTCATCGGCGTCCCCGACGACCACATCGACGCCTACGCCGACGAACTGCGCACGCAGCTGGTCCGACTGGGCCTGACCAGACTCTCCGTCTTCGACCTGCGCGACGCGTTCGCCACCGTCCCGCCCGCCTGGAGACGCGCCCACGTCCACGACCGCTACGCCCCGACCGTCGACGCACTCCGGGTGGAGCTCCGCTCCGACGAGCACGCCCTCGCCCTCTACCGGGGCATCACCCGCTTCCTCGTCGAGGACACCGCCGACTGGACCGGCACCAGCTCCGCTCTCCAACGCGTCTGCCGGCAACGCGCCTACGGTGTCATCCAGCGCAGCCGTGCCTGGGGCGACCTGATCGCCGAGCACCACCCGCACGCCGTACGCCTGTCCATCCACCCCCAGCCCGTCGGCGCCGCCAAGTTCGGCATCCGCCTCCTGGACACCCCCGACGCGTGGACCACCCCGTGGCACTCGGCCGCCCTCCGCCGCACCGACGGCACCTGGACCCTCATGCCCCGGGCCAGGGCCGCCCGACTGGGCCGACTGGTCCAACGGGAGGGCAGAGCCAGCCACTTCGAGCAGAACTGACCGGCCGGAGCGCCCGTGTCACCGCCGAAGGCAGGTCCTCTTCAGAGGTCGTTGCCCGCGTAGGAGAGGTTGAAGCTCTTGTTCGTCAGCGGGAAGTCGGGGACGATCGTGTCGGCCAACGCGACGGGCAGGGCGGGCCAGTTGAAGAAGGAGGGGTCGACCGGTTTGACCCGGGTCAGAGTGCCGTCGGCCGCGAGTTCCACGCGCGTGGCGATGGTGCCGCGCCAGCCCTCCACGAGCCCCACACCGTCACCGGCCTGGTCACCGGGCACGGGGGAGAGCCCCACGACGGTGCGCGCGGCGGTGAGGCCGTCGGCCAGGTGCCGGACCAGGGCGAGGGACGTGTCGATCTCCTCGGCGCGCACGAGGAAGCGGGCCAGGACGTCGCCGTCGGTGTGGACGGGGACGTCCAGGCGTGCGCCGCAGTCGGTGAAGGGGTGCGCGGCGCGGGCGTCGTGGGCGAGGCCGCTGGCGCGGGCGACGTAGCCGAGGCAGCCGATCTCCCGGGCGGCCCGGGTCTTCAGGACGGCGGTGCCGGTGAAGCGGTCGCGCACGGTCGAGTGGCCGAGGGCGAGGTCGGTGATCTCGCGGATGTCCTCGCCGATCGTCCGCAGGGCCCGCGGGTCGGGGACGGACTGGAGGACGGCCCCGCCGGGCACGACGCCGCCGCGCAGCAGCCGGTGGCCGGTGGTCCGCCGGTTCAGGCGCAGGAGCTGTTCGCGGACGCGCTGGGCGTGGGCGTTCAGGATGCCGTGACCGACGTCGTTGCAGAGCATCCCGAGATCGGCGACGTGGTTGTGGATCCGCTCCAGCTCCAGCAGCATCGCGCGGGCCCGCTGGGCCTCGGCGGGTACGACGGTGCCCGTGGCCTCCTCGACGGCCAGGCAGTAGGCCAGGGCGTGGCCGACCGCGGTGTCGCCGCTGACGCGTTCGGCCAGCGGCAGACCTGCGGAGATCGTGCGGCCCTGGAAGAGCTTCTCGATGCCCTTGTGAACGAACCACAGGCGGGCCTTGAGCCGCAGGATGGTCTCGCCGACGACGGAGAAGCGGAAGTGGCCCGGCTCGATGAGCCCGGCGTGGACCGGTCCGACGGGGATCTCGTAGACGCCGTCGCCCTCGACCTCCAGGAAGGGGTAGGGGCCCTCCTGCTCGCCGAAGGGCGGCGGCGGGCCGGCGTCGGGGTGCATCGGATACCAGCCGCGGGGCCAGTGGAAGTGCCGTACCAGGCGGTGGGGCAGCGGGTGGTCCTGCGGGACGATGCCGAACAGGTCGCGCATCTCGCGTTCGAACCGGCCTGCCGGGAAGGAGAGATGGGCCAGCGTCGGCACTGCGGGACGGTCGGGGTCGAGGCGGACGTGCAGTTCGGTGCGGGTGTCCGGTGGCCCCGCCGCGAACAGGTACACCACCCGGATGCCGCGTTCGTCGTGATGGGCGGCGACCAGGGCGAGGCGGTGCCCGCCGGTCAGCAGCTCCTCAGCCCTTCGGGGCAGTTCGACGAGGCTGATCTCGTGCGTGGTGCGCATCGGGTCAGTGGCCTCCGATCGCCTGGGCGGCGGCGTGCAGCAGGTCGGTGAGCGGGCCGGTGGCGGTGCCCAGCGCGGCGCAGGCCACCAAACCCAGGACCAGCGGCCACACGCCCGGCCCGCCCGAGCCGGCGGGGGGAGCCGTCGCGGGGCCGAACAGCATCCGCGCGCTACGGGCGGCGAGTGCGGCGAAGGCGGTGAGCACCAGGAGCAGGGCCGCCGCCGTCACCCAGGCCAGCCCGGACCCGGCGGCGAAACCGGCCCGGGCGATGCCGAGTTCGGAGGCGAACAGGCTGAACGGCGGGAAGGCCATCAATGCCACCACCGCGAACCCGAACACCCCGCCCAGGGACGGCGCCTGGGCGAGCAGCCCGCGGACCCGGCCGATCCTGGTGGTGCCGGTCAGCTGCAGGATGCGGCCCGAGGCGCAGAAGGCCGCCGACTTGGCCAGCCCGTGACCGGCGATGTGCAGCAGCACGGCCGCCAGGGCCGGCGGGCCGCCGATCGCCGCGCCGAGGGCGATCAGGCTCATGTGCTCCATGCTGGAGTAGGCCAGCATCCGCTTGTAGTCACGCTGGGCCAGCAGCAGACCGGCGGCGAGGGCGAGGGTGAGCAGGGCGATCGCGGCGAGCAGGACACGCGTGAAGTCCGTGCCCAGGGCGGCGTCGGCGATGACCCGGTATCGCAGGATCGCGGCGAAGGCGACGGACAGCAGCACCCCGGACATCAGCGCGGAGACCGGCGCGGGCGCCTGGCTGTGGGCGTCCGGCAGCCAGGCGTGCAGGGGGATCAGACCGGCCTTGGCGCCGAAGCCGAGGACGACGAGCGTGATGCCGAGCCGGGTGACCGCCGGGTCGAGCCGGTCGGCACGGGCCACGAGGGTGGGCCAGTCCAGCGCCCATGCCTCGGCGATGCCGGCCTGCCGGGCCGCGTAGTAGATCAGCACGGTACCGAGGAAGGCGAGCGCGATCCCGGCCGAGCAGATCACCACGTACTTCCAGGCCGCCTCCACCGAGGTGCGGGTGCGGCGGTGGCCGACGAGGAACGCGGTGACGATGGTGGTGGCCTCGATGGCGACCCACAGCACACCGAGGTTGGCGGTCACCACGGCCAGGCACATCGCCGCCAGGAACGCCTGCACCAGCACGTGGTAGCGCCAGACCGTGCGCTCACTCGCCCGTCCGGCCGCCCGCTCGCCCGCCAGATACGCCGGCGCCGTTCCGCACGCGATGAGCGCGACGGCCCCGACGACGAGCAGCATCCAGGCCGTCAGGGCGTCGGCCCGCAGCAGCCCGGAGTAGGCGGTTCGCGGCCCCTTGTCGAGGACTCCCGCCGCCAGCAGGCTCCCGCACAGCAGGATCGCCACGGGCGAGGCGAGCGCGGCCCAGTCCGCCGGATACCGCCGGGGGACCGGCCCGGACTCGGTTTCCCCGGCCTGCCGGACAGCCGTCTCCGCGATCGCCACGGGCTGTTCGGGCGCGCCCACCGGCGCGTGAGGTGCTCGTGTCCCGGTCAGCGCGTACGCGGTGGCGACCACCAGCGGCGCGGCGACCGGAGCGGCCAACAGCAGCGCGGCCCCTCCTGATTGATACGGCATCAGTCGTGCAGCTCCCGCAGGTCGTCGATGTCGGTCGTGCCGAACGCCTCCCGCATCCGGGTGGTGAGGATCTGCAGCACCAGCACCGCGAGCAGTACGTCGAAGGAGACCCCGAGTTCGACGATCAGGGGGACGCCGGAGGTGGCCAGGAAGGCGGTGGCGGTGATGCCGTTGTCCAGCAGCAGGAAGCCGACCACCTGGGCGAGTGCGCGTCTGCGGGTGACCAGGACGAAGAAGCCGATCAGCACGACGGCGAGGCCGACCGGCAGGGCGCGGGTGGCCGGCGTCGGGTTCAGGTCGGTCAGGGGACGGGCCACGGCGTAGGCGAGCAGGGTCAGCAGGGCCGCGGTGAGCAGGGACGCGGCGATGTTGACCAGCGGCTGGGTCTCGCGGACCTCCTCGCTCCCGCGGTCGGCGGCCAGCGCGGCCAGCGCGCGCCGGATCAGATACGGCAGTACGCCCGCCCGCAGCACCCCGACAGCGAGGCCCACGGCGGTCAGGTCCCACCGCTCCTCGTGCGCGCCGAGCAGCAGGCCGATCGCGGCCAGGGCGACGCCCTGAAGGGCGAACACGCGGACGATCGCGGCGAGTTCACGGCGCCACAGCACGAGTACGGCCGCCAGCAGGAACGCGCCGCACGCCAGATCGAGGAGCTGGGTGTACAGGCCGGCGCTCATGCGGCTCCGTTCAGGAAGTACGAGGCGGTCACCGCGAGCAGCGCCAGCAGGAAGGAACCGGCGAGCAGTTCGGGCACGCGGAACAGGCGGATCTTGGCCCAGAACACCTCGGCCGACGCCAGCACGGCCCCGAGCACCGTCACCTTCACCGCGAACAGCACCAACGCGACGAACAGGGCGGCCCAGGAGGGGCCGGTGGCGATGCCCCACGGCACGAACAGCGAGGACAGCAGTCCGAGCAGCAGCGTCAGCCGCATCTGCGCGCCGAGTTCGACCAGCGCGAGATCGGGTCCTGCGTACTCCAGCACCATCGCCTCGTGGATCATGGTCAGTTCGAGGTGGGTGGAGGGGTTGTCGACCGGGATCCGGCCGGTCTCCGCGAGTACGGCGACGGCGAGGGCGGCGACAGCCAGCAGCCCGGCCGGTGAGGCCAGTCGGGCCGGCTGGTGGATGGCGCCGGAGACGATCGCGGGAACGTTGGTCGTCCCGGCCGGTATCGACAGCGCGAACACCGACAGCAGCAGGGTCGGCTCGACCAGGGAGGCGACCGTCATCTCCCGCGAGGCGCCCATCCCGCCGAACGCGGTGCCCGTGTCCAGCCCGGCCAGAGCGAGGCCGAGCGTGCCGAGCGAGACCAGCGCCACCACCACGATCAGGTCCGCGTGCCCGCTGACCGGGGTGTCGGTGGACAGCAACGGCACCAGCGCGGCGGCCACGACGGTGGTGGCGACCAGCAGGGCGGGGGCGGCGCGGAACGCGGGTCCGGTGCCCACCGGAGTGATGGGCTCCTTGCGCAGCAGTTTGCGCGCATCCCGCCAGGGCTGGAGCACCCCGGCCCCGGCCCGGCCCTCCAGCCGGGCCCGCACCTGCCGCATCCACCCGGTCAGCAGCGGTGCCCCGACCGCCACGACCACGACCTGGCCGGCGACGGCCACGTACCCGATTGCGTTCATCACCAGCCCACCGCGAGTGCCAACAACAGGACGACCAGCCCGGCGAAGCCGTAGCCGAGATACAGGTGCACGCTGCCGCCCGCCAGCCTGCGGGCCGCCCGCCCCGTCCTGGCGAGCGCGCCCAGCACCGGCTCGTACAGCCGGTGCTCGATCCGGTCGGGCACCCGGTTCTGGAAGCGGACCCGTTCCACCAGGTACGCCGACTCCCGCACCGGGGTGACGTCCACGTCCTGCTCCGGGGCGAGCACGTCGTCGAAGACGCGTTGCAGCGGCTCGGCGAACGAGGTCGCCGTGTACGCCATGCGCGGCGTCGGCGCACCGCCCCCGCAGTCCCACAGCCGGGCGTTCGCCCGGCGCCGACGGCGACGGTAGAGCCGTGGCAGCCCGACCGCGAGCAGGATCGCGGCGGTGAGGGCGGCCACCACCCACAGCGGCGACAACGACGCGGAGATGTCCGTCAGCCGCACCTTCAGCCCGCCGCCCGTCAGTGCCCCGCTGCCCGGCAGCCCGACCGCGCCCACGGCCCGGTCGAGACTCGCGCCCAGCAGGCCCGGTACCACCGCGAGCGCCACGATCCCCGCGGCGAGCAGGCCCATCCCGGCGAGCATCGGCGGCGGCGCCTCCCGCGCGGCGGTGGCCCGCTCATCGCGCGGCCGGGCGAAGAAACCGACCCCGAGCGCCTTCACGAACACGGCCGCCGCGATCCCGGCCGACAACGCGATCAGCGCCACCGACAGGGGCAGCACGACGGCGACCGCGACACCTGGCACCTTCAGTCCGTGGATGAGGGACTGCAGCAGCAGCCACTCGCTGATGAAGCCGTTGCCCGGCGGCAGCGCCACGGCGCCGAGGGCGGCCAGCGCGAAGAACCCGGCCGTGGCGGGCATCCGGGCCCGCAGGCCGCCGAGGCGGTCCAGATCACGCAAGCCTGTGGCGCGCAGGACCGACCCGGCCGCGCAGAACAACAGGGCCTTGAACGCCGCGTGGTTGACGACGTGCAGCAGCGCCGCCGCCAGAGCCAGCGCGGCCAGCGGCTTGTCGCCGTAGTGGGCGAACAGCCCGGACGCCCCGAGCCCGATCAGGACCAGGCCCATGTTCTCGCTGGTCGAGTACGCCAGCAGCCGCTTCAGATCGGAGGCCATCGCCGCCTGGAGGATGCCGTACACGGCACTGATCCCGCCCACCGCCAGCAGCCCGAGCCACCACCACGCCGGACCGCCGCCGAGCAGATCGAGCCCGGTGCGGACCAGGCCGTACACGCCGAGGTTGACCATCGCGGCGCTCATCAACGCCGAGACGGGGCTGGGGGCTTCGGGGTGCGCCCGCGGCAGCCAGGCGTGCAGCGGGACGGCGCCCGCCTTCGAGGAGAACGCCAGCGCCACGAGGGCGAAGACGAGCCCGCGCACGGCCGGTGACATGTGGTGCGCGCCCGCCCGCAGAGCGGCGAAGGTCTCTCCACCGGCCTGCGCGGCGAACAGCGCGAACCCGGCCAGCAGCAGCACCAGCCCGAGGTGTGTCATCACCGCGTACCAGACACCGGCCTGCCGGACCGAGCCCCGTTCCCGGTGCTCGGCCAGCACCAGCGCCAGCGACCCGAGCGCCATCGACTCCCACAGCAGCAGGAACGTGGACACCGAAGCCGCCGCCGGTACGAGAACCAGGCTGAGCGCGAACAACGGCAGCACCGCCTGCGCCGTCCGCGAGCCGAGCCCGTGCGCGCCGTGCCCGGCCGCGTACCCGATGCCGTACACCGCGACCGCGGCCACGACGGCCCCCGCCACCGCCATGAACCAGCCCGCCAGCGCATCCACCGCCATATGCGCCCCGGCCAGCGGTACCAGTGCGGGGAACGTGTCCGACCATCGGCTTCCGCCCAGTGCGGCCACACCCGCCAGCGCGCCCGCCACTCCCACGGCGGCCGTCAGCACCCCGACGACGGGAACCCGTGCCCGATACGGCAGAACCAGCCCGGCCGCCGCACCCGCACCGCCAAACGCGACGGCCGTCGCGAGGGCGGCCGGGATCGCGCTCACCGGCCGGTCACCCTCCTGAGCGCCGCGAGGATCGCCTCCGGCTCGGGCGGGCACCCCGGCACCGCCAGATCCACCGGCACGACATCGCCGACCGCGCCCTCTACGCCGTACCCGCCCGCGAACTCCCCGCAGTCGATCGCGCAGTCCCCGACCGCGACGACCAGCCGGGGCTCGCCCATCGCGGCGACCGTACGGCGCAGCGGCTCGGCCATGTTCCGGGTCACCGGGCCGGTCACCAGTGCCACGTCCGCGTGCCGGGGCGAGGCCACCAGGCGTGCCCCGTACCGCTCGGCGTCGTACACCGGATTGAACGCGGCGGCGATCTCGATCTCGCAGCCGTTGCAGGACCCGGCGTCCACACAGCGCACCTGCACCGAACCGCCCAACTGCCGTGCCGTGTGCGGTACTTCGCCCCCCGGGCGTGGCGGTGCGGGCTCGGCGACCCGACCGGTGCTCCAGATCTTGCGCAACAGGCCCATTGAACCTCTCCCGGCTGGTGATGGCGGGCTTCCGCAGGTGACCAACCAGGCGACCAGCGGCTGGAGTTACGACGCTTTCCCGGTGTTTTGCCTACTTTCATCAGGCTTTGCCGCTTGCTGTACGGTCCTGGACCGGGCCGGAACGGTTTCGTGTGCCGGTTGACGGTGCCGTCGAGAGTGACCGCCGCCGGTCAGGGCGCCGTCGTCACGACGGCGGTTTCCCTTCCGGCTGGGCCGCCTGTAGATCGGCGAGCAGCTCGGCCTGCCCCGCCAGCACGCCGGACAGGATGGACCGGGCCACC
>NZ_JBVHMR010000059.1:0-30799 GCF_055558375.1 Streptomyces sp. NPDC025793 | reverse complement strand
CCGGTGGCCGTTCTCATATCCGGACCCTCACTCCGACGCCGGGACAAACACCCGGATCAGGTGGGAACCGGTACACCACTTCCAGGGACGCAACCGGGAACCACGATGAAGGCGGCTCAGCCCGGACGGACCACGGCCGAACGTTCTCCCAGGCCAGAGCTAGAACCGACGGCCAATGCTGCAGCTTCCCAAGCTGAGCCACCGGACCTGCGGTTACTCCGAGATCCCTTGGACGAACACGCTGACGGCGATGAACACGCCAGCAACCAGGAACCCCCAGGCCACTACCCTCTGTATGACCCGGTTGACGCGGTCGTTGAAAGCGCGCCGCTGCCCTCTCCGGCCCTCGGACAAGCGCCGAAACCATGAGGGCACACTCGCCTCAGCCCGCCGACGGTGCCACGTCGCGAACCCTCGATAGTCGAGAACGAGAACCAGGCCCACAGCCGAGAGGAACGCACCCATAAAGAACGGCCCCAGCAAGCCCCACCCGTGGACAGGCGTACCACGCCCGACCATCACTGCCACCGTGACCATGAGGCCATGACGTGTCATCACCCGGGGATCATAGGAGTGCAAGCCCGCCAGGGTGCATGCCTTCCGCGTCTTCTGCCTCGTCCGCCTCGTCGCAGACCCGTGCCCTATCCTGCGGCAAACCACGGGGAACCACGGCTACGAGCGCGCACCCCGCAGCACCACAGCCTGCGCCCATATCACCTGGTCAGGGGCCGTTCACCTGAGGTGGGTGTGGGATGTGAACCCACGGTGACATCGCTGCCACGACGGTTTTCAATGTCGCTGTCACTCCGATGGACTGCTAGAGCGACTGGCCGGACGGTGATGGCGATATTTGAAAAATCCCCACCCCGTGCTCACGGGTTGGACGGACCTGCTGAGTTGATCTCCCCACCCGCCAGGCGAGGTAGCAGCCGTTCAACGAGCTTCTGGCCGTGAACGTGGGCGCTGCGCCGGACGGCGGTCGGCGAGGGGCTCACCACTGGGCGATGAGCGGCGTGTCCGGTTCGTGCTGCCTCCAGTCTTCGGTGAGGCGGACGAGGCGGGCGGGGGCTGCGATGCCGCGCACCGTTGCGATCTTGCCTCCTGCGATGTCGAACGTCACGGCGCCGATGACCTGGTCGCCGATCACGAAGAGGATGGCGGGGGCGCCGTTGACGAGCGCGTAGTGGACGGCAGGCGTGCCGCCGGCGAGTCGCCGTTTCGCGGGGGTGGGTTTGAAGCCGGCCCGTGCGACGGCGGCGATGCGCTGCGCGGTGTCGAACTGCAGCAGCTTGTCGGTCAGGCCGGCGCCGTCGGAGATCGCGGTGGCGTCGTCGGTGAGCAGCGCGACCAGCCGTTCGGTGCGGCCCGAGGAGGCGGCGGCGAGGAACTCCTCGACGATCCTGCGGGCGGATGCCGGATCGACTTCCTCTTCGCCGCCGCGGCGCGCACCGGTGATGCGGCGTCGGGCCCGGTGGAGGTGCTGTTGGCTTGCGGACTCGGTGAGGTCGAGGATCTCGCCGATCTCGGCGTGACTGTGGGCGAACGCTTCGCGTAGGACGTAGACAGCCCGCTCAACGGGTGACAGGCGTTCCATGAGCGTCAGTACGGCGAGGGAGACCGATTCACGCTGCTCGAAGGTGTCGGCCGGGCCGAGCATCGGGTCGCCGTCGAGGAGCGGTTCGGGCAGCCAGGCACCCGCGGTGCGTTCGCGGCGGGCCTGCGCCGAGCGGAGCCGGTCCAGGCAGAGGTTGGTGACGACCTTGGTCAGCCATGCTTCCGGCACCTTGATCCGCTGCCGGTCGGCGGCTTGCCAGTGCAGGAACGCGTCCTGCACGGCGTCCTCGGCATCGACGGCGGAGCCCAGCAGCCGGTACGCCAGCGAGGCCAGCCGGTTCCGGCTGGCCTCGAACCGGCTGGTGCCGAAGCGATCGGTCGCGGTGTTGTCCACGCGGATCACCCTAGGCGGCTACGCGAGGCGCCTTGTCGGCGGACGCGTGCGGCGCAGCGGCCAGGCGGTGCTTGCGCTTGGGCAGGCCGAAGGTCGGGTGCGAGGTGGTCCACAGCGACATCTTGAGGATGGCCGCCTTGATCCGCGCGGCCTTCCAGCCGCCCACGTACTTCGGCTTTGCCTGCCCTTCGCCGTCGACCATCTGCAAGATCCCGTCCCGCCGCCCGAGGCTGATGTGGTTGCCCAGGTACTCCAGCTTGGCGTTCGGGATCTTGCGGCCGGTCAGGCGTCCCACGATCGCGGCCGTGGCCTGCATGCCGGTGTAGCCAGCCGAGGCACAGGACATCGGCAGCGGGCGGCCGTTGTCGCCGACGGCGTAGGCGCTGTCGCCGGCGGCGTAGACGTTCGGGTGCGAGAGGGACCGCATGGTGCGATCGACGACGATCCGACCGTTCTCGGTGACCTCCAGCCCGCCAGCGGCGGCGATGGGGCTGACCGCGAACCCGGCCGTCCACACGGTTGCGTCGGACGCCAGGGCGGTGCCGTCGGCACACAACACCCGCGCCGCCTCGACAGCTTCGACCTCGGTGTGCTCCAGGACGGTGATGCCCAGCCGATCGCAAGCCTGACGCAGGTGGCTGCGGGCTCCGACGGAGAGGGAGGCGCCCAGCTCGCCGCGGGCAACCAACGCCACCGACAGGCCGGGCCGCGTTTCGGCGATCTCAGTGGCGGTCTCGATGCCGGTCAACCCGTCGCCGACGACCAGCACACGCCCGCTTTCGCCCTGCCTGCACAGGCTGTGCAGGCACTTGCGCAGGCGCAACGCCGAGGGCCGGCTGGTGACGTCGAAACCGTGCTCAGCCGCGCCGGGGACACCGTGGTCGGCACCGTAGCTGCCGAGCGCGTAGACAAGCGTGTCGTAGCCCAACTCGCCTCCGCCGTCGGCGTCGGCCACGGCGATGACCTGGCGCTCGGGGGCGACGGCGGTGACACGGGCCAGGCGCAGCCGAACCCCCGTGCCCGCAAAGACGTCGGCGAGCTGGGGAGCATCGATCTCCCGGCCGGCCGCGAGCTGGTGCAGCCGCAGCCGCTGGACGAAGTCCGGCTCGGCGTTGACCACGGTGATCTCGGTGTCCGCCGGGGACAACCGGCGGGCCAGGGTCCCAGCCACGTAGGACCCGGCATAGCCGGCGCCGAGGACGACGATGCGGTGCTTCATGTCTCGCTCCTGTCGGTTGGCTTGCTCCCGGCGACTTGAGCGGGAGAGCCTCCCGATTGCTGACAGGAACCGCGTGTGACATGGGTCACGCACTGGGAGGGGTGATCCTCGGCCAGGGTCTCGGACCAAAAATTGTTAGTTCGGAGAACTCGCTGCGCCGTGCAGTTGTCCGGCGATGGCGCGTCAGCGAGCGCAACAGTGACGGGTGGGGATGTTCCCGGACCGGCGTCCGGCTGAGACCGAGTGCCGGCTGAACACCCCGGCCCCTTCCGCCGGAATCGGTACCACTCAGTCGTCCTGCATCTCCTCGCGCGGGACGTGTCCCGGGCATCGCCGGCCCGCAGCTCTCGGCGGCCCGGCCGAGGCGGACGGCCCGGGTCGCTCGGGTGCCGTGCTCGGCCCGGTCGAGCCGTGGCGGGCACCGCCGGGGGGATCGGTACCTGTGACGGGTACCGGTGCCGCCGTCCGGACCGTCACCCGTGCGGCGACTCACTGCGGGCATCCTGTTCGTCCTGCGGACGAGGCGCCGGCGCGGTGGTGGTTCGCGGGATCACATGCGTGGGCAGGACGACGTGCCTCTCGTGTTCCGCCTCGGAGTCGTCGATGAGTCTCAGGGCGAGTTCGCCGGCCGCGCGGCCGATGTCCGAGGGGGACTGCGCCACCGTGGACAGGTCGAACCAGTCGGCGATCGGCTGGTCGTCGAAGCCGAGGACGGAGATGCGTTCCGGCACCGCGATCTGCGTCGTGCGCAGGGTTCTGATGACCGCGACCGCGAGCTCGTCCTGTTCGGCGAAGATCGCGGTGGGCGGCTCGCGCAGGCTCAGCAGCTTTCCGACCGCCTCAGCGGTCCTTCGCTTGTCGCCGACCGGGGCGGCGACCGCCAGGTCCTCGTCGAGGGGGATGCCCGCTTCGGTGAGTGCCTGCCGGTAGCCGAGCAGCCGCTCGTTGGAGCTGAAGGAGAAGCCGCTGGCGCCCACGCTCTGGACGAAGGCGATCCGGCGGTGGCCGAGGTTGAGCAGGTGGCGGGTGCCGTGCAGGGCGCCTGCCACGTCGTCGACGTAGACACTGGGTCGCCCGTCCACGTGCTGACTGACGTAGATGACGGGCATGCCGAGGCCGTCCAGCCGCGCGGTCTCCTCGTCGGTGAGGTCGAAGGAGAACACCAGCAACGCGTCCGCGTTGCGCCGGGCCGGGAGGCGTTCGAAGAAGGAGGTGCGCTCGGCCATGTCGGGTATCACGTACACGCTCAGTTCCATGCCCGCCGCCCGGAGCAGCGGGGCCAGGCTGGACAGGGCCGCCCCCATGAACCACGCGTTGAGCGTGGGGACGAGCACGGCCACGTTCCCGGTCCTGCCGGTGACAAGGCTTGCAGCCTGCCGCGACACGGCGAAGTTCAGCGAGCGCGCGGCCTCCTCGACGCGGGCGCGTACCTCCGGCGAGACGGTGGACAGGCCCCGCAGGGTGCGCGAGACGGTGGATGTGGAGACCCCGGCCCGTTCGGCCACGTCGGCCATCGTGGGGTGGCGCTGAGCTGGCGGCATGAGCGGACGGTAGCACAGGCGACGTCTCGTTCCCGGTCCCGGATGACAGCGCTGTCACAGCGTATGTCCAGGGTGAACGGGATAAGTGTGCACGCCATCGGTTCCGGTGCCCGCTGCATTACCGCGACGTAACGCATTGACTTCCGGAAAACGCCCCCCTAGCGTGCAAGCGTTGTCTCGACGACGTCGAAGCATTTCATTCGAGCCGATATTCGGTGCTTCGACCTGCGATGTTGATCCATGTGGGTCGGGACAACGCAGTCTCACAACAGAGTCATCTCAGAGCCGTCCCGGCAGCGAGCGCCCTACAGGGAAACCAGCCGCGACCTCGGTTCCGCACGACCAGGCCCCGCCAGGAGACACAGTGAAGACAAAGACGTCCAAGACCACCACCAGAGCGGTTCAGTGTTCGGCCGTGCTCGCCCTCGGCGGGCTCCTGATCACCGCCTGCGGCTCCTCCGGCGGCAGCGGCTCCGGGCAGAGCGCCACGACGTCCTTCGAAGGGCGCGGCCCCATCACGTACGTGGCCGGCAAGGACACCACCGGTACCGTCCAGCCGACGATCGACCGCTGGAACGCGCTGCACCCGAAGGAGAAGGTCACCTTCATCCAGCTGCCCACGGACGCGGACGCCCAGCGTCAGCAGATGATCCAGAACGCGGAGACGAAGTCCGACGCCTACACGGTGCTCTCCCTCGACGTCGTGTGGACCTCGGAGTTCGCCGCCCACCAGTGGATCGACAAGCTGCCCGGGCAGAGGTTCCCGCTCAGCCGGATGCTCAAGCCGGTGGTGGAGACGGCCAAGTACCGCGGCGGCCTGTACGCGGCCCCGGCCAGCTCCGACGGCGGAATGCTGTACTACCGCACCGACCTGCTGAAGAAGGCCGGCATCGGCGAGCCGCCGACCACATGGGCACAGATGAAGGCCGACTGCGCGAAGGTGAAGAAGCTGCCCGAGGCCAAGGGCATGTCGTGCTACGCCGGGCAGTTGCAGAAGTACGAGGGCCTGACGGTGAACTTCTCCGAGGCCGTGAACTCGGCCGGCGGCACCGTCACCGACGCGAACGGCAGGCCGGACGTCGACACCCCGGCGGCGAAGAACGGGCTGGACTTCCTCGTCGGCTCCGTCAAGGACGGCACGATTCCCAAGGAGGCCATCACCTACCAGGAGGAGGACGGTCGCCAGGCGTTCCAGTCCGGCAAGCTGGTCTTCCTGCGCAACTGGCCCTATGCGTACGCCCTGGCCGCCAAGAGCGGCATCGCGGGCAAGTACGCGGTCGCACCGCTGCCCGGCCTCGACGCGCCCGGCTCCTCCAGCCTGGGCGGCCACAACATGGCCGTGTCGTCCTACGCCAGGAACAAGGCGACGGCCCTTGACTTCATCACGTTCATGACCAGTCAGGACACCACGGCCACCTTCCTCAAGGACGCCTCCCTCGCCCCGCCGTACGCCTCCTTGTACGACGACCCGAGGCTCATCGAGCAGTACCCGTACCTGCCCGTCCTCAAGCAGTCGATCCTGCACGCCGTGCCGCGCCCGCGCGTCGTGCAGTACGGCGACGTGACATCGGCGATCCAGCAGGAGGCGTACGCCGCCCTGACCGGCACCAAGACCAGCGCGCAGGCGCTGAAGGACCTGCAGCAGGATCTGCAGAAGTCCACGGCTCGGTGAGGAGCGCAGCCATGGCCAAGACCGAGATCCCGCCCGAAGCCGTCGCCGCCGACGGCCGCACCGGACCCCCTCCGGAGCCGGCGCAACGCGCGCGGCGGCCCCGCCGGCGGACCAGGGCGACCGCCGGTTCGGCGCGGATGGCGGCGCTGCTGGTGTCCCCGACGCTGCTGGTGCTGTCCATCGTCGTTCTCTACCCGACGCTCATGGCGTTGAACGAGTCGCTGTACGGGCCCAAGGGCCTGGACCCGAAGACCGGATTCATCAGCTCCACCGAGCCGTTCGTCGGGCTGAAGAACTACGCCGACATCTTCGGCGCGGCCGCAGATCGGTTCTGGAACGCCTTCTGGAACACCACCTTCTTCGCCGTCGTCACCGTCGGACTGGAGACGGTGATCGGTGTGGCCATGGCCCTGATCATGCACAAGGCGTTCCGGGGCCGCGCCCTGGTACGGGCCGGCATCCTCATCCCCTGGGCGGTGCCCACGGCGATCTCCGGCCTGCTGTGGCGATGGATCTTCAACAGCGACGGCATCGCCAACGCCCTGATCGGCCGTCAGATCCTGTGGACCACCGAAGGCTTCCACGCCAAGGTCGCCGTCATCGTCGCCGAGGTGTGGAAGACCGCCCCGTTCATCGGGCTGCTGGTCCTCGCCGGCCTCCAGGTGATCCCGAAGGAGGTCTACGAGGCCGCCCGCATCGACGGGTCCGGCGCCCTGCGGCAGTTCTGGCACATCACGCTGCCGCTGGTGAAGCCCGCGCTGCTGGTGGCGATGCTGTTCCGCTGCATGGACGCGCTGCGGATGTTCGACCTGCCGTACATCCTCATCGGCGCGCAGAAGAACTCGGTGGAAACCCTGTCCATGCTCGCGCAGAACGAGGCGTCCAACGTCCGCTTCGGCCCGGCCTCCGCCTACGCGGTGCTCCTCTTCCTCTACGTCTTCCTCGTCGCACTGGCCTTCGTGCGGCTGCTCGGCGCGGACCTCGTCGCGGACGGGGGCAGGGGCGCACAGAACAGCAGGCGCCGGCGGATGTCCCTCTCGCGCCGTACGGAGGTGACCGCATGACGACCACCATCACGGCGAGATGGCGCACCGGACTGCTGTACGCGGGCGTCGTCGCGGTCGTGGCCTACTGCCTGGCCCCGTTCTACTGGATGCTGGTCTCCAGCCTCCGTCGCACCTCGGACATCTTCGACACCTCGCTGCTTCCCGCTCCGGTGTCGTTCGAGAACTACCGGGCGGTGTTCGACCCCGCCCAGGGCTTCGCGCGCGCTCTGCTGAACAGCCTGGTCGTCGCCGGCATCACCACCGCGCTGGCCCTGCTGCTGGCCACGTTCACCGCCTACGCCATGGCCCGGCTGGAGTTCCGCTTCAAGCGGCTGATCCTGACCCTCATCATCGCCACCTCGATGTTCCCGGTGGTCTCGATCGTGGTCCCGCTGCTGAAGCTGTTCACCGACATCGGCTGGATCAACACCTACCAGTCCATGATCGTGCCCAGCATGTCCTTCGCGCTGCCGCTGGCGGTGTGGAACCTGACCACGTTCTTCCGGCAGATGCCCGACGAACTGGAGCACGCCGCCATGGTCGACGGCTGCACCCGCGGCCAGGCGTTCCGCAAGGTCATCATCCCGCTCGCCGCGCCCGGCATCTTCACCACCGCGATCATCACGTTCATCGCCGCCTGGAACGAGTTCCTCATCGCCCTGTCGATGACCAACCGGCCGAACATGCAGACCGCACCGGTCGCCATCTCCAAGTTCACCGGCGCCACGACGTACGAGACCCCGTTCGGCAGCCAGATGGCCGCCGGCGTCCTGGTCACGATCCCGCTGGTGGTCATGGTGCTGCTTTTCCAGCGCCGCATCGTCGCCGGACTCACCGCCGGCGCGGCGAAGTAGACGCCCTCTCCCCACCGACTCCCGAGGAGCAAGACAACCGTGTCATCCACCGCCGCACCCTGGTGGCGCAGCGCCGTCATCTACCAGGTCTACATCCGCAGCTTCGCCGACGGGAACGGTGACGGCGTCGGCGACATCGCCGGCCTCCGCTCCCGTCTGCCGTACCTCAGGTCACTGGGCGTGGACGCCATCTGGATCAACCCGTGGTACAAGTCCCCGATGGCGGACCACGGTTACGACGTGGCCGACTTCCGCGAGATCGACCCGGTCTTCGGCACCGTCACCGAGGCCGAGCGGCTCATCGAGGAGGCCCACGAGCACGGGATCCGCGTCATCCCCGACATCGTGCCCAACCACACCTCCGACCAGCACGCCTGGTTCCGGGCCGCCCTCGCGGCCGGGCCGGGCAGCACGGAGCGCGAGCGCTACGTCTTCCGCCCCGGCCGCGGCCCCGACGGCGCCGAGCCGCCCAACAACTGGGTCTCCTGCTTCGGCGGCCCCGCCTGGACCCGCCTGCCCGACGGAGAGTGGTACCTCCACCTGTTCGCGCCCGAGCAGCCCGACCTCAACTGGGAACACCCCGAGGTGCGGGCCGAGTTCGAGTCGGTCCTGCGGTTCTGGTTCGGCCGGGGCGTGGACGGGTTCCGCATCGACGTCGCCCACGGGTTGATCAAGCACCCGGAACTGCCCGACCTGCCGCCCCGTACCCGGGAAGAGGACGGCCCCCGGCAGCACGTCGACCACCCCCACTGGGACCGCGACGAGGTCCACGACATCTTCCGCGCCTGGCGCAAGGTGGCCGACGAGTTCCCCGGCGACCGCTCCTTCGTCGCCGAGGCATGGGCGGACACCCCCGAGCGGCTCGCCGCCTACGTCCGCCCCGACGGCCTGCACACCGCCTTCAACTTCGACTTCCTCATGACCGACTGGAACCCCAAGGAACTGCGCGCGGTCATCGACGACACACTCGCGATGCTCGGCTCGGTCGGCGCCCCGGCCACCTGGGTCATGTCCAACCACGACGTCGTACGCCACCCCAGCCGCTACGGCCGCAAAGCTGCCAGGAAGTGGCTGGCCAACGAGGTCTACCGGCCCGAGGGCCCCGCGAACCTCGAACTGGGCACCCGACGCGCCCGCGCCGCCGCCCTGCTCATGCTCGCCCTGCCCGGCGGCGCCTACATCTACCAGGGCGAGGAACTCGGCCTGCCCGAGGTCGAGGACCTGCCCGAGTCCGTGCTCCAGGACCCCGTCTGGGAACGCTCCGGCCGCACCGAGCGCGGTCGCGACGGCTGCCGGGTCCCCCTTCCCTGGTCCGGGCACGCTGCGCCGTACGGCTTCAGCCCCGAGGGCACACAGGCCGCACCCTGGCTGCCCCAGCCCGCCGACTGGGCCGAGCGGAGCGTGACGGCACAGACCGGGGACGCGTCGTCGATGCTGGAGCTCTACCGCAGCGCCCTGCGCATACGCCGCGAGCAGCCGGCACTCGGTGACGGCACCCTCACCTGGCTCGACGCCCCCACCGCAGTCCTCGCCTTCCGCCGCGAACCCGGCTTCGTCTGCGTGGTCAACCTCTCCGCCGAGCCGTACCCACTCCCCGAACACACCGCGATCCTGCTGGCCAGCGGACCCGTCGCGGACGGCCGGCTGGCCCCGGACCAGGCGGCCTGGCTCGCGGTGTAGCGCCCCCGGCCCTCCCCATGTCCACCGGGGCCTGTCCGGTCCCACTCCCCGCCGTCCGGACAGGCCCTGGTCCCTATCCCTCGAATTCACTGCCGTCGACCCACCACACGGCCGCGTGACCACAACCGGCTTTCCAGTCCGAACGCAACGACGCGCGGCGTCAGCCGTGGGCGTCACGTACGCACGTCGCGTGAGGGGGCCGGGCTCCTCGCCCGCCACCTACCGGTCGACGCCATGTCGACGGTCGACCGTTGGACGCATCCCGCATACCGTTCACCGCATACGGTCGACCGCACACCTTCTCAACTCCCGTCCCCGGCCCTACCGTCCGCGAGCATGAGCAGCCCCCCTCTCGCACCTCCGGGCTGGAGCCGCTGGCTCGTTCCGCCCGCCGCCCTCTCGGTCCACCTCTCCATCGGCCAGGCCTACGCCTGGAGCGTGTTCAAGCCGCCCCTCGAGTCCGCCCTGCATCTCGACGGCACCGAGAGCGCGCTGCCCTTCCAGCTGGCGATCGTGATGCTCGGGCTGTCGGCCGCTTTCGGCGGCACGCTGGTCGAGCGCAACGGGCCGCGCTGGGCGATGACGGTGGCCCTCGTCTGCTTCTCCTCCGGCTTCCTGATCTCCGCGCTCGGCGCCGAGACGAAGCAGTACTGGCTGATCGTCCTCGGCTACGGCTTCGTCGGCGGGATCGGACTCGGCATCGGCTACATCTCGCCCGTCTCCACCCTGATCAAGTGGTTCCCGGACCGGCCGGGCATGGCCACCGGCATCGCCATCATGGGCTTCGGCGGCGGCGCCCTGATCGCCTCGCCCTGGTCGGCGCAGATGCTCTCGTCCTTCGGCAGTGACAACGACGGCATCGCCCTCGCGTTCCTGGTGCACGGTCTGTCGTACGCCGTGTTCATGGCGCTCGGCGTCCTCCTCGTCCGGGTGCCCGGCGCGCACACCCCGGCCGCGGGCGCGAGCGGACCCGGCGACGCCGACGGTGTGCGGGTCTCCGCCCGCAGCGCGGTGCGCACGCCGCAGTTCTGGCTGCTGTGGGTCGTGCTGTGCACGAACGTGACCGCCGGCATCGGCATCCTAGAGAAGGCCGCTCCGATGATCACGGACTTCTTCGCGGACAGTTCCACCCCGGTCTCGGCCTCGGCGGCTGCCGGTTTCGTCGCGCTGCTGTCGGCGGCCAACATGGCGGGCCGCATCGGCTGGTCGTCGGCCTCCGACCGGGTCGGCCGCAAGAACATCTACCGCGTCTACCTCGGTGTCGGCGCGCTGATGTACCTGCTCATCGCCTTGTTCGGGGACTCGGCGAAGCCGCTGTTCGTGCTGTGCGCCCTCGTCGTCCTCTCCTTCTACGGCGGCGGCTTCGCGACCGTACCCGCGTATCTGAAGGATCTCTTCGGGACGTACCAGGTCGGCGCGATCCACGGCAGGCTGCTCACCGCCTGGTCCACCGCGGGTGTTCTCGGGCCGCTGATCGTCAACTGGATCGCCGACCGGCAGAAGGAGGCGGGCAAGCACGGTGCGTCGCTGTACACGCTCTCGTTCGGCATCATGATCGGCCTGCTCGTTATTGGGTTCGTCGCCAACGAACTCGTACGTCCCGTCCATGTCCGTCACCACCATGTCCCCGCTCCGAGGGAGGCCGCGGATGACCAGCGACAGCAGCCCGCCTAGCCGCAGGGGCCTGATCGTCCTCGCCTGGCTATGGGTGGCAGTGCCCCTGGGTTACGGGGTGTACGAACTCGTGCAGAAGGCGACGCAGCTGTTCACGGGCTGAGGGTCCGGGACGGATGCTCGGGTGTCTGAGGGGCTGAGGGTCTGAGGGAAGCCGACAACTCGAACGCCCGAATCCTGTGGCCTCACCTGCCGTCGTACCCGTGAGTCACTGTTCAGACTGGTGGATCCCGCTACCCGCACGGCATCAAGGGGATCTCCGCCATGAACGGCTCGCGCATCGCCGCCATCGGTCACTACCAGCCCGCCAGGGTGCTCACCAACGAGGACCTGGCGGGCATGGTCGACACGAGCGACGAGTGGATCCGCAGCCGGGTCGGCATCCGGACCCGGCACATCGCAGGCGTCGACGAGCCGGTGGACGAGCTGGCCGCGCACGCCGCCGCCAAGGCTCTCGCCGCCGCAGGGCTGGCCCCCGGCGACATCGACCTGGTCCTCGTCGCCACCTCCACGGCGGTCGACCGTTCCCCGAACACCGCGGCCCGGGTCGCGGCCCGGCTCGGCATCCCGCAGCCGGCGGCGATGGACGTGAACGTGGTGTGCGCCGGGTTCACCCACGCGCTGGCCACCGCGGACCACGCCGTCCGGGCCGGCGCGGCCACCCGGGCGCTGGTCATTGGTGCCGAGAAGATGTCCGACGTCACCGACTGGACCGACCGCAGCACCTGCGTGCTGGTCGGCGACGGGGCGGGGGCCGCCGTGGTCGAGGCGTGCCGGCCGGGGGAGGAGGCGGGGATCGGGCCGGTGCTGTGGGGGTCGGTGCCCGAGATGGGGCACGCGGTGCGGATCGAGGGCACGCCGCCGCGGTTCGCGCAGGAGGGGCAGAGCGTCTACCGCTGGGCCACCACCCGGCTGCCCGCCATCGCCCGCCAGGCCTGCGAAAAAGCCGGGGTCGCTCCGGAGGACCTCGCCGGGGTCGTCCTGCACCAGGCCAACCTGCGCATCATCGAACCGCTCGCCGAGAAACTCGGCGCCGTCAACGCGGTGATCGCCCGCGATGTCACCGAATCCGGCAACACCTCGGCGGCCAGCATCCCGCTCGCCCTGTCCAAGCTCGTCGAGCGGGGAGAGCTGAGCGGCGGCGATCCGGTGCTGCTGTTCGGCTTCGGCGGCAACCTGTCGTACGCCGGGCAGGTCGTACGCTGCCCGTGACCGGGTGAGGTGGGTGCGACAGGCAGGCCTGTGCGCGAGCGGCCGGAGGTGTATGCAGTGAGCGGGGGACTGTATGCAGTGGGCTGGAAACTGTATGCAACAGGCCTGGATTTTGTGCATCGTAGACTGTAGACAAAAGGCAATCGATACTGAGCGGCGTCCAGCGCCCACGCGCCAGACCTGCCCAGGAGGGGGACCGCGATGTTGTCGACCGGACTGCCGCAGGGGAGCGTGCCCAGGCTGGATCGCCCCGGCCCGCTGCGCGAGCGCGTCTACGAGGCCCTGCTGGAGCTGATCACCACCCGCGCCCTGCAGCCCGGCCAGCATCTGGTCGAAAACGAGCTGGCCGGGCATCTCGGGGTCTCCCGGCAGCCGGTCCGCGAGGCGTTGCAGCGGCTCAACACGGAGGGCTGGGTCGATCTGCGGCCCGCGCAGGGCGCGTTCGTGCACGAGCCGACCGAGGAGGAGGCCGACCAGCTGCTCACGGTCCGCACCCTGCTGGAGGCGGAGGCGGCCCGGCTGGCGGCCCTGAACTCCGACGCGAAGGGCGTCGAGGCCCTCTTCGAGATCGTGAAGGAGGGCCGGACGGCGGTCGCCAAGAACGACGTGACCCGTGTCGTGGCGCTGAACGCGGCCTTCCACGCCAAGGTCATGGAGCTGGCCGGCAACGTGGTCCTCGCCGAGCTCGCCGCGCAGGTCGACCGCCGGGTCCGCTGGTACTACACCCCCGTCGCCAAGATGCGCGGCGGCACCTCCTGGTCCGAGCACTCCGACCTCGTCTTCGCCATCAAGGAGCGGGACGAGCAGAAGGCCGGCCGGCTGATGCGCGAGCACACCGAGCACACCCGGCACTCGTACCACCACCGCAACGAGTCCTGAACCGGTCGCCGTAGCTCCCTGCGCCCGCCTCCCCGCGCTCGACGACCGTCAACCTCCTGCGCCTGCCGTATCCCGAGACCGACTGGTGACCACGGTCCGGGCGTACCAGCGGGCCTCGATCGCCAGCATGGCGACCAACACGGCCACCAGCAGCAGGAGTTCGCCGTAGGCGGGCATGCGGACGCCGGCCGCTGCGGTGGCCAGAGCCAGCGGGGCAGTGGCGGCGCGGTGGCGGACGGGACGCAGTCCGAGGGTCGTCCGGAACGCGGCGTCGCCCGCGAGGAACAGTGCCACCCCGCCCGCGAGTGCCAACGCGGGCCCCAGTGCGGATGTCGGGTGAGATGCCCGAGGGTCGTCTTGATGCCCGCCGACAGACAGGCGATGCCCAGCAGCATCGGCAGGAAGGCGTAGTAGTAGGCGTTCATCGCCAACCGCCAGCGGGCGGGCGGCGGGGTCGCCCGGAACGCGGCCTCGGCGGCCTCCTCGTCCCGCACGAAGTACGTCCACCACAGCGCGACCGACAGCGCGAGCGCCAGGAACGCTCCGGTGAACAGGCCAGGGGTGAGCGGCAGATCGCCGATGCCGACCCCGATGGAGATGACGGACTCGCCGAAGGCGATGATCAGCAGCAGCCCGTGCCGCTCCACGAAGTGTGCCGGATCCAGTGCCCCGAGCTGCTCGCGCAGCACCGCCGTGCCGCGTCCGTCCCTGCGCGCCGGCCCGCGCTCGGCGACGAACGGCGTCACGACCTGCAAGGCGATCGCGAGCAGCCACAGTCCGTCCGCCGCGAGCCCGTCGACCAGCCCGGCGGCGGTCACCGACAGGGCCGCGAGCGCGTTGGTGACGCCGTACCAGATGGAGTCCCAGCCATGGCTGCGCGTGTACAGGGCGGTGTGGACGACGACCACGAGCAGGAAGCCTGCGCCGAAGACCACACCGGTGTCCTGGAACACCCGCGGGATGGCGAGCGCGCACACCAGGAACGCGGCCATGCCGCACATGAGGAGCAGCCGCCGCGACGGCCGGTCGGGCGGCACCTGGTTGGTGAGGTAGGCGTAGGCGCCGTACATCCAGAACAGCACGATCAGGATCAGTGCCACCCGGCCGGCCGTGGCGAACGACAGGTCGTGCGCGAGCAGTACGGTCAGCTGGGTGAGGGTGAAGACGAAGACCAGGTCGAAGAAGAGTTCCAGGGTGGTGACGCGGCGCCCGGTCTCCCCGGTGCCCTCTGCCCGCCCGCTCTCCTCGGGCTGCCCGGCCGTCGTGGCCGACGGCGTGGTGTGCATGCGGTGTTCCCCCTCCGGTGATCGGTGTGCAGATCGTAGAGGGGGAGCCACCGCGGGTGACGCTCAGGCGCGGGAATCGTTCAGGCGGGGATACCGGACAGGCACGCCCTTGCAGCGGCGGGGCGACGCGTCTCTGAGTGGCTCTCTGCGGCTCTCGGGGCGAGAACAGTGCTCGGGGGGCGTCGAGTTCGGCGTCCCTGACCCCCGTCGCGCCTCGTCTCGGGCCTGCCCTGGATGATCGTCGGGCGTCCGAAAGGAATGAATCGAGCCGCCCCGACAGGCCATTTCGGACTAGATCATCTGCTTTCCATGTTCCCGTATTTGAGCGTCGTGCATGGCGCCATGCCCGCGCCGATGCTCGGCCGTCAGCGTGAGGTCCACCAGCGTGGCCACCGGACCGTCCGCACACGGCAGCGCGTCCGCCAGCTCGAACAACGTGTCCCCGCGCAGGGTCAGGAAGTCGGAGAAGTCGTCCCGAAAGCGTGACGCCACCGCGAACTCTTCCCGCCGGACGCCAGGTTGCAGCAGACCCATTCCTCCACGGCGTTCGTGCTGGTCAGGTATCTCTTCGGCCAGAGCCGAGGATCAGGCGGAGGCCGTGTCCACGTACCCGGAATCTCCGAACGAGTGATCACGTTCGAGGCATCGTTCGAAATCGGACATATGGGAGATCGAGGCAAGACGTCGTTGGTATCCAGGTGTGAACCAGTTCCAGCGCCTTCTTCAGGTTGTACTCGGCGATGCCCGCCATGAACGTAGCCTCAGGTGCCCGGCTCGGCTTCGAGCGCCACGGAGTTGAGGACCCTGCCGGTGTCATCGCCCCGTGTCTGTTGCTCCCTGGGAATGAATCCGTCGTCGCGCCGAGAGCTGTTTGCCCGATCCCCTGAGTGTGCGTCATGACAATCGGCGTCGGCCGAGTTGATCGGCCACGCGACCCGAAACCAGGGCGGAGCACATGACACGACTCACGTCACCGACGAACCAACGAACCGGGGCAGGAGGAAGAGGAAAGGGCAGATGGCGGCTGCTGCGACTGAGGGGCGCCGCGGCGGCGGGTCTGCTGCTGCTCGGGCTCGCTTCCCAGGCCCAGGCCATCGACTCCACCGTCTCGCTGAACAACGCGCGCACGGGGTGGGACGCGAACGAGCCGGCCCTGTCGCCGGCCCTGGTGTCCTCGTCGAGTTTCGGACAGCGCTGGTCCACCGCGGTGAACGGCGCGGTGGAGGCCCAGCCGCTGGTCACCGGCAAGCACGTGGTCGTCGCCACCGAGAACAACTACGTCTACGGCATCGACGCCGTCACCGGGCAGACGAACTGGACCCGTCAGCTCGGCCCGGCCTGGCCCACCTCGGCAGTCAAGGCCGGCTGCACCGCCCCCGCGCCGCACAACGGGATTACCTCCACCCCGGTGTACGACCCGTCGTCCAACACCGTCTACCTCACCAGCAAGGTCAATGACGGCGCGGATGTGCAGCACCCGCACTGGTACTTCCACGCGTTGAACGCCTCCACCGGCGCCGAGCGCGCGGGCTGGCCGGTGCGGATCCAGGGCACGCCGACCAACAGCCCCGGCCACCCGTTCAACGCGTTCACCTCCTTGCAGCGTGCCGGTCTGCTGCTCCTGAACGGCTCGGTGTACGCGGCCTTCGCCTCCTACTGCGACACCGGTCCGTACGTAGGCCAGGTGGTCGGGGTGAAGACCGGCAGCCGTAGTCTGACCCTGTGGTCCGCCGAGGCCGGCTCCGACAAGCAGCAGGCCGGTATCTGGCAGAGCGGCGGCGGCCTGGTCTCGGACGGCTCCGGCCGGATCTTCCTCACCACCGGCAACGGCGGCGGCACGGGCTCCTCGCCGAGCCCCGGCCCGGGCAACAAGCCGCCCGGCCACTTCGGCGAGTCGGTGGTCCGGCTCGGCGTGAACAGCAATGGCAGTCTCTCGGCGCGGGACTTCTTCAGCCCGACCAACAACCGGACACTGGACAGCAACGACACCGACCTCGGTTCGGGCGGGCCGGTCGCGCTGCCCGACGGCTTCGGCACCGCCGCGCACCCGCACCTGCTGGTACAGGTCGGCAAGGACGGCCGGGTCTTCTTGCTGGACCGGGACAACCTGGGTGGCATGGGCCAGGGACCGAACGGCACGGACAAACCGGTGAGCGTGGCCGGACCCTTCGAGGGCGTCTGGGGCCACCCCGCATTCTGGGGCGGTGGTGGAGGCTACGTGTACACCGTGGCCACCAAGATCGGCAACGCCCGTTCGCCGCTGCGCGCGCTGAAGTTCGGGGTGAACGGTTCCGGCATCCCGACCCTGACCAGCGTGGGCACCAGCAACGAGGGCTTCGGTTACGGCTCCGGTTCTCCCGTGGTCACCTCCAACGGAACGTCCAGCGGCTCCGCTCTGGTCTGGGCGGTCTGGTCCGGCTCCGGCGGCGGCGCCGGTGGAGCACTGCGGGTCTATGACGCGGTGCCCGTGAACGGTGTCATGCACCTGCGCCGCTCCTTCCCGATCGGCACGACGTACGGCTTCGTGGTCCCCGCCGTGAGCGGCGGTCGGGTCTACGTGGGGACCGGGGACGGCCACCTGGTGGCCTTCGGCACCGCGGACCCGCCCGCTGCCGGCCCGATTCTGCCGTCCTCCGGCCCGACTCCGCCCTCGTCCGGCCCGACAGGCGGGTGCCTCTGCGAGTAAGTCGGCCAGGCACGGATCCTGAGCCTTCGCCGCGCTCGAATCCCGGCCCCCGGACGCGCCTCAGCGGAAGCGTCTGGGGGCCGGGGTGTCGGCCGGGATCGGGTCGGTGACCAGGTGATGGTGCGGCGAGAGGGGGCAGGCCGGGTCGGTGGCGGCCGGATCGCCGGTGAACTGGAAGGCCTGGCAGCGGCAGCCGCCGTGGTCCACCTCGCGCAGTGCACAGCTGCGACACGGCTCCGGCATCCAGGCGGTGCCCCGGAACCGGTTGAAGGCGGGCGAGTCATGCCAGATCGCCGCCAGATCCCCGGTGACCGCGCTGGGCACCGGCAGATCAGGCAGCTGAGCGGCGGCGAGGCAGGGCAGCACGTCCCCATTGGGCGCGACCACCAGCTGACGCTCTCCCCAGCCGTTCATGCACGGCTTCACCTCGCCGGCGTGGTGATCGGCGGCGACGAGCACGATCTCGGCCCGCCCGATGTGGCGTTCCCGGACCGCGGCGACGTCCCGCTCGGCCTGCCGGACCTGTTCCTCGCCGGGCGCGAGGTGGGCGCGGTTGCGCCAGGCCCAGCCGTAGTACTGGGTGTGCGCGAGTTCGACCCGGTCGGCGCCCAGCGCCACCGCCTGGTCCGCGAGGTCGCCGAGCCGCGCCAGATTGCCCCGGTGCAGCACGGCGTTGATGGTCAGCGGCAGTCCGGCATCGGTGAACTGCCGTGCCGCGGCGAGTTTCCGGTCATGTGCGGTGAGCCCGGCGACGGCGTCGGCGCGCACTGCGTCGGCGTCCTGGAGTGACAGTTGCACATGGTCGAGGCCCGCGTCGGCGAGTTCGGCGGCCCGCCCAGCGGCCAGCGGGATGCCGCTGGTGACCAGGTTGGTGTAGAGACCCAGCCGACGGGCCCGGTCGACGAGGACCGCCAGATCGCGACGCAGCAGCGGTTCACCGCCGGTGAGGTGGACCTGGAGCACGCCCAGGTCCCGCGCCTGGCCGAGGAGCCGCAGCCAACGCTCCGTTTCCAGCTCGTCACGGTAGCGGGACAGTTCGACCGGGTTGGCGCAGTAGAGGCACTGGAGCGGGCAGCGGTAGGTGAGTTCGGCGATCAGACCGAGCGGCGCGGGTGCGTGTACGGCGGCGCCGGACGGGCCGGCGGCGGTGACGGGGCGGGCGGGTGCGCCGGTGCCGTCCAGGGCGAGCAGCCGCCGTTCGGCGAGATCGGCGAGCAGTGCGCCGACCTGCTCGCCGTCCACCCCGTCGTACTCGCCGCGGAGCCGGGCGGTGATCCCTCGCGCGTCCCGGCGTCCGTCGCAGTGCCGGAGTACGGCGGCCGCGCTGTCGTTGAGCATCAGCACGCCCTCGGGGTAGACCAGCGCGGCCTGGTTCCGGACCGGGTCGTGCACCAGCCGCACCCCTTTGCGCAGGCCGGGGACCACGGCGGGGCCAGCGGTGCTCACCGGGCGGCCCCGTAGTCGACCGCGTCCAGCATGGCGTGCAGGACCTCGCACTTGAAGGCCAGGGCGGCGATAGCGGCCTGCTGCTGCTCGGCCGTGACACAGTGGTCCAGGACGAGCTCAAGGGTGCGGGCGCTGTCCTTTCGGGCGACAGGGATGCGGCGCTCGAAGTAGGCGTAGCCGGCCCGGTCGATCCACTCGTAGTGCCGGCGCCAGGCGGTGACGCGGGCAGCCATGTGGTCCGGCGAGAACATCTCGGTGAGCGCCGCTGCCACACCTTCGGTCCACGGTCTGGTCCGGCAGAAGTACAGGTAACCGTCGACGGCGAAGCGCACCCCACGGGCGACGTGCCGCTCGTCGAGAACCTCCCCGCGGTCCAGGCCGACCGCCTCGGCGAGCACCAGCCAGTCGGCCAGCCCGCCCTCGGTGTCGCTTGTGCCGTCCTGCTGGCCGAGCCGCTCGACCCAGACCCGGCGGACCTCCGGCAGCGGGCAGTTGGCGATGATCGCGGCGTTCTTGCGGGTGAGGCAGAGCTGGTAGTACCAGCGGTTGGCGACCCAGCGCCGCAACTCCGGCGGCGTGCAGCCGCCGGAGTGCAGGCGCTGGTGGAACGGATGGCTGTCCCAGTACCGTCCGCGCAGGTCGTACAGCCTGGCGGCGAACCGCTCGCGGGTCAGCGCTTGCGCCATGGGGCGGTCTGTCCGGCGTAGGCGGTGACCTCGGCGCCGGTGCGGTGGCATTCCACCACCGGGGCCGACCAAGCGGGTTTGGCTGCGGCCCGCCGGACCGGGGGCGCGGTAGGGGCGGGGCGCCGTGTGCGGGTGGCGGTCACAGGTGCCTCCTTGGTGAGCGGGGCGGGAGCGGACCAGCGGGCCTGCGGGTGCGGCACGCGTCCTTACGGCAGGACGCTACGAGCCCTCCCGCCCGGCCGCCGGTTGAGCACCCCCGAACGGGTGACGGCCCTCCATCCCGGGCGTCCACTGAAGTGCTAGGGGTGCGCGGCGACCGCCCGCCAGATCCGTTCCGGCAGCAGCACCGCTGCTGCGGGACTGGACCGAGGCCGGGGTATGGCCCCGCCTCCAGGCGGCCCTGCTCGTCGAGCTGCGACGGGCCGGGCTGCTGGAGATGGACGACTGCGCGATCGACGGCTCGCACGTGAGGGCGCTGAAGGGGGGGCTCACACCGGACCGTCGCCGGTCGACCGCAGCCGCCCCGGCAGCAAGCATCATGCGATCGTCGACCGCCACGGTGCTCCGCTCGCCGTGTCGCTGACCGGCGGGAACCGGCACGATGTTACCCAGCTCATCCCTCCTGGACGCGATCCCGCGCCTCCGCGGCAGACGCGGCCGCCCCCGACCCCCGGCGCAGGCCGAGACGGCTGTTTGCCGACCGCGGCTACGACTGCGACAAGTACCGGCGTCTGATCCGCAAGCGCGGCATCACCCCGAAGATCGCCCGGCGCGGCACCCCGCACGGCTCTGGACTGGGCAAGACCCGCTGGGTGGTGGAGAGGACGTTCGCGTGGCTGCACCAGGTCAAACGCCTGCGCATCCGCTACGAGATACGTGCCTACCTTCGCCAGAGCTCCTCCAACTCGCCTGATCCGTCATCTGCTTGAGGCGAGTACGCACCGCATTCTGAAGCGATCAGTTAGGACACCGGCTGGACCTCCCGGTGTGGTGACGGCCGCCGTCCTGCCGTCCCGGCCCGGCTGGCGCAGCGCAGCGCGATCGCCGCTGCCACCATGGAGACGCCGCCGGCCGGCGCGTAGGCGCCGTTGTAGCCCCGGGCGTCGACCACCATGGAGGCGAGGCCGCCGCCGAACAGTCCGCTGACCAGTTTGCCGCTGTCCTTCGTCGGCGGCCGCGACACCGGTGCCGCCGACGCCACCGCCGTCGCCGACCTCGGCAAACGGCACATCCTGGAACAGGAGGGCCTGAACACCTGGGGCATCTGGGACTTTTACGGCTGGGCTCGGCTCGGCAACGTGATCCCCAAGCTCTTCGACAGCTCTTCGACTACGGAAAACAGCGCTGCACCGCTTACCCGCGTTTCGTCGTCCAGCGCTTCCTCTTCGACGCGTTCCTCGCCAGCTACCTCCCGGCGGTCCGCGCCGTACGCGTCGGCCACCCCCTCGCCGTGGCGGCCCCCGCCGACCCGCTCCCGGACCTCGACTTCGGCCCCCTGATCCACGCGGTCAAGGACAAGGAACTCACCGACCAGGTAGCGGAGGCCGTGGACCGGGGCGCCGTACCGCTGCACCGGGGCGGCCGGACCCGGCGCGCTTCCTGCCCGGACAGGACACGACGGCGTACGTCCACCCGGTGGCTCTCCTCAATCCGCCGCCCTCGTCCGCACTGCACCACGCGGAACCCTTCGGACCGGTCGACACGATCGTCCTCGTCGACACAGAGGCCGAGCTGCTGGCCGCCATGAACGCCTCCAACGGCGCGCTGGTCGCCACCCTCGCCACGGACGACCGGAACGTCTACGACCGGCTCGCCCCGCAGATCCGCGCCTTCAAGACAGGGCACGGCGTGCCCCGCTCCCGGGGCGACCGCGACGAGCTGTTCGGCGGCTTCGGTGCCTCGCTGCGCGGCTCCTTCGTCGTCGGCGATCTCTTGGTGCGTGCCGTCACCCGAGGGCCGGCGGGGGAGCGGCCGCCCGGGAACTTCCCGGAGTACCAGCTCACGCCCTGATTCATCGCACCGTGTACACAGGATCTCGCATTCTGTATACCGTCAACGATCTCGGCGGCTCGCCGGCCCGGGCCGCCGCTCAGGGCACGGATACGCAGGTGAAAGGCACTCTGAAACCTTGGTATTGTTGTCCATGTCGCCGCGGGGAACACCCCCGGCAAGGCGGCAGACACCTAGTCCGGGTGGCGGAATGGCAGACGCGCTAGCTTGAGGTGCTAGTGCCCTTTATCGGGCGTGGGGGTTCAAGTCCCCCCTCGGACACAGTTGACAGTTGCCCCACGGCGCCCTGTTCTTGGGCAGGGGATATTGGCACCCGCTTTCGGCTTCCGGCCGGGGCGGGTGTTCGTCGTTTCGGTGCCTGCGGTCTGGCTTCTTCTGCGCCGACGTTTCAGTGGTGGGTTTGGTCAGCTGATGGTGATCCTTTCTGCCTGGGGTGTGTTCGCGGTCAGGGTCCTGGCCGCTGGGTCGTAGGTCAGGATGATCTCCTCGCTGCGGAGGTGGGCGATCGCCTGGGCGGGTGTGGGTTGCACCGCGTCACGGCTCACGGACGCCGCCCGGGAGGATCCAGACGGCTGGTGAGGCGGAGGTGCAGGGCCGGTAGATGTGGCAGAACGTGGTCTTCGCGGACGTAGGTGTTGGGGATGCGGCCGGGGTCGGGGCGGGTGGTGCTGGTGTGACCGTGGCGGCAGCGGTAGCCGGCACGATGGTGGCTGCAGTGGCACTCCATGCGGCGGCCGCAGACGCCGCAGCACAGCAGCCCGGCCAGGCGATAGGTGCGCCCGGGCGCCGTCTCCCGGTGGATGCGCAGGTCCTGGACGGTGATGAAGTCGGCCTTGCTGACCAGTGTTGGGTGTGCTGGGTGGGCGGAGATGATCCAGTCGCTGGGGGTGTTCCAGCGCATGACGTCGCGGTGGCCGACTGTGGTGTTGGCGTGGTCGACGAGGTCGTGGTCGGTGCGCTGGCGGTTCCAGACCTGCCGGCCGGTGTAGCGGGGATTGGCCAGGATGGCCCGCACCGTGTTCAGCACCCAGTGCCGCCCATCGCGGTGCGGGTTCCGGGCCCGGTCGGCGGCAGCCGGGCAGGGAATGCCGGCGTCGTTCAATGCACGGGCGATACGGGCGGTGCTGTGGCCGGCCAGGCGTTGGGTGAAGATCCAGGACACGATCGGCCCGCACTCGGGATCGGTGTCCAGACGCTGCATGCGGACACCGCGGCGGGCATGCGACCGGTTGGGGTGCGGACCGGCATCGACGAGCCGGTAACCGTACGGCGGGCGGCCGCCGAGGTAGCGGTCCTGGTCGCGGGTCTGCACGGTCATCGCGGCCCGCACCCGGATCCGGGCGCGGGCGATTTCCCGCTTGGACAGGATGCCGAGCAGGATCATCAGCTCCTCCTGCCCGCCGACCTGCGGGTCGACCGTTCCACCCAGCTCCGGCACCCACACCTCGACGCCGTAGTGATCGAAGAGCGGAGCCATGGTCGCGAACTGGTTGCCGTAAAAGGCGCGTTCACTGGAACCGATGACAAGGGCATCGAACTCCCGGTCGGGGTCGGCCACAGCCGCCAGCAGCGCGGGGCCGACGTGCCCAAGGGACGGTGCGGCTGCGTCCGGTGTCGAAGAACTCGGCGACGATCCGTCCGTGTCCGGAGACGAGAGCCTGGGCGCGTAATAATTGCCAGGCTTGCGACGTGTCCGGGTCCTGGTGGTCCTCGGTGGACACTCGACCGTAGAACGCAAACCGCAGTCCACCGGCGGGCGGCATGCCGACAGGGGAGGAACGGGGAGTCCAGGTGCTGGCCCAATCCGCCACAAGAGCTTGAGCCCCAGCGGGATCGTGGGTGTGCTCGACAGGCTGGTGGGATGCTGTCGTCATCGGCGCCTCCCCGAAGCCGTCGTGCCTGGCCTTACCGAGGCGTGCCCGGACAGGAGGCCCGGCCGCACCGAGAGGCGGCATGTTGACCCGAATGAGCGAAGATCGGCGTGGCGCAGTGCCCGCCCCCTCCGGGGGCATGAGCCGTCAGGGTCACGCAGCCAAGTCGGATCACTCTCTCCACGGCGCAGGCCCCCGCCGAGGCCTGCGCCGTCAGGCGGCAGTTAGGACAGCGGACTGCTCCTGCCGCAGCGGTTCTTGAACTTGCCTCCGGCACGCATCATGCAAGGGCAGGGACCCAGCGCGCAGGCCGCATGAGTCTGCGGCTCGTAGGGCCGGCAGTCCATCACTGGCAACATGGTCCGGGCCGTCACGGCGTCCACGAGGCCGACGGCGGTCCCGACGGAATCGGACCGCCGCTCCCGTCGTCTGTGGGCGGAGCGTATTGCCACATGTCCGTTGGTGTACTCAACGGCGTGGGCGTGGGGTCCGAGGGATGCGCGTACGGGCCGGCGTGGTTGTACATGAGCAGGAGCATTTCTCCGGCGAAGAGGATGCTTATGACGCTCAAGGTGAAGCCCATGGGGTTCCGCGGGTTGTACTCGTAGCGGTTCGTCCCCAACTTGCTTCGCTTGAACACCGGTTCGTTGTCATCAAAGGGCACTTGCAGGACCCTGATTTGCGCGCGCGACCGGCCGGAAGACCACAGCGGCAGCTGATGAACCCGGACTTGCCGTTGTCCTCGACTGTCCCCGCAGCCCTACTCGCGTCAACGGCTTTGGGGGCGAAGCAGTGGCGCGGGAAGAGCACCGATGGCGTTTCCCGCCGTGGCGTCTTCCAGGCCTGCGATCTGCGGCTCAAGGGCTTTGACGTTCTTTGCGTTGTTGACCTCGGCGATCCCCTGGGCAGTGACGGCCAGGGGATCGGAGACAAGCGCCGCCTTACGCTCTCGCAGGACCTCGATGGCGACGCCTTCGACGGTGCCAAGGCGTTGGTATCGGGCATCGAGGTCGTGACGGCCGCCTTCGCCGAGTTCGTACCGCAGGTAGGCACAGTCGGTGTCGGTGAGCGTCATGATGCGGAGGGCTCGTCTGCAGGCTTCGTCTGGCGCGGTGCGCGAGGTGGCCTCGGAGCGGCGGTGGGTGTGGGCTGCGGCGCCCACGCGTCAGGATGTGTGATCTGTTCGGCGATCTCCGGGTCCGTAACCTCCGTGCCGGACTGGAGCAGCAACGTCTCGTGCGTCTTCGGATTGGTGACGACCTGAACACAAGCCGTTCTGATCTTCGAGCGGCGACGGACGCCGGGGCCTGTGCCGCCGGCCCCGGCCGTTGGCCATCCGTCGTTTCCCGCAGGAGGAGACCCGCCAATGGTGCGTCAAAGCGACGTCGGGAAATGCACGGCATGAAGCTGGTGTGGCGATGATTGGTGGTGTCTCTCAGTACGCTGGAAGACTTCTCGGACCCACTGGCGGCTTCAGAATGGCCGAGCCGGGGACTGGCCCACTGCAGCGGTTGGCCTGCCGGGCCGCTGTCCCACGGCTCGATCCCAGCACCCCCGACCAGCAGGCTGGCCCAGGGCAGGACTCGCCAGATGCCTTCGGCATCGCGGTCGGCTATCACGACACCGGTGGTGTCCAACTTGCGTTTCCTCACGTCCTGGACGGTGAGGCCGACTGCGCAGGCGGCGAGCCGGACTCGGATCGCCACGCCGTCCGCACATAGAAATGCGCCGCGCCTCTCGCCGGGGCCAGCCATGCCACAACGGGCGCGCCCACGAGCGAAGATCCGCGCGACAGGGCCCCGGTGTCCGGCCGGGAGGACGCACATCGCCTCCCGGCCGCAGGGCTGTCCCGGCGGCGGGCCCGTCATGCCACCGGGTCTTCATCGGCCGTTCAACACTCCGGCTCCGGGGCCACCTCACCGAAAGCGCGGCGGGAGGCGCGGCGCCACCGGCTGGCGGGGAGCGCGGGTCGCAGTGCGGCGTAGGCGCTGCAGTACTTGGTGAAGACGGCGGGGCGTATCCCGTGGGCGTGCAACAGGCGGTCCGCCTCGGTGAGATGCCCGGTGGTCTTGGTCTCGACGAGGACGAGGTCGTCCGTGCACCGCACGGTGCGCCCCGTGCGCATGTCGTCGCAGACCAGTGCCGCGTCGCAGGTGATGCGCTCGCCGTCGGCCACGAAGGTGGCGCGAATGTAGTCGGTGCACAAGGACGGTGCGAGGGCTGCCGGGGCGCCGATGCCGTACGCGGTGCGCAGGGTGTCGGCGAGGAACCCCCGGCAGTCGGGGTCGAGCGGGGTGGCCGCTCCGGTCAACGGACGGCGGCGTTTGACGGTGTCGCCGCGCGGCCCCTTGAGCTTGATCTCGAACTGCCGCTCACCCGTGTCCGTGTAGACCCGTTCCCGGATCTTGAAGCGGAGCCGGCGGCCCTGCCGGTGGTCGTGGAAGGAGCGGAGCTCGGGGGTGTCGTAGTAGACGGAGTGGTAGCGGAAGGCACGTCGGCCGTCCATGGCGAGGGCGCGGAAGGGGCCGCCGCGCCGGTGCGGGTCGGTGAGCCGGCCGACGATGCGCAGGAAGGTGTCCGAGGGCACCAGGTAGCTGTGGTCGAAACGCGCGAGGAGAGCGGCCCGTTCGTTGAGCTCGTCGAGCGAGATCGGGCCGGCGCCGTGGGCGGCGTCGCCGATGGCGCGGACCGCAGCGGCGGAGCGGATCGATGCGGGGGTCATGCGCTTTCCCAGGTGGGTGTGGTCCGGTGGGCGGGTCCGGCGGCGGGCACGGGGCCCCGGCCGGCCGGGGCGGCTGTGCTCTCGCGGTAGCGGACGTCGACGACGGTGAGGTCCCGGACGAAGTCGACTTCCATGACCGTCCAGTGGAGGGGCTCACCCAGGCGCCGTGCGAGGTCGGCGCGTAGCGCGGCCGGGTCCTCGTGGACGGTGTCGAGAGTGACGACGGCGCGCCGGGTGTCGGCCAGGAGGCGGGGGCTGTCGGCCGCCCAGACGATGAGGAGCAGGGTGGCGCACAGCCCGCCGGTGAGCGCGAACGGCAGCCTCGGCAGTCCGCAGAGCAGGCCGAGGACAAGGGTGGTGAAGTAGTAGGCGACTTCTTCGTGCTGCACGGCGTCGGAGCGGAGTCGCACGATCGAGAGCACGCCGAAGAGGCCGAAGCCCAGGGCCGCCCCGCCGCTGCGCACCTCGGCGAGGGCGGTGACGACGGTGAAGAGGCCGGTGTTCAGGGCGAGATAGGCCGGCACGAGGTCGCGCCGACGGTGGCGCGGATAGTAGATGGCGAAGGTCAGCACGCCGACGGCGGCGAGGTCGAGCCCGAGGTGGGCAGCGAGATGCCGTAACGACTCCATGACTGCACTCCCTGTAAGTACCGAGGCTGGAAGGCCCCGAAAGACCGGAACGAGAGACAGACGGTAGGTGAACTCATGGCGAACATGTATTCGCTTGTGGAGAAACGATGCGCCTCCTTGATGGCCTTCGGCCCCAACTGACCGGAAGCTCACACCTCCTGTCGCGTTCGCCCCTCTTGCCGACCGCCTTCGACGTTCCACTGCCGGGCAGGGGAAGCCAACGAAGGCGCAGTGTCTCGCCGCCGGACTCGCCACCCGCAGCCCCTCACGCGACGTATGGCCGATCGGCCGGCGGCCGGGGAATCAGCGTCAGCGGCTGCGCGGAAAACCTCAGAGGTCCTTGGCCGGAACGACGGCACGCCCGGCGGACAGTCGCCGATGGGCTCAACCGTGTTCGCAGGCGGTACCGGAGGCGAAGCCGCGGCCGCGACGTCGGCCGACGCAGGCGGCACTGGAGGAGGCGGCACCGAAGGAGGCGGAATACCACGCCGTGTACCGGTAGCGGACCCGGCCACGGGTGAGATCGCGGGAGCTGAGTTCCACCAGCACCCGTCGTACGGGACGAGGCTGTCTGTCGCCCACGACACCCGGGTCGCGGGTCGTGCCGATCCGGCGCATCACTTCCTGGGAGCGGAGGTTGTTGACGGTTGTTGACGCGACGATCTGCGGTAGCCCGAGGATCTCGAAGCCGAGGGCCAGGCAGGCCAGGGCGGCCTCGGTGGCGTAACCGTGGCCCCATGCCGAACGCTTCAGCCGCCACCCGATATCCACGCCCGCGAACGGCATGTCCTCTTCCACCTCGTCCGAGCCGGCGCCGGCCGGGGCGCGGCCCTGGGGCCGCTGGTGTCGCCGGCGCGTGCGCATCGCGAGCGTTCCGGACGGACGGACCGATGCGTGTGAGTCTCAGTGGTCTTCGTGATCCCGCTTGGCGCGTCGGCCGCGGCCATGGACGCTCGGACGCTGGCATGACGTCAGGCGTCGGTCACCCGATCGTGTCCGCCCACGTGGTGCAGCGGGAGGTGGGGCGTCCCCCGGAGTGTGGACACAGGGGCTCATGCTGCGATTGTGTACGTGTGCTCACATCAGCGATTTGGTACGTGGTGGAATGCATGCCCACGCAGCGTTCCCGCACGCGTCCATCCGCGTCTTCTTCGTGAGCCTCGTCGTCCTCGACCCGCTGGCCGTGGTGCTCGTGGGGCCTTGTGCGGCGCAGTGGTATCTGGTGGGGGAGCGGCGTGATGACACCGGATGTGGCCGCGAACTGGATCAGCAACTGGCCGTCCGTGAAGGCTGACCCGGCCCAGCTGCTGCAACCGGTAGGGCTGACGCCCATCACGCTCTTCGGCCTGTTCGTACTGGTATCGAGCCTGCTTCTGGTGCGCGCGCTGAAAATCGCGGCGGAGTCGGCGTCTCACACGGAGGACCCGAGGAGCAGGCTCGACGCGGCGGGAGCCGAACTTCCTGAGGCGCGCCGATAACGGACATCATTCGGCCGAACGTCCGCATCCCGTGGAGCGCGGTCCGGTTTCCGCTCACCCGGACCGTGCAACGGGCAGAAGGCCGCGGCAGGGCGCAAGCCCGCTACGGCCCGGGCGTTGAGCAGGCAGCCGGCAGCCTGCTCAACGCCTCCCGCACCACGCTCTAGCCGTTCACCAGGTCCCCCACTCGGAGCCGAGTTCGGCTTCGAAGGCATCGATTTCGCTCTGGCTCAGATCGATGAGGGAGAGGTCGGAGGGCGTGTGGCCGCCTGCGTCGGGCTGTTGCCCGTGGACGGCGAGCGCGCCAAGCACTCGGAACCAGGTCTCGGCCAGGTCGCGCACGGACGCGTCCGGGAACAGGGCTTGCGGCCACGTCCACCGGGCCGTGAGGCGTGCACCCTCGGCCCGATTCTCGGTCACGACGTTGATCTCGATCGCGTGCGCGACGCTCATCCCCGGGTCGCTGCCCCCGACGAGACCGAATTCCGGTATGGCCGTCCAGTCATCGTCCGGGGCGGACGAGACGTCGAACCGGCCGAGGTAGTTGAAGGCGATCTGGGGCTTTGGCAAGGCGGCCAGCCCAGCTGCGGTACCGGGATTGAGGTAGCGCAGGAGTCCGAAGCCGCTGCCCTTGTCGGAGAACTCGCGCACCTGCTCCTTGACCCACTTGAGGGTACGGCCCAGATCGGCCCCGCCGGCCCAGATGTCCGGCCAGTCCACCTCGCCGGCGTCCAGCAACATCGGGTACAGACTGGTGAACCAGCCGACGGTTGAGGACAAGTCGGCCGGCTCGCCCATGCCGTCGCGACCGTGTCCTTCCACGTCCAGCAGGACGGCTGTGCCCTCGCCAAGGCCGCGGCGGCGGCGCCAGTCCGCCACCGCCAGGGTAAGCCCCGCCAGGAGCACGTCTTGAACGGTGGCGTGGAAGGCCGCCGGCACGGTCACCAGGAGATCAGCGGTGGGGGCTTCAGGCAGGGACAGCGTGATGCTCCGGAGCGTCGAGAACGTATCCCGGGCGGGGTCGAGCGCGACCGGCCCGAGGCTCTCCTCATCGGCGTTGAGGGCTGCCACCCACAGGGGAAGCTCGGCCACGCGGTCCGTGTCCCGGGCAAGCTTCTGCAACTGCGCTGCCCAGGTCCGGAAGGATGTACCCGTGCGACTCAGCGCCAGCTTCACATCGCCCGAGGGAGCGGCACAGGCGGCCGCAAGGTCCGACATCAGGATCCGCCAGGACACCCCGTCGACGGCCAAGTGGTGAACGACCCACAGGAGTCGGCCACGCTCGGCCGACCCGGCATCGCACCAGGTGACCGTGAACGCGATGCCTGCTTCCAGATCCAGCCGCTGGGCCGCGGAGTCGAGCTCGGCACGCGTCAGCGTGTGAACGTCCTCGTCCGACAACCCCTGCACATCGACCCGGGTGACCCGCTCGACGACATCGACCTCGTGCCGCTCCTGCACCCGAAGCGTCGGGGCGGTACCGGTCGTGCTCCGCCCGGCTTGCAGCCGCAACATGTCATGTCGTTCCACGACAGCCCGCAACGCCGCTCGCAGAGTGTCGAGGGTGAGACCGGCCGGGGTGTGCACGGCCATCGCCTGGTGGAAGTGGCCGACCGGCCCGCTGTGCTCGAACAGCCAGCGCATCATCGGAGTGGGCGGCAACTCGCCGATCCCGGCGTCCGCGTCCTCTGAGACGTCGTCGGCGAGGACGGTCGCCACGCCCGCCAGACCACGGACGTTCCGCATCTGGAAGAGGTCCTTGGGCGTGATGCTCAGACCGGCCTGCTGCGCCCGGCGCACCACCTGGATCGCCAGGATGCTGTCGCCGCCGAGTTCGAAGAAGTTGTCGTCGATGGACACCCGCTCGACGCCGAGCACTTCCGCGAATATCTGGCAGAGGACCTCCTCTTGTGGCGTGCGCGGGGCACGGCCGGTGCCGTCTGCGGTGAACTCGGGTGCGGGCAGGGCCCGTCGGTCCAGCTTCCCGTTGGGCGTCAACGGCAGCTCGTCCACCGTCATCACGACCGAGGGAACCATGTACTCCGGCACCGAGCCCGCCACATGCGCCCGCAACGCCTGCGGGTCCACTACGGCAGCGGTGGTGGGGACCACGTACCCGACCAGCCGCTTGTCACCGGGACGGTCCTCACGCACGACCACCGCAACCTGGGTGACGTCCGGATGGCCGGCCAGGACGGACTCGATCTCGCCGAGTTCGATGCGGAAGCCTCGGATCTTGACCTGGTCGTCGGTGCGGCCG
>NZ_JBVHMR010000058.1:0-30856 GCF_055558375.1 Streptomyces sp. NPDC025793 | reverse complement strand
TCGTCGGCGTTGGTCTTCGGCAAGGTGGGCTCAAGATTCGAACCGACGCTGGCGAACTCCATCGTTCTCCTTGGCATGTTCATCGGATTCGCAGGAGTACCCCCGCTGACCTCGTGGGTACCCGGATACTTCTCCGCGTGGACTGGGGGCCGCGCCGAACAGATCGAGCTGGAACTGAACCGAGCCCTGGGGCTCACCCCGGTGGACCGTTCCGAGCGGGCAGCCGCCACCGGCGACCGGGGCGAGACCGCGGCCACCCGGGCCACACCCGTCGAGGACCTCGACCGGAACTCACTCTCCAGCAAGTAGGTGGTCAACATCACCGAGGGCGCCGCCGGACTCGCCGACTGGACTCGCGCCCAGAACGAGAGCCAGGCACGGCTGATCACCAAGTACTACGCCCAGGGATACAGCCAGGCCCGCACCAGCTTCATCCTGAGCGTCACCTTCGCGGTCCTTGGCTTCGCCATCCTGGCGGTGGCACTGATCCAGGCCCTTCGCCAGGGCACTTCGACCGTCTCCGCATCCGCCACCGGTGTGGTCGGCATCATCAACGAAGCCGCCAGTGTCCTCTTCTTCACCAGAGCCGACAAGGCTCGGGATACGATGATGCAGATGATCGACAAACTGCGGTCAGACGACGAGCAGGAACGGAAGTTCATCGCCGGCCTCGCCGCCATCGAGCAGGTCAGTTCGGTGCGCATCCAGGACGCCCTCCGTGCCACCACCGCACTGGCGTTCACGGAAGCGGCGGTGAGCCTGACAGACCTGATGGGAGCGGCGGGGTCACTCCCGGCCGGTGACCGGGAAGCCGCCCCGCGCTACTGCGTCGAGGGACCACAGCTGAGTTCCGAGAGCAGGCAGAAGAGCCAACCGCTCCCGCCCGAGCCGGAGAAGCCGTCCGAAGGCAGCCCTCCGCCTCGCACCCCCGCCGGCCTCCCCGTCGGCAGCCTTCAGGTAGACCGCCCAGGTGACCAGTAGGCAGAGCGCGAAAGCGCTCCGACGAAAGGGTCGGAGCACGAGGGGTGGAGCCATGAGCGGGATGCCGGCCAGCCGGCTCGGTCAGGCGGCGCGCCGGGCGGGTGTGGTGTGGTGCTGCGCCGGGCGGGCGATGTTCTGCCAGGTGCGACAGACCGTGATGACCGCGTCGTAGCCGGCGGTGAGGGCGGTCAGGCCGAAGGCCATGTGGCTGTCGCTGTGGTGGAGGGCGTGTGTGAAGTGCAGGGTGCCGGTCGTGGCGATGGCAGGCAGGGCCAGGCTGCCGGCGGGGCGGCGGATCTTCTTGATGGTGCGGTACCAGTGGGCCCAGACCCGCTTGGGCGGGACGACGCTGAAGCGCCGTCCTGATCCCGCTGTTGCGGTGTCGTCGTCGGGGACGACGCTGAGGTGCTCGGTCACTGCGCTGTCCTTGAGGTGGTGGGACTGGCTCACCAGCCAGGTGGTAGGCGGCCTGCGGGGATCGGTCCTGTTCACGGGCTGTTCAGTCGTCGTCTTCGTCGAAGGAGAAGCCGAAGAGGTCGTCGTCTTCTTCGAGTTCGCTGTCGAGTGGGTGTGTGTTCTCGTGGGTGAAGACCACCACCTGGCGAGTGGCGGCGACCTCGTCGAGGACGCGGGCCAGACCGTCCGCCCGACTTCGGCGGCGTCAACGCCGAGGTTGGGCGGACGGCCTTCGGCCAGCCTGGACCGCCGCCCCCGCGACGAAAGATTCGGGTCAACGCCGATAGGTGAGATAGACGAGGTCTTCGACGGTGTCGGTTGCGGCGAGGTGCCAGTGTTTGGCGTCGGTGGTGTCGCTGAAGAGGCGGGTACCGTGGCCGATTACCAGCGGAAAGACGACCAGGCGAAGCTCGTCGATCAGGTCGTGCTCGACCAGTTCACGCACCAGCAGGGAGCTGGCCCAGATCATGATCGTTCCGTCGACGTTGGCCTTGAGCTTGGCTACTTCGGTGGCGGCGTTACCGTTGAGCACGGTGGTGTTGGTCCAGGACGGGTCGGTCAATGTGCTGGACAGGACGTACTTCGGGATGCTCCTGGTGAGTTCCGCGACGGGGCTGGTGCCGTCGGCGTAGCGGGGGGCAAAGAATTCGTAGGTGCGGCGGCCGAACAGCAATGCCTGCACGCCACGCGTGTCGTGCACGATGCGTTGGATCCATTCTTCGTTGGCGGCCGCCGACAGGTTGTCGCGCCAGTCGAAGGCGCTGACGCTCTCCTCGCCGATCGGGTCCTGCATGACACCGTCGAGGGTGATGTTTTCGAAGACGGCGATCTGTCCCATTGGGTGCTCCTATTGTTCGAGGTCACCGAGGTAGATCCGGGTCGCGGCGAAAACTGGGCGGTGCGCGCCGCCCAGTTTCCCCGGGGCGCGGGGTCGGTTTGGTTGACGGCTTGTCCGGCCGGATCCGCAGCCGAAACCCTCGGCGCTCGACCGGCCCGAAGAGAGGACGATGCGGTGACCGCAGAGCTGATCGCCCGGTGCCGGGCCGGCGACGCCGACGCGTTTCGCGAGCTCGTCGAACCGTTCCGCCGGGAGCTGCTGGTGCACTGCTACCGGTTCCTCGGTTCGATGCACGACGCCGAGGACGCCCTGCAGGAGACGTTGTTCGACGCCTGGCGGGGGCTCAGCGCGTTCGAGGCGCGGTCGGCGGTGCGAACCTGGCTTTACCGCGTCGCGACGAACCGCTGCCTCAAGGTGCTGCGGGCCGCCAGCAGGAGGCCGCGAATGGCGATCCCCGGCACCAGCGCGGCTGGGTTGGAGCTGCCCGAGCCGTCTGCCCACGGCGAGGTGGTCTGGCTCGAACCCTATCCCGACGTGCTGCTCGACGGGGTTCCCGACACCGCGCCCGGACCCGAGGCGCGCTACGAATCGAAACAGGCGATATCGCTGGCGTTCGTGACCGCCGTCCAGCTGCTGCCGCCGCGCCAGCGCGCCGTGCTCATCCTGCGGGACGTACTCGGCTACCGTGCCGCCGACGTCGCCGAATTCCTTGCCACCACTGAAGAATCCGTCACCAGTGCCCTCAAACGCGCCCGCGCCGGCATCCGAGCACAGACGTCCCGATGCGGCGCCACGCAACCACCACCTCCGCCCGAATCGCCATGTGAGCGGCAGCTCGTTGACGGCCTCACCCGGGCCTTCGAATCCGGCGACGTCGACGGCGTGGTCGCGCTACTCGCCGACGACGTCCGCCTCACGATGCCGCCGCTGCCGGTCGAATACCTCGGCCGCGAAGCGGTCACCCGTCTACTGGCCGCCGTCTTCCACCGGATCACCAGTTACCGCCTGGTCGCGACCCGAGCCAACAGTCAACCCGCCTTCGGCGTCTACCTGCTGGACCGCCACACGGCCACGTGGCGCGCCACCGGCTTGCTGGCCCTCACCCTCGCGGCAGACCGCATCTCCGCAGTGACCCGCTTCGAAAGCAGCCACCTACCCCGCTTCGGCCTACCCCACACCCTGCCACCCGACCACTAACAAGGCCGAGCTGTTGCGCTCGGCCGCCGGGGGAGGGGCGCCCACGTTGCATGCAACACAACTGGCAACGGTATCCCGGTGTGGTGTCCTGACCTGGCCAAACACTTGCCAGGGAAGGGAGTTGATGTCTGCAACATGGTGCTGTGGGTGCTGCACTGCGGCTCACGGTGTGCAACGTGTACGTGACGCCCCATGCTTTGTGTCCCGGGCGGCAAGCCGCCGGTCGTGCCGATGGCAGGCTTCCTCGCTCTGAGCGGGGAGACCAAAGCGGGGGAGACCAGGGACAAACCCTTGTTGACAGCTCGATCTGCTCTCGTGCTCCTGCTCGCCGTGTTTGCCGGTGGCGTCGCGACGACTCTGTCCCTGTCGGCCTGCGAGGGCGCAGCCCGTAGTGCCCTCGCCGGGCTGGGGGCTGCCGCACTGGCGGCGCCGTTCTGCAACCGGCTCATCGAGCACGAGCCGGTGCGTTCCTGCCGGCACACGCCGGAGCGGGAAGAAGAAGGAGAGCGACGTGGGTGCGCTCAGGCCGCTCGGCAATGATCTAGCCGAGGCTTCGCGTGCCCTCGCCCAGGCCCTCAGGGAGCTGTTCGAGGGGCTGGACATCTCAGGAGCGCGATCTGCTCCAGCAGCAGGTCACCAGGCTGGGGGCGGAACTGCGGAACATGCAGGACGAGAAGGTCGCCGTGGCCGCCTGCGTCCGGGGCCTGGACGATCAGCAGGTCAGCGCCGGTCTCCGCGGCTGCCAGGGCTTCGCTGGGCGTGGTGCCGCTTTGCGCTACGAGACTGCCCGCATCCTGGAGTGCCCGGACGGTGTCCGGGCTCGGGAGTCCGAAGGTGAAGGACACCAGCGGCACGGGGGTGTTGAGGAGCAGGTCGAGCTTGTCGGCCCAGGCGTCGTCGTCCTCGGTCACGGTCTCGGCGGGGAGGTGAGGCCATAGCGGTCGGCTTCCGACTGGAGCGCGTGGGCGTAGGCGCGGTAGGCGTCCGGGACGACGGGGACGGGGGTGGGGGCGAAGAGGTTCACGCCGAACACCGCACCGCCGTACCGGTCTTGGGTATTCGGGCGGCGAGGTCGGCCGGGACCTTGTAGCCGTCGGTGAGGAACCGAGCCCTCCGGCGCGGGCCGCGGCCGTCACGAGGGCGGGGGTACTGGGGCCGTCGGCCATCGGGGCGGCCCACACAGGCAGGTCGGTGTCGAGGAGGGACGGGTCACCGGGCATGGCGTGACGCTCCAGGTGCAGGCGGCGGGGGTGTGGTGGGCGAGGTGGTGGGGGAAGCGGATGCAGCAGGCGGCCGCGGCCAAGGCGGCGGCGAGGACCAGGGCGGCACCGAGCAGGAGTGCGTCGTGGTAGCCGTTGTGGAGGAGGGGAGCGGCCAGCAGGGGGCCGAGGATCTGGCCGAGGCTGTAGCCGGTGGTGAGCAGGGCGAGGTCGCGCGGAATCCGCAGGTGGGTGCCGATCGCGAGGGACATGGTGCTCACGCCCATGAACGTGGCGCCGAACAGGACGGCGCCGGCGAGCGCGGCGACGCTGCCGTCGGCCAGGGCGGGCAGGGCGATGTCGACGGCCTGCAGCGAGAGGGAGATCGTCAGCAGGGCGGGGCGGGACATGCGGCGGGCCAGGCGCATCCACAGGGCGCACGAGAGCAGCGCGGCCAGGCCGACCACGATCCAGGCGCCGCTGCCGATCCAGCCGGGCGCACCCTACTGCAGGGCGGCGGCCAGGAAGGTCCCGGCGATGATGTAGCCGATACCCTCAAGGAGATAGCCGGCCAACAAGGCGGTGAACCAGCGCCGGGTGCGCGGCCGTTCGACCGGGGCCGTGGTGGCGGAGATCTTGGCGGTCGCGCCGCGCGGCACCAGGTTCCAGGCGACGGAGGTCAGCAACACGGTGAGCACGGCGCAGGAGAACCAGGCCGTCTGCCAGGAGCCGGCCTCCTGGCCCGGGAATACCGCGCAGCCGGCCCAATCGCGCCCGGGCCGACAATGCATACGCCTCCTGGAAGAACCGCGCCTACCTGCGGCGGCGCGGGATCCGCTGCACCATCCCGGACAAAGCCGACCAGGCCCGCAACCGCAAGAAACGTGGTTCGCACGGCGGCCGGCCGCCGAAGTTCGACCCGCGGGACTACAAAGCTCGGTACGCAGTCGAATGCGGCATCAACCGCCTCAAAAAGGCACCGGTCCGTGGCCACACGGTATGACAAGCTCGCGGTCCGCTACGAGGCGACCGTCCTCGTCGCGGCCATCAACGAGTGGCTATGACCGGACACGCCATGATGGCGCTGTGTAACAGCGGACGGCGACCGTCTGGTGCGGACTCCACTGCTGCTCGACTGTGGCCATGAGCTCCCAGCCCAGCCGCTCATACAGGGCTGCCGCCGCGGTATCGGATGCGACGACGTCGAGCACCGGATGCAGGCCACGACGCCGCGCTTCCTCCACTGCTCGACCGATCAGCAGTGCACCGATGCGATGTCCCCTTGCCTGTGGCGCGACGAACAACCTGCTGACCACGGCGGTCATACCCCGCGTCGCCTCGTTCCACTCGCTCCACAACATCGGGGCAAGATCGCCTTCGCCGCCTTGCGACAAACTGACATGCCCAACCAGGCCGCCTTCGAGTTCGGCGACCCAGGAGTCCAGCAGGGGCCCGCGTGACAGCCACTCGCCCGTCTGATCAGGCCAGTTCACCGGATAGCCGTCGCGCGCATGGACTTCCGCGAGGACCCGCACGCACTCCTCAACGTCACCATCAGCCCTCTGCCGGATCCAGCGGCTCGGCCTCTCATCAGGCACTCCGGAGCTTTCGATGTTCACCCCGGCATAGAAACACAAGCCACAGAGTCACAACCAGCCACTTCCGACACACGCCCTAGAACCCGCGAATTACGTCGAACCCGGGCGAGGGGCTGTTGCTGCCATTCGGCGCCACGCAACTTCGCCACGAAGCAAAGATCAGGTCACATCGCACCTCGGTGTCCGCCACTCCCCACAGCGGGCTCGTCAGCCGTGACCCTGCGCGCGCACTGGCAGCTGACGCGGGCCGACGCGCGGGGCGTCATCAGAGAGCTGATCACCAACGCGGTCGTGCACGCAGTCGTCACGTCCGGCACTGCTGGGCTACGCATCGTGCTCGCGCATCCCGCCGCGCACGGCATATGCTCGTCCTTGAGGTGCAGGACCCGTTGCTGTATCGGCTGGCGTCGGCCCTCGCGACGCTCTCGCCCCGGCGCGCGATGTCGGACTGGCGGGCGCGGGGCTGCGCATCGTCAAGGCACTCGGGCTCGAAGGTGAGAGCGGCCTGCGGGCTGGGCGAGAGACTGTCTGGCCGGGTTGGCCGCGCATGTGCCCACGGCATCGCTGTGTCGGCCAAGGCTCCATCGCATCGGACATCTCGCACTGGAACGGAGTGCGCAGCGCCATGGCGGAGCCCCGTGGCGTGAGAACGAGCGTGTCCTGATCAGCCGATCAACATGAGGACGGCGCGCTTTGCTTGGGTGGCTCGGTCAGTTGGACCACATCCCTGGCGTCGAGTTGTTCGCACGGACGAAGACTGCCCTCCGAGTCCGGCGCAGCATTACCCCCACTAATTGGCGGCTCTACCTCGGAGGCAATCGACGTGGCGATCGCTGCACCACCAAACGCGGCGCGGACCGGCCTAGCGGACAGCCCGTGGCTGCTGTTCGCAGCTCGCCGCGCGAAGCGGTTCGTGTTCTCCCTCTGGGCGCTGCTCACCGCCGCGTTTCTCGTGATTCACCTGATCCCGGGCGACCCGGTGCGTGCTGCCCTCGGGTTCAGCGCGCCGGCGAGCGCTGTCGCCGCTGAGCGCCAAGCTCTAGGCCTCAACGATCCGCTGTGGCTGCAGTACACCCACTACCTCGGCAACGTGTTGACTGGCCATCTGGGCACCTCGATCCTGAGCAACCTCCCGGTCGTGGAGGTGATCGGCACCCGACTGCTGGCCACCACGGCGATCGCTCTCCCTGCATTCCTCCTGGTGATCCTTCTGGCCGTTCCTACAGGCGTCGCCATGGCTGTCTTCACCCGCGGCGGGCGCAACCGCGGTGGTGAACTTGCATTCACCTGGAGTACCGTGCTGCTTGCCACCATCCCGGAGTTCTTGGTCGCCGTCGGGCTGGTGTACATCTTCGGAGTAAGCCTTAGATGGTTGCCTGTCGCGGGACAGGGGGGCTTTAGCTCGTACATCCTTCCAGTGTTTTCGCTCGCTGTCGGGCCGGCCGCGGTTCTGGCCCGAATCGTGCGCGTCGAGATGCTCTCAGTGCTGGAAAACGACTACATCCGAACCGCCCGTGCCAAGCGCCTGCCCGCACGCCTGATTTATCTCAAGCACGCGTTGCCGAACGCGCTCACCGCCACCCTGACGGTCGCCGGTCTCATGCTCACTGGGCTTGTCGCCGGGACGGTGCTCGTCGAGAACGTCTTCGCGTGGCCGGGGCTAGGTACCACGGGCGTGCAGTCAATCCAGCAGAAGGACTATCCAGTGGTCCAAGGGATTGTGCTGGCTTATGGCGTTGGCGTGTTGCTGGTGAACCTGGCTGTAGACGTCCTGCTTGCCATGCTGGACCCACGTTCGACGATCAGGGAGAACTGACCGATGCCCACCACACGAGCATCTCGGTGGATCGCGGTGCTGCGGACCCCGTTGGGTCTGTGCTCGGCCCTCTTGATGGCGCTCGTTCTCGCGATCGCCGTGCTGGGCCCAATCCTGTGGGGTACACAGGCCTCCGCGGTCGACACCACCGCACTGCAGCAGGGACCATCGGCCGCGCATCTACTGGGCACCGATAACCTGGGACGAGACGTGTTTTACCGCGTGCTGGTGGCCACGCGACTGTCGATCGAGCTCGCCGTCGGCGCCACCGCGTTGGGCGTCGCTGTTGGCGCGGTCCTCGGCAGCGCGCCTTCGGTGCTGCCCAGGCGTCCAGCCCGGCTGGTCATCGCGGTGGTCAACATCGCCGTGGCGTTCCCCGGGCTGCTCCTGGCGCTGTTCTTCGAGGTCATCTTCGGCGTCGGGATCAAGGGCGCGGTCCTCGCGATCGCGGTGTCGATGGTGCCGGGCTTCGCCCGACTGACCCAGACGCTGGCGGCCTCTGTTGCAGGGCGGGACTTCGTGGCTGCCGCGCGGGTCGCCGGAGTCAGCAGGATCCGCTTGCTGACCCGCCACATTCTGCCGAACATCGGTGAGCAGTTGGCTGTCAACGCGACGATCAGCGCGGGCATGGCGCTGTTGGTGCTTGCAGGTCTGTCGTTCCTCGGGCTGGGAGTCCAGCCGCCTGGTTACGACTGGGGACGCCTGCTCGGTGAGGGCTTGGACCGCATCTACACTGTTCCCACCGCCGCGATCGCGCCCGGCGTGGCCGTAGTGATCGCCGGTCTCGCCTTCAACCTGTTCGGCGAGACCGTTGCCGCGGTCGTCGGGATCCGCACACCGGTGCGCCGCATCTCCGCGCGGCCCGCTCCCGCCGGCAGGCTTGACGCCCCGAACGCTGGGAGCAAGGACGGCGTACTCGTGGTGGACAACCTTCACGTCGCCTTTCCGCACGGCGACGGGTGGACGACGCCGGTACGCGGGGTAAGCTTCACCGTCCACGCGGGCGAGGCGGTCGGCGTCGTCGGCGAGTCCGGGTCAGGGAAGAGCCTGACCGCGCTCGGCGCGTCCGGGCTGATCGAGAACCCGGCGGTGGTCACTGCGGACCGCCTGGAGTTCGCCGGCGCGCCGCTTGTGGCCGGTGGCACCCGTGAGCACCGTCGCCTGCTCGGAACTTCGCTCGCGATGGTCTTTCAAGATCCCATGACATCGTTCAACCCGACCCGCCGAATCGGCCGTCAGCTCGCGGAGGTTTCCGAACAGCACCAGGGACTGTCGCGCAGCGAGGCATGGCAGCGTGCGGTAGACCGGCTGCGTTCGGTACGGGTGCCCGCGCCGCAACAGAGGGCGCGCCAACATCCGCACGAGTTCTCCGGTGGCATGCGCCAGCGCGCCATGATCGGGATGGGGCTGATGGGCGAGCCGAAACTGGTCGTCGCTGACGAACCCACCACGGCGCTGGACGTCACCGTTCAACGGCACGTGCTGCGACTACTTTCGGACATACGTTCGGGTCGTGGCGTCGCAATCCTGCTTATCTCGCACGACATCTCCGTCGTGGTCCAGACTTGCGAGCGGATCTTGGTCATGTATGCCGGGCGGGTCGTCGAGGACCTGCCGACCGCGGAGTTGTTCACGACCGCCCGCCACCCGTACACCCGCGCACTGCTGGCCGCGGTCCCCGACATGCACACCGATCGGGACGCGCCGCTTGCGGTCATCCCGGGTCGGCCGCCTGAACCGCACCAACTTCCGCTCGGCTGCGCCTTTGCGCCGCGATGCAGCATGGCCGACGAGCGCTGTCGGGGTGTGGACCCGGCATTGGAACAGATCACACCACGCCACCGGGTCGCATGTTGGCACCAGAATGCGGTGAACCTTGTTTCACCGCATGCGACCGACCCGACGGCCACTCAAACAACGGGCGGAAAGCGATGAGCGAGCTGCGATTCAACGCCGTCAGCGTGCGCTACGGCAACCGGCGCACGGGCCTCAATGCTGTCGACGGCGTGGATCTCGTCGTGCCACCCGGGAAAGTGCTGGGTCTGGTCGGCGAGTCCGGGTCCGGTAAATCGACGTTGGCGCGCGCCGCGGTGGGCCTTGCCCCGGTGACAGCCGGGCGCATCCTGTTGGACGGACAGGCTGTGGGCAAAGCTACCCGTCACGCCCGCCGGCCCGTGCAGATGGTGTTCCAGGATCCGTATTCGTCGCTCGACCCGCGGATGACGATCGGCCGCTCAATCGCCGAGGCGATGCCACGCGGGCGAGGCGCCGCAGCGCGAAAGGCCGAGGTCGTGCGTCTGCTCGACCTGGTGAACCTCGACCCCGATCGAGCGGACATGCTGCCCCGGCAGCTTTCCGGAGGTCAGCGGCAGCGTGTCGCGCTAGCCCGTGCACTTGCCGGCCAGCCGGACGTCGTCATCGCCGACGAGATCACTTCTGCTCTCGATGTGTCTGTTCAGGGTGCGGTCCTCAACCTGGTACGCGACCTGCAGCGGCGCCTGAATTTGAGCATGCTGTTCATCTCGCACAACCTCGCTGTGGTGCGTTATGTCAGCGATGTCATCGCTGTCATGTACCTCGGGCGCGTGGTTGAGGTAGGCCCTGCCTCGGAGGTGCTCGCAGATCCGCAGCATCCTTACACCATGGAGCTGCTTGCTGCCGCGGATGCTGGTGAACCAGCCGCGTCGGGTGTGTACACGCAGACGATGCCAGGCGTCGACGACGCGGAACCGCCTGACCCCCACCATCCGCCTGCTGGATGCCGTTACCAGCAAAGCTGCCCGGTCGGCCCTCGCATAGTGGAAGACCACACGCTTTGCCGTACGGTCGATCCGACTGTCGGCGCCGAGAGCCGCATGCATCGTGCTGCCTGCCACTTCGCGAGCACTCGTCCCGGAGCGGCCCGCACCTGAGGAAGCAGGCGCGTGTGCTGCGATACCGCAGCGCACGCGCCCGCAGCTGAAGGACTGCTTCCTTCAGCGGGGGGTGCGCAAGTCTTCACCCACCAGGCGTGCCCCGGCCTCTTGCGCGCTATCCTCGTCCGCACCGTCCGGCGCTGGGCCGTTCTGCCCAGCCGCATGTTCCGATTGCGGAGGCCACAGCCGAAGATGGAACATCGCGGCGAACCGGGCGTCGGGATCGTCCAGGTCGATGTCCCCAACGTCTGCGAGCCGGCGCAGCCGGTACCGGAACGTGTTGGGATGTACGTACATTGCCGCAGAGGCCGCGGCGACATCACCAAATGCATCCAGCCATGCCCGCAGCGTCTTGACCAGCTCTCCCCGATGCTTGGCGTCATATTCAGCGAGGCGCGCCACCGGACCCGCAGGCACGTCGCGGCGCTGCGTCGCCAGGTCTCGCAACTCCAGTAGTAGGGCATCGAGTTGCACGTCGCTTGTCCTGGCTACCCGCCGCCCGCCGCCGTTGCTACGCAGTACGCGCAGCGCCCGATCCGCCCCCGATCGGGAGCGAGCCAAGCCCCCGGCGTCCGGGGCGACCGGACCGACACCGATCAAAAGATGTGAACGGTCGCCGACTCGCTCAAGGAAGTCGTTGGCGACACGTGCCACTCGCTCGTCGGCATCCGAGCGATCGCGCGGTACCGGTATGACGCCGTAGATGATGTCGCCGACGAGTGCGGCGACGGCCCCGGCGTGTATCGTAGTCAAATGCATCGCTAGCGCGTCAGCGATTCTCTGGCGTTCAGCGGCCAGATGCGCATAGATCGTCGCCGCGTTCGGCAGGTCAGCCTGCGTGGCGTACTGCAACTCCGAAGCGATCACGACAGTGCGCTGATCGGGCAGGCCGAGGCGGCGCAGCGCGTCGGGTGCGTCCGGTCCACCGTCGAGCGCCGTGGTCACCAGATCGGTGCGCAGTCTGCGCTCGACGTCCGTGCTGGCGCGCAGCCGCAGCAAGTGCAATGCGACGAGTTTACCAGCGTCGCACAATGCCTGGCTGCGTTCGGCACTGAGTGGGGTTCGCACAGCCGCCCAGATCGAGCCGAGGATCTCGTCGCCGGCGCGCACGGCCAAGGCCACCCGCGGCAGGTCACGCGCGCCGTTGCCGGTATTCAGCGGGGCGAGGAAGACGGGCTGGTCGCTGCGATACAACGTCTGGAACACGCCGCGCTGATTGAGGGTTTGCGTCACGTGCTCGGGCACGCAACGGCCGAGAATCGTCTCCACGCGTGCGTGGTCGGCTTCGTCCTGCCAGCCGGAGAAGGCGAGCACCCGGGAACTGCGGTCCTCGATGGTCACCGGGGCGTCCAGCAGTGCGGCCACAGCGTTCGCGACTGCGAAGAGGTCGTCCGTAGGGCGCACGCCGAGTGTCGCGGACGCGGCTTCGGCTATGTCTGGTTCGACGATTGCAGATCGAAGCGTTGCCGCGAACTGTGTCCATGACGCGCCGCGCGTGAGAGCCAACAGTGCGACACCAGACTGCTCGACGGCCGCACGGACTCGTGAGTTCACTGTTACAGGCGCGCGGACGACCAGGGCTGCGGCACCGCTATGCCCCAGCTGGACCAGGAGCCGTGCGGTGTCCTCTACGTCACATACGCCGACGCCGAGTACAAGGGCCTGCCGCGGCAGGGGCTGGTCGTCGGAGGGGTCGTGAATGACCACCCCGCCGATATCGTCAGCACGACGTGAATCTCCACATAGCAACTTCACCAGCGTCGTACCCAGGTCGTCGAGGACCCGGTCAAGACTGGCCCGTGGCCGCATATGAGGCACTAGCACCCCCTGGTGTACAGGGACGGCGGTCCGGAATAGATGGCATGGTACACCCGCGTTGTACCGACCTATCCGCACTTTGCGGGCGGGGTACGATCACCCGGGCAGCCACTCGTTGGACACGGTCACCGCCTCGAGTGCGTCCTGTACTGGGGTGACGCCGATACCCGGGCCGGTCGGCACCGCCAGATGCCCGTCTTCGACGCGGAATGGCTCAGTGATGTCGGCGCGGTAATAGCGATCGGACGCCGAAGTATCGCCGGGCAACGTGAATCCGGGCAGCGCGGCGAGGGCGAGGTTCGCAGCCCGGCCGATACCGCTTTCGAGCATCCCACCACACCACACCGGCACCCCATGTGCTGCGCACACATCGTGGATGCGGCGAGCCTCCAGATAGCCGCCCACCCGTCCCGGCTTGATGTTCACAACGCGGCACGCGCCGAGGCTGATCGCCTGCGCCGCCAGCCTGGCCGAGGTGATCGTCTCGTCGAGGCAGATCGGCGTACGGATCAGCTTCGCCAGTTCGGCGTGGCCGAGCAGGTCCTCTTCGTCGAGGGGTTGTTCGATCAGCAAGAGTTCGAACGGGTCGAGCCGCGCGAGAAGCGGCGCGTCCCCGAGCGTGTATGCGGTGTTGGCATCGACCTGCAGAAGCACGTCATCGCCGAACCGCTCACGCACAGCGCGGACCGGGGTGATGTCCCACCCGGGCTCGATCTTGAGCTTGATCCGCAGGTAGCCGGCCTCGAGGTAGCCTTCGACCGCGTCCAGAAGCGCGCCCACCGAATCCATGATCCCGACGGAGACGCCGCACGGAATCCGATCCCGCACTGCGCCCAGTTCACGCGCGAGCGGAACGCCGCGGCCGCGCAGTTCGGCGTCGAGCACGGCAGTCTCCAAGGCCGCTTTCGCCATCGGGTGACCCTTGAACGCGGCGAGAGTGGGGGCGACGGCACTGGCCGTCAGGCGAGATTGAGCCAGCGCCGGGACGAGGAACCGTCGTAGGACATCAGCGCAGCCGTCGAGGTATTCGGAGGAGTACAGAGGGTCGGCCATGGCGACGCATTCGCCCCAGCCCTCCGCCTCGGGCGTGACGACCCGGACCAGCAGCAGGTCGCGAGCCGTCTGGGTACCGAACGAGGTGCGGAAAGGGGCCACCAGCGGCATGCGCACACGCCGCAGCTCGACTCGAGACAGTTTCACCGCGGTCGCTCCTTTTCCACCACGTACCAGCCAGAGCGGTCGAATCCGGTGATCCTTCCGCCGTTCTTAAGTAGTCCGCCGAGTACCTCGCGAACCGCAATGCGCCACCGCGTGGCCAAAACAGGATCGGTCAGGCGTAGTCGTTCGATGTCCGCGGGCACCGCGACGAGTACGGTGTCCGCGTCGTCCCGGCCGCGGGCGGGTGCGCCGGTTTCGGTGATCCGCAGGCCGACCACGGCCCCATCCCTGAGGGCCGCCTGTGCGTCCGTGCCGCGGTACTCGCCAGCACTGGCAGCGACGACCTCAGGGGAACGCAGCGGCCATGCCACCAACAGGCGGTCGGTGTCGTCTTTCCCGTTGACCTTGTCGTGCGCGTCGCCGTAGAAATTGGGAAGGTATTCCACGCAGTCGGCTGCCAATTTGACAAAATTGAAATAGGCGTTGCGGCGGATCAGAGGATCGAAGGTCCAGGAGATCAGCCGAATCCCGTGCTGCAGGGCCCACGCGCGCTGATGCAGTTTGAGCGCGAAGCCGACGTCCCGGCCGCGCACCGTGGAGGCGACACCAGCGATGTGGCTGTGCAGCCCCGGGTCTTCAGGCGCGGTGAAGAAGGCGACACACGCGGCGACGAGGTTCTCGCCGTCGAAGGCCCCGCCCACGTAGTTCCCCGCCTTCACCAGGGCGCGCAGCAATTCTGTGGTCACCGGCGGATTCGCGGGCGCACTGCCCCAGATTCCCGTGTACAGCTCGCACACGGCCCGAAAGTGCTCATGCTCGGTAAGCAGTCTGATGTGTACGTCTCCGGCGCGGGCCACGGCGTCAGCCGTCGCTTGGGCGGCTGCCTGCTCGCGGTGGGTGATGCGCGGATCGCGCGCGGGCTCGGAGCCGGGCCTCGGCAGCTGGCCCGCCTGGGTATAGGTCATGGGTGCACCGTGTTTCGTGTCATCGGGGCGCCGACAGGCATCAACGGAGCCGGCGGTTCGCGCAGCAGGTCGCCGACGAGTGCGTGCAACAGGGCCGTGCGGCCGGGCAATTCCGCCACGTCCACGTGTTCGTCGTCCGCGTGCGCGCCGCCTCCGACGGCGCCGAGGCCGTCAAGCGTCGGTATGCCTACTCCGGCGGTGAAGTTGCCGTCCGAGGCCCCGCCCACGGCCAGAGCCGTCAGGGCTGGAAGCCCGAGACGTTGCGCGAGCGCACGTGCACGCTCAAATAGCTCTGCGGACGCTCTGGCGTCCAGTGCCGGACGGTTGGGACCGCCGGCCACCTCGATCAGCGCGCCGTCGAGGACGGGCCGCAGGGCGCGCATCCGAGCATCGACCCGGGCCTGTTCGGCACCTTCACGCACGCGCACGTCCACGCTGAACATCCCCCGCGCCGGCACTGTGTTCGCGGTCGTCCCGCTCGTCAGAGCGGTCGGCGTGACAGTTGTGCCCGCTGTGGCATCGGCCAGCCGTGTCACCGCGATGATCTGGTGTGCCAGCTCCACGGATGCGTTCACGCCGCGTTCGGGCTCAAGTCCCGCGTGCGCCGCGCGGCCCCTGATCCCGACCGTGTACTGGGACACGCCCTTGCGTTCAGACTTGAGTGCCCCACCGTCGGCAGCGGCCTCCAGAACGAGTACCGCCCGACAACCTGCAGCCTCGGATTCGATCAACGCGCGCGAGGTCGGCGAACCGAGTTCCTCGTCACCTGTGACAAGAAACGTGACGCCGTCCGGGTCTTCGAGGCTTGCGATGGCATGCAGGCCCATGACAAGCCCGGCCTTCATGTCCAGGCACCCGGGACCGCGCACGACGCCGTCGCGCACACTGAACGGGTGCGTCGCCAAAGTGCCCAGCGGCCACACGGTGTCGTGGTGGCCCAGCAGCAGAACTCTGCGGGGACCGCTACCTAGCCGCCACCGCAGGTGGGTACGACCTTCCGCCACGAGGTACTCCGGAGCCGTGCCCAGCAGTGTTGTGCCGAGTTCGCCCACGGCCCGCGCACTCCGCGCGACTGCATCGACGTCGGCTGATGGCGATTCAAAGGTCACGAGGCGTTCGATGTCCCCGAGCATCGCGGGCAGCTGCTTGGCGAAATCATGGACGGCTGTCGTGACGTCGTTGATGCTCACAGCTCTCCTCGCTCCTTTCTAGCCGCCGGCCGACGCCAGGGCGTGGACACGGTCATGAAGCATGTCAATGTAGTGTTCTGATTCCGGTTTCATCAGGACGCTCCGTAGAATGCGGGCCCCGTCAGCATCGGGGTGCACGCTGGGGTGGCGGGCGGAGAAGGCGTCCGCGGTCGTGCGAAGCAGGCTCACGAATACCGGGTCCTCGGTCGCCCTCATCCCGTTGTTCAGAACCCGTGCGGAGGCCTCGTCGATCGACGAGAGGCTGGCAGCCGCCCGCGGGAAGTACGTCACGATGTCGGTCTGCGGCTCCTGGTACAGAGCCAGTTGTTCGGACTGCGCGATCAGCTCCGCCCAGCGCAGTGCCGCGCGGCGCCCGGCGGCCAGAACCCGGCCCAGACCGTCGGCTGTCGGAGGCATCAGCTTGAACGTTAGCCACAGCGCGGCCGCCGATGCTCCCGAACGTGAGCATTCCAGACTGATCTCGCCCAGGTGCAGATCAGTCGACGTGTAGTAGGTGTATGGCGAGTCATGTACGAAAAAGCGGGCCGTGTTCGGATCCCGGAACAGGACTGCTCCGCACCCGTAGGGCTGCAACCCGTGCTTGTGCGGGTCGACGACCACCGAATCGCAGTCGCGTACGGCCGCCCACGGTGCAGGATCCAATCCCTCTGGCCCGTCCGCCCCGGCAAGCAGCGTAAAGAACCCCCCGTATGCCGCGTCCACGTGGACGCGGACCCCGTAACTGCGGCACATCGCGAGCACCTCGTCGACTGGGTCGATCGCCCCGAGCCCCGTCGTGCCCGCGGTGACGACCACAGTGCCGATCTCGTCGTTGCGCAGCCTGTCCTCGAGCGCGTTCAGGTCCATCCTGCCGAAGCGGTCCGCGGCCACCGGATAGCCGCGCATGCTCAGAAGTCCACACATCCGAGCATGCGTGTAGTGGCTTTCGACGCTGAACGCGACGCCCCGTCCGGGGTGTGACTGCCGGGCTACGTACAGTGCTTCAAGATTGGCGATTGTGCCACTGGTCGTCAGATGCCCAAGGTGCGAACTCAAGCCGAACATGTGTGCGAGTTGCGCTACGGCCTCCCGCTCCAGCCGTGCTGTGGCCGGCCCGCCGTCCAGCGAGTGGTTGTTCGGGTTCACCAGCATCGTGGCCAGATATCCGGCCACCGAGACCGGGTGTGGTGGCTTGAGCATCTGCCCGGCGTACCGCGGATGGAAGTACGGGTAGTTGTCGCGAAGCTGTCCGGCGAGCTCGTGCAGCGCGGTTTCCACATCACCATCGGCAAGCTGCAGTGAATCATGTATGTCGAACGCGCCCGCCTCCGCGGTCCACTTCTCGTGGTCGTCCAGTACCTGGCCCAGCCAGCGCCGCAGATCCATCGCGCCTCCCTCTCGCAGACGAGTAAGCGGCCCCACTGCCGCGCTGCGGACGGCCTTCTGGCAGCCGCCCATCGATTCGAACATTTATTCGCATGTTTAGTCCGAGCGCAGCACGCGACCGCTGCCGTCATCCTTCTCGCGTCATTGACCGGTGCTCTTGTCCGACGAGACGAAATACGCCAGGTTGGTTCGTGGCGAACGCACTAGTGCCACCTCCGCGCCTCCGGATTCGATAAGCGCCGTGGACGCTCCTTGCGAGCGGCCCGAATGGCCGCCAGCCACGGCGGGACCGGGTCGGCGATCCGCGGGAAATCAGGCCGCAGGAACGAGCACACGGTTCAGATCCATGGGGGCCGGTTTCCCTACATTTGCGGAGGGCACTATGAGATGCACACGCACCAACGCGGCCGGCGCGCTGCTCGCGGCAGCGGCCGTAGCACTGGCTGGCTGTAGCGGCGGGGGCGCCGCCAGTTCCAACCCGGTCAACAACAAGACCTTCGTCCTGGCACTCAGCGCCGACCCGGGCAATCTCGATCCCTCCATGAGTGTTCAGGTGCCTGAGAATCAGATGGCTGCGCTGATGTACGACCAATTGGTGTCCGTGGCCGCGAACGGCAAGCTGCAGCCCTGGCTCGCCGCAACCTGGAGCGGAACGAGCAGCCGGGCGTCTTTCACTCTGCGCCGAGGCATCACCTGCTCAGACGGCAGAGCACTGACCGCCAGCCAGGTGGCGGCGGACCTGAATTTCATCGCGACCCCCGCCAACCACTCGCCGTACCTGGGCCTGCTGGTCGGCCCCGGGGTTCACGCGATTGCCAACGACGCCACCCGCACCGTGCATGTCACCGCTGCGAAGCGCGATTCGTTCCTCCTGCGCAACCTCGGCAGTGTCCCGATCGTCTGTGCGAAGGGCACTGCGAACCGCAGGTTGCTCGCGGAGGGCAGCGACGGCACGGGGCCCTATGTTTTGAGCAAGGCCAAGCCCGGCTACCAGTACGTTCTCACCCGGCGCAAGGGCTATGCGTGGGGGCCCGGGAACTTCACTCAGGACCCGGTCGGCATGCCGAGCCAGATCGATGTGCGGATCGTCACCGACCAGGCGACCGCCGCGAACATGGTTGCTGCCGGCCAGGTCAACGTTGCGACGATCACCGGCAGCGACCAGAAGCGGCTCAAGGCCCAGGGTCTGAATCACGTGGACTACAAAGTGCCGCCCGGGATCCTGGTATTCAACGAAGCGCCAGGCCAACCGACCAGTGACCAGCTCGTCCGCCAGGCCTTGGTCCAAGGTCTGGATCTGCACGACGTGGGCTCCGTGATGACGGGCGGTAACGGGGTGCCGAGCACCGGCGTCGTCGCATTGGACCCTAAAGTTTGCACCGGCGACCCGGTAGCGGACAACGTCCCGCCCTACAGCCAGACGACAGCCGAAGCGACGCTGACCTCAGCCGGCTGGCTAACCGGGGCGGGAGGCGTGCGCACGAAGAACGGCAAACAGCTGACCGTGGCGTTCACCTACCCTTCGGGCGACCCTCAGATCGCAGCCGGGGCCGAACTGGTGCAGAAGCAGTGGCAAGCCATCGGCGTGAAAGTCTCGCTCACCGGCCTCGACACCGCCGGCCTCGGACGCGTGTTGCAGGGCACCGTTGACTGGCAGTCCGGGCTCGCCCCGTTCGAGTTCAACCTCCCCAGCAATCTGGTCCCCTTCGCCTCCGGACCGACCGCGCCGACCGGGATCAATTTCTCCGACATTAACAATCCGAAGTACGACAGCCTCGTCGCCCAGGCCGAGACGGTGTCCGACGCCGGGAGCTGCATCTCTTGGCAGGCCGCAGAAGCCTCACTCATCCAGCGCTCCGACCTGGTGCCGTTCGTGAACAGCGTTGACAGTGTCTTCGAGAACGGCGCAAGCGTGGAACTCGACCGAGGGCTCATCACCGCCACCTCGATCCGAATGTTCGGCAACTGACGCTTTGCGTCCGGGCCCATAATCTGTGCCGGTCTGACCTTCCTAGACCGGATCGACGCGGAGTGGATTTCCCGTCCCAAGCATTGCTCGGGACGGGAAATCCGACTATTCCGCGGCAGCCGCGCGCCGGAGCTGGGGCCATCAGCAGGACGAGGCCATCGCGAAGGCCAACATCACACACAAAGGTCAGTCTGTTCGGCCGATAGCGAGCAACATAAAGGAGAAAATCGTGATCGAGCCCCACAACGGGCCCGAGACCCGGACGACCGCGGGAGCAGTCCGTGGGCGCTGGGACGGCTCAACCGCCGTGTTCCAGGGGGTCCCCTACGCAGCGTCCCCGGACGGCGAGGGGCGATTCGCCCCGCCGCGACCTGTCCCGTCGTGGCAGGGAACCCGCGAGGCGGTTGCGCCGGGTCCGTCCGCGCCGCAGCCGGCCGGGCGCTCCCCGCTGATGCCACTGCCCACCGGCGAGACTGACGAGCGAGACTGCTTGACGGCCAACATCTACACGCCCGATCCACATGGCGCCCGCCCGGTCCTGGTGTGGATCCACGGCGGCGGATACCTCTCCGGATCCGGTGGCTGGGAGTGCTACGACGGCGCGCAGCTTTCCAGGATCGGCGACATCGTCGTCGTTACGATCAACTACCGGCTCGGTCCGCTTGGTTACCTGTACCTCGCCGGCGTGAGCGACGAACTCGGCGAGGGCAACTTCGGACTCCTCGACCAGATCGCGGCGCTGAAGTGGGTGCGCGAGAACATTGCGGCGTTCGGCGGTGACCCGAACGCGATCACGGTCGGTGGCCAGTCCGCGGGAGCCATGTCCACCGTGCTATTGATGGCTGCCGGGGATAGCCGCCCCCTGTTCCAGCGTGCCCTACTTGAAAGCACGCCCCTGGTGGATCCCGATCCGATTGCCACCGCGGACGCCGTCGCGCGCCGATACCTTGACCTGCTCGGGGTCAGGCCGGGGGCCGTGCGGGAACTGCGAACGATGCCCTGGCAGCAGCTTGTCTCAGCCTACGAACAGCTCCTGGGCATCTACGTGCGCTCGGGCCAGCCGGCCCCCCCGCTGGTTCCGGTCCTCGGCGGTGCTGCCGTGCCGGAGTCACCACTCGCCGTATCCGAGCGCGGCGAGACCCGCCATATTGATCTGCTCGCAGGCACTACGCGCGACGAGCGCAACTTCTACGAGTCGGTCGGAATTGACGACATCGAACCGGTGGCCGCGTTGGAACTGGTGCGGCCTTGGTTCGGCGACAAAGCACAAGAAGCGTACGATTACTACGCCCGGCGCCGCCCGGGTGCATCGACCTGGGCCACGGCGAATGACGCCATCGGCTTCGGATTGTTCGAGCGCGGCACTCTGCGGCTGGCCGAGTTCCAGGCGTCGGCGGGAAATCCGGGGTATCTCTACCGTTTCGACTGGCAGTCCCCAGGCCGCGGCCGCACTCTTGGCGCACCGCACTGCCTGGACCTTCCGTTCCTGTTTGGCAACTACGAAATCTGGGGCAAGTGTGGCCTGCTTCTCGGCGCCGACCCCACGGTCGTGCATGGGTTGACCATGGCGTTCCAGGACTCGGTGGCTGCTTTTGTGAGGACCGGTACGCCGAGCGTGCCGTCAGTTCCCGCCTGGGAGCCGTACGAGACTGGCCGCCGAGCCACTATGCGCTTCGACAAGGTCATCGAATGCGTTGGCGACCTCGCAGGTACTCAGCGCACACTCGGCACTTGATCCATACGACAAGCTCAGCTATTGCGTTCGCTGAGCGAGACATGCCAGAACAACCACAAAGGCGAAGGAGCCCGACCATCGAACACGACCTGGTGCTGCGCGGCGGCCGCGCCTTGGACCCTGAGACGGGGCTAGACGGGATCCGGGACGTCGGCATCACCGCAGGACAGATCACAGCCGTCTCGCCCGGACCACTACGCGGGCGCACCATACTAGACGCGACAGGCTTGTTGGTCTGCCCAGGATTCATCGACTTGCACAGCCATGGCCAGCAGATCCCCGAGCAGAGGCTCCAAGCGCTCGACGGAGTGACCACGGCGCTGGAACTCGAGGCCGGGGTGCTCGGCGTCGAGCAGGCCTATCGACGCGCGGCACAGGAGGGCAGGCCGATCAACTATGGCTTCGCCACCTCCTGGGCGGCCAGCCGAATGGCCGTGACTATCGAGAACGCGGACTTCGGCCACGTCGATGTCGCGATGTCCCACATCGGCGACTCGGCGTGGCAGCGACCAGTCAGCGGCGCCGAAGAGGCGCGCATCCTCGAGCGGCTCGAATGCGATCTCGCCGAGGGCGCCTTGGGGATCGGTATCCTCATTGGTTACGCGCCACAGACCGAGCCTGCGGAGTTCAAGGCCATTGCCCGGCTGGCCGCAGCACACGGTGTGCCGACCTTCACCCATGCACGCGGTCTGGTTGAGGACGAACCCGACACGCCCATAGACGGCGCGCTGGAGCTTGTTCGTGCGGCCGAAGCTACCGGCGCCCACATGCACTGGTGCCACATCAACAGCACCTCGCGCAGACACATTGACCGCGCGTTGCGGCTGCTTGAGGACGCGACTGCGGCGGGTGCCCGCATCACGGCCGAGGCGTACCCGTTCGGCTCCGGCATGACCGCCATCGGGGCCGCATTTCTCAGCGCGGACAATCTGAAGCGATGGGGCCTTAGTCCCTCACACGTGGTGTATGCAGTGACTGGCGAGCGGATCGCGGACGCGGCCCGGCTCGAACAGCTGAGGGCACAGGACCCCAGCGGCCCCGCGTTGATCGAATTCCTCGACGAACGAGATCCGGAGCAGCGCGGGTACCTCGAGCGTGCCCTGTTGTACCCGGACACTGCTGTCGCGAGCGATGCCGTCCCGCTGCGCTGGCCCGGGCCGCGCCCCGACCCGTATGTGTGGCCGCTGCCTGCCGGCGGCGTGGGCCATCCGCGCAGTGCAGGGACCTTCGCACGGTCCTGGAGGACGATGGTCCGGGAGCGCGGCAAGTGGACGCCACAGGAAGCCAGCCGCCGGTGCAGCCTCATCCCCGCTCAGATCCTCGAGAGCAGTGCTGGAGCAATGCGCCTGAAGGGTCGGCTGCAAGTCGGCTGCGACGCCGACCTTGCTGTCCTCGACCTGGAAACGATCAGCGACCAGGCCACGTACAAGGACACCACCAGGGCTTCGACTGGCGTGAGGCATGTCCTCGTGAATGGCGCATTCATCGTGCGTGATGGCGCGATTGTCACGGACTCGCTGCCTGGGCAGCCACTCCGTAGTTCGTAAGGCGAGCTCAGCGAGGGTGTGGTGGACGAGCAAGCCTCGGGGCCACCACACCCTGCGAGAAGCGGCTACGGCCGACGGAGTTGGACGACCAGGGTGCTGTGCGAGAGCATCCTGCTGGAGCTGATCGAAGGCGAGGCCACCGAGGCGATCGGTGCCGCCCACGCGAGCACTCCGACCAGCGCACGATGTGGCGCAACGGGCACCGGGAAAGGCTAGGGGCCACTCAGTGGGTGTTTGGTGTTGATTCGCGATGGGCGTTTCAATCCATTATTTCCTTTTAATCCCTAACGTGCATGGTCTGAAATGCCTGGAAGCTTCTTATCGGCGGGAACCTTCTGCCCTATTGCTAAGCCAGGCGGAATCCAGCACCGAGAAGCGGATCAAAGGGGCGCACAGGTCGGTGCTCGGAAGGCCGCGAAGGCGCACGTAAGGAGCAAATCAACCCGAAGGCTGTTGGCCGCAGGGGTGATTTAGCGCCACGATTTATCCCTAAACGCCCACTCAGATGGTGGCGCGTAGGCTGATGTCCGTTTCGTCGTTGAGGTTGGGCAAGTGAGCCGGTCGTGGGCTTGCCGGACGGTTACGGTCCCGGCCGGGTGAACAACTCGGGCTGGGTCTCGGTCAGGATTCCTGCGGTCGGCCAGGCGCTTGAGTTTGGTGCGCCCGTGATGCGCCGATGCTATCCAATCTGCGGATCCCTGCCCGATGGTGGGCAGAATTCTTGGGTTCTTGCTGCCCTAACTTCTCGCCATGTGCAGGAGAAAACCGGAGGGAATATGAAGGCGCGCTGGGGCACGGGGCGACAGGTGGCAGGGCCGAAGGCTTCGGCGGGCCTCGAACAACTTGCTGATCGACCGCAATCGATGTCAGGGATGGCTTGGCTCGCGCTCGCGGTCGTCTACATCGTGTGGGGTTCCACCTACCTCGGCATCCGGATCGCCGTCGAAACCCTGCCTCCGCTGCTGTCGGCCGCCGCCCGCTTCACCGCCGCTGGCGCCCTGCTCCTCGCCTGGCTGGCGTGGCGACGAGGTACCGCAGCGCTCTACGTGGCGCCGCGTCAGCTCGCTTCTGCGGCACTCGTCGGCCTGCTGCTCCTGACCGGTGGCAACGGCCTCGCCTTCCTCGCAGAGACGCAGCTGCCCTCCGGCCTGACTGCGCTGCTGGTGGCGCTCACGCCGGTGTGGATGATCCTTTTGCGCGTCGGCAGCGGGTACCGGCCCAGTGTCATGGCGCTCGTCGGCGTTGGACTCGGGGTGTTGGGGCTTCTTGTCCTCACCGCACCGGGCCTGAGCGGCCGGACAGCGGTAACCGGCGTCATTATGATGGTCGCCGGTACGCTGCTGTGGGCGCTCGGATCCGTCCTCTCATCCCGCATTCCACTGCCCGGCGACGCGTTCGTGGCCACCGCCTACGAGACGGTGGCTGGCGGCATTGGCTGTCTGTTCTTGGCGATTCTGCACGGTGAGCCGTCAGGCTTCCACCTGCACGCCGTCTCGGGCCGCTCCTGGGCTGCCCTCACGTACCTCGTCGTATTCGGCTCCCTCGGCGCCTTCACCTGCTACGTGTGGTTGCTGCAAGCGGCGCCTCTCTCTGTGGTGTCAACCTACGCCTACATCAATCCCGTCGTCGCAGTCATTCTCGGCGCTCTCGTCCTCCACGAACCTCTCACTCAGAACCTCGTCATCGGCGGCACAGTGACCGTGGCAGCTGTTGTGTCGATCGTCACTGGCGAACGCCATCGCAGCAGGTAGCCAAAAAGCGCCTGTCCTCCCAAGAGGGCGGCACGTGCGTGGGGCTTCCACCTTGATCGTCGACACCGGTTGTCATGCAGTGATGGCCAGCGTAGTTGATCTCTGTTCGAAGGCGACCGGCGCGAGGTAGCCGATTGTGGAGTGCCTGCGCTGGTGGTTGTAGAAGCCGAGCCGGCGGAAGACCGCGAGTCGCGCGGCCCGTTCTGTCGGCCAGCCGCGTCGGCCGGGCAGGATCTCCCGCTTCAGCGAAGCGAAGAACGACTCCGCGGCGGCGTTGTCCGCGGATGTGCCGACCGCTCCCATGGACCGGCGGATCCCGGCCCGGTGACAGGCGTCGGCGAATGCCTTCGACCCGTACTCCTTGGACTCAACCGGTCGTCGCAACACCGGCCGCTGATCGGAAAATCGAGGTTCGGGAGGGCAGGCGGCAGCATCCGGGCCGCTTGCGGACCGGATGACGGTGAGACGGGACTGTCAGGCTGATGCCGGTGTAAGTGCGACCTGATGGCCGAGGGCCTGGAGCTGGCGGACGAGGTCGCGGGTTCTTCGGGCGGGGTTCAGGTGGCGCTGATGCCAGTCGCTGCCGAGTTCCTGGTAGGACGCGTCCGGGTCGTTGATCAAGTGCCAGGTGATGACAAGTATCGAGCGGGCGACGGCGACGAGCGCTTTGGCGTGTCCGCGGCGTTTGACAATGCGGCGGTAGCGGGCGCCGAGGAAGGTGTCGGTGCGGGCGGCGGCGTTGGCGGCCTCGCCGAGGGCGCCCTTGAGCCAGGGGTTGCCCTGCCCGGCCGGCCCCGAGGTGTTCTTCGCCCCGGACTGGATCGTCCGTGGACACAACTTGGCCCACGAGACGAGGTGTTCGGGGCTGGGGAAACGGCTCATGTCCGCGCCGATCTCGGCGAGGATGATCTGCGCGGTGGCCGGCCCGATCCCGGGGACGGCGTCCAGCTTCTCAGCCAGAATCCGTGGGGCCCTCCACCTTGATCGTGGACACCTCGACACTGGATCTTGAGTCCAGGGAGAGGAGTCCCAGGTGGGGACCTACAAGTACTCGACGGAGTTCCGGGCCGACGCGGTGGCGTTGGCCCGTTCGTCGGGCCGGCCTGTCTCACGCATTGCCGCCGGGCTCGGCGTGAATCACGAGACGCTGCGGCAGTGGATCAAGACGGCGGAGAAGGCCGACAGGCCCGAGACGGTTGCGGCGTCGGCGAAGGACGCGGAGATCGCGGCCTTGCGCAAGCAGGTGCGCGAGCTGGAGATGGAACGTGACATCCTGCGCCGGGCGGCCAAGTATTTTGCGGGCGAGACGAACTGGTGAGCCGCTTCGAGTTCGTTGCCGACCACCGCGGCGCCTTCGGCGTGAAGCGGCTGTGCACCGTCTTGAACCTGTCGAGGTCCGGGTTCTACCGGTGGCTGAAGACCGCGCCGGCCCGCGCCGCGAAGAAGGCCGCGGACGCCGCACTCACCCGACGGATACGCCAGGTCCACGCAGAGTCCGGGAGGACGTACGGGGCCAAGCGGATCAGCGCCGAGCTTCGCGCGGACGGCTTGATGGTGAACCGCAAGCGCGTCGAGCGGCTCATGCGCCAACACGCTATCCGGGGAAGGAGGTTGAAGCGGCGGCACCGCACCACCATTCCGGACCCCGCCGCCCAGGCGGTGCCCGATCTGCTGCGGCGGAACTTCACCGCGTCCGCCGCCGGCCGGGCCTGGGTCGGTGACATCACCTACCTGCCCATCGACGGCGGGAAATTCCTGTATCTGGCCACCGTCATCGACGTGTTCTCCCGTCGCCTGCTGGGCTGGTCGATGGCCGATCACATGCGGGCCGAGCTCGTCACCGAATCGCTCCACGCGGCTGTCCGCACTCGTGGGGGCCGGGTGGAGGGCGTCATTTTCGACAGCGATCACGGGGCTCAGTACGGTTCGAAGGCGTTCGCCGACGTCTGCCACCGGGCCGGGATCCGCCGGTCTATGGGAGCGGTCGGCATCTCGGCGGACAACGCTGCCGCGGGGTCGTTCTTCGCCTCGCTGAAGCGGGAGATCCTGCCCGGCCGGCGCGGGTGGCCGACCGCACGAGCCGCCCGGCTCGCAGTCTTCAGCTGGCTCGGCTTCTACAACCACCGGCGCAGGCACTCCACGATCGGCTACCTCGCGCCGGTCGCCTTCGAACAGAGATCAACTACGCTGGCCATCGCTGCATGACAACCGGTGTCCACGATCAAGGTGGAAGCCCCCCATAGAGGCCCCCCGGGTCCAAGAACAGACGCCCTGCGACCCGTCACGACGTGGCCAAGACCATCAAACAGGCCGAATCACGCACCCGAGCAAGCTCGACTCTCATGACTCCTTCCGCTCACCGTCAGGCTCAACTCCCAAGAAAGCCGCCTCCAGCAGATCGCGATAGAACGCAGTTGCATCCGCGGGAATCCGGTTGGTGCATGCCGCAAGGACTCTGGTGCCCTTAGGGTCGACCGCAAGCCAACTGCTGAACCCGGGAATCTTGCCGCCATGACCCCACACCCGCAGACCACTGCCAAGATCGCTCGCCACCAAGCCAAGCCCGTACCCGTCCATCGGCTCGGTCGACACGACCGCCTCAGTCATCATGGCCAGCTGTGCCGCTGGCAGCAGTTGGCCGTCGAACAGCGCCCTGCCAAAGACGATCAAGTCGCCGACACTGGAGATCATCTCGCCTGCAGAGTCGGCCATACTCGGACTTAGTTCACTTACGTCGGTTATTGGGCCGAACTGCCCCTCTGATGTGCCGTCTGCGTGGTAGCCGGAAAAGCACGGTGTACCAATTTCCACGCCCAGCGCGGGAGCGACGGTGGCATGCAGACCGAGTGGGCGCAGGATCCGGTCGTGCACCTCCGCACGCCAGTCGCGGCCCGTGACTTTCTCGATGAGACGGCCCGCGAGGACATATCCGGTGTTGGAGTATGCGAACCGGCTTCCCGGCTCATGCAAGAGCGGCTTGTCGACGGTGAGCGTGATCAGTTCGTCCGGCGTATAGCACTGCAGACGGCTCGCGCTGGTGAGCGGGAGTTGCGCGACGAAGTCGGGCAGTCCCGCGGTGTGCTGAAGGACCTGACGCACCGTCATGGAATCGGCGTGAGCAATACAACTTGGCAACCAACGCCCGAGCGAGTCGTCGAGCGCGAGCGTTCCCTCGGCATCAAGCTGCAGCACCACTGTGGCGACGAATATTTTAGTGAGGCTGCCGATCCGGAACCGGTCCTCGGCAGCGGGCGCACGCCCGGACTCAATATCGGCACAGCCTCTGGCGAAGACGCTGACGCCCGCTGCATGATCCCAGACTGCGGCCAGCGCGCCCGGTGCGTCCGTTTCGACGATGGAGTCGAGCACCCGCTCGACGCGTGCGGCACGGACGCTCGCGGTGCCGTCCTTCACGTCGGCCTTGCCGGGTGCGGATCCATCGATCGTCCGGCCGTCCCGCGACCTGTGCATGCAAGCCTCCATCGTCAACGCGCACTCCAGGGGATAAGCGGTTCCATCTTGAGCTCACGCTGGAGGCTGCCGCCTGTCGTCACGGACAAAAAACTACGCCCGTATTCGTGCCTGCCACAAACCTCTGTTCTGAGAGTGCGGAACGTGACCTTCCGTCCGGCTTGTCATCGCTGGATGGTGTGACGTTGGGGCATCGCCGCCGGTCAGGCGTCCGGGGTACGCTGGCTTGTGGCATGAGCATGCGCAAGCCGTACCCGAGCGATCTCACTGACGAGCAGTGGGAGCTCCTCGAACCCGTGATCACGACGCGGAAGGCCCGGCATCCGTCGGTCAGCGGGCATCAGGGCAAGTACGCGATGCGGGAGATCGTGAACGCGATCCTCTACCAGAACCGCACGGGTTGCCAGTGGAAGTTCCTGCCCCACGACATGCCACCGCCCGGAGCGGTGAAGTACTACTCCTACCTCTGGCGCGACGAGGGCACCGGCCAGGACATCCACGACCTGCTGCGCCGGCAGCTGCGGAGAAGCGGAAACGAGTAGCCGACCCGAGCCTGGTGGTCCTGGACACGCTGAGCATCCACGCCGCCGTCGGAGTCCCGGTCACGACGACGGGCCGGGATCCCGCGAAGAAGTTGCCGGGCAGGAGGAGATGCCTGGCCGTGGACGTGTTGGGGCTCGTCGTCGCGGTCGTCGTGCTCGCGGCGTCCGCACATGAGAACACCGCCGGCATCGCGCTGCTGGACCAGGTCGCCGGGCAGAGCGGCACGGTGAAGAAGGCACTGGTCGACCAGGGCTTCAAGAAGAAGGTCGTCGAGCACGGCACGAACGTGGGCATCGACGTCGAGATCGTCGAACGCAACCCGACCGACAAGGGCTTCGTTCCGCAGGCCCGACGGTGGATCGTGGAGCAGACGAACGGGATCCTGATGTTCTACCGCCGCCTCGTACGCGACCACGAACACCGTCCCGCCTCCTCCCGCTCCCGTGTCCTGTGGGCGATGACCTCCGTCATGAGCCGCCGCCTCACCGGAGCCACCCCCGCCTCCTGGAGAACCGGATGAGCGAGAACCTACAGGTCACAGCCATCCTGGAACACATCGAGGCCCGCGAGCACGAACTGGCCAGCCAGGCCAAGCAGTTCCGGGCCCGCATCGAAGAACTCAGCCGACAGCTCCGCGAGGCCGACGCGGAGAACGAGAACCTGCGCATCACCCGCAAGACCCTCCTCGCCCTCCCCATGCCCTCACCCGCCGCTGAGTCGGAGCGTCCTGACATCCCGGACCACCCCGCCTACCAGCAGATCCTCACTACCTGGACTCCGGCTGTGCAAGCGCCGAACTCATCGTCGGTGCCCGGGCCACCTTCGGCATCACCCTGATCACACCACTGCTGACGGACACCTCCCGCCAGTACCGGGAGAACGTCGGCAACCAGGGCGAAGCCTTCGCCATCGACTGGGACGCCTGTCAGGCCACCTGCCCCCAGGGCGCCACCAGCCGGTTTTCGAGCCCGGCCAAGCAGAAGGGGCACGCCGTAGTCGTGGTCCGCGTCGACCAGGCCGACTGCGGCCCCTGTCCGGTCAGAGCAGCATGCACCAACACCTCCCGCTGGGGCCGCCAACCCACTCTGCGGCCACGGGCACTGCACGAACTCATCCACGTCAACCACACCGCTCAGCAAGACCAGGCATGGCACGCCAAGTGCGCCCTGCGAGCGGGCGTCGAGGGCACGATCCGCCAGGCCATAGCGGTCACGGCAGCCGCCGCGCTCACTATCGGGGCCTCGCGAAGACCCACCTCGAACACGTCTACTCCGCCGTCGCCCTCAGCCTGATCCGCCTCGACGCCTGGTGGAACGGCCAGCCCCTCGACCACACCCGCACCAGCCACCTCGCTTGCCCCGATCTCGCCCTCGCCGCCTGATACCCACATTTGGCCAGCAGGGGTGACATGATCTTCGACGGTCGCCAGCGCAGTCGGCCGTCGTCGATGTAGTACTGGCCGATCCAGACATGCCGCGGTGCCTGCACCGCTTTGAGGTTCCCCCGTCATGCGGGAGGTGCTGATCAGCTGGTCAGCAGGGGTTGATGGGTGTTCAGATTCGTTGGTTCGGCCGTCGTCTGCCCGGCGTAGTGCTTCTCCTCGAACTCGATCGGGCTGAGGAAGCCGAGACGTTCCTGGATGCGGCGGGAGTTATAGAAGCCGTCGATGTATTCGAAGAGCGCGAGGTTGGCCTCGGCCCTCGTGGTGAAGGTGCGGCCGCGGATGCATTCGGTTTTGATGAGCATCCAGAGGTTCTCCGCGAGGGCATTGTCGTACGAGTCCCCGACGGAACCCATGGACGCCTCAACTCCCGCTCGCATCAGACGAGTTGTGAGCTTGATGGATGTGTACTGGCAGCCGTGGTCGGCGTGATGGATGAGCTTGCCGGGCTCGACCTCACGGGACGCGAGCGCGTACTCCAACGTGGTCAGGACCAGGTCGGCGTCCGCGCGGGCAGAGGTCTCCCACGCGACCACCCGGCGTGAGAACGCGTCGCGGATCGCCGAGAGCCACAGCGGTCCCTCGCCGGTGGAGACCATGGTGAGGTCGGTGACCCACAACCGGTTCGGCGCCGGTGCGGTGAAGTCCCGGTTGACCAGGTCCGGGGCGAGCGTGGCCTTGGGATCGCGGCGCGTGAAGCCCTTCCGCCGCGGGCTGACGCCCGCGATGTCGGCCTCGCGCATCAGGCGCTCGACCCGCTTGCGGCCCACGCGCGTGCCCTCGCGTTTGAGTGGGCGTTAAGTCCGATCTTCCTCGGTTCGTGATCGCTCGATCGTGGTACTGACAGCCGTACGAGCCGTCGGGTGGGCATGTCCATGTTGA
>NZ_JBVHMR010000057.1:0-32693 GCF_055558375.1 Streptomyces sp. NPDC025793 | reverse complement strand
ACCCGCAGCAGCGGTTGTTGCTGGAGGTTGCCTGGGAGGCCTTCGAACGCGCGGGTATCGACGCGGACTCACTGCGCGGCAGCCGGACCGCAGTGTTCTCCGGTGTCATGTATCACGACTACGCGCCGGCAGTGGACCTGGTTCCGGACCAGCTCAGCGGAGCGGTTCTGACCGGCAGCGCGGGCAGCGTGCTCTCGGGGCGGGTGGCGTACCAGTTCGGCCTGGAGGGGCCTGCCGTTTCGGTCGACACCGCGTGCTCCTCGTCACTGGTGACACTCCACCTGGCCGCACAAGCACTGCGGTCGGGGGAGTGCTCGCTCGCGCTGGCCGGCGGGGTCACGGTGATGTCCACCCCGATGACGTTCGTCGACCTGGGGCACCAGCGCGCCTTGTCCCCGGACGGCCGGTGCCGCGCGTTCGGCGCGGGCGCGGACGGCACCGGCTGGGCCGAGGGCGTCGGCCTCGTGGTGCTCGAGCGGCTGTCGGACGCACGCCGGCAAGGCCACCAGGTACTCGCGGTACTCAAGGGCTCCGCGGTGAACTCCGACGGCGCGTCGAACGGCCTGACCGCCCCGAACGGTCCCTCGCAGCAGCGGGTGATCCGCCAGGCGCTGGCCTCGGCCGGTCTGTCCACGTCGGACGTCGACGTGGTCGAAGCACACGGCACCGGAACGAAGCTCGGCGACCCGATCGAAGCCCAGGCGCTGCTGGCCACCTACGGCCAGGACCGCGAAACCCCGCTGTGGCTGGGTTCGCTGAAGTCCAACATCGGGCACACCCAGGCTGCCGCCGGGATCGGCGGCGTCATCAAGATGGTCATGGCGATGCGGCACGGCGTCCTGCCGCGGACGTTGCACGCCGAGCAGCCCTCGCCGTTCATCGACTGGTCGCAGGGAGCCGTCGCTCTGCTCGACCGCAACCACGACTGGCCGAGGACCCGTCGGCCCCGCCGCGCCGGCGTCTCCTCGTTCGGTATCAGCGGCACGAACGCGCACGTCATCCTCGAGCAGGCGCCGGAGCAGCCGGCGGCCGGGCAGCCGGACGCCGTGACGCGGCTCGGAGTCTGCGCCTTCCCGGTGTCAGGCCGCGGACCGGCGGCGTTGGCCGGCCAGGCAACCCGGCTGCGGGCCGCGCTGGCTGACACACCGGACACCGGCTTGGCCGGGTTCGGCGCGGCACTGACCAACGGCCGGGCCACCCATTCCCACCGAGCTGTGGTGATCGCGGAGAACCGCCAGGAGCTGCTGGCTGGCCTTGACGCGATCGCGGCGGGCCGGCCGGAGAACTCGGCCCTGGTCGTGGCGGGAGCCGGTGAAGTCGACCACGACGGACCGGTCTTCGTGTTCCCCGGGCAGGGCGGCCAGTGGCTCGGGATGGGCATCGAGCTGTGGAAGAGCAGTTCGACGTTCGCGGAGCTGATGCAGACCTGCGACGAGGCGTTGGCGCCATGGGTCGACTGGGACGGGTTCTCGCTGTGGGACGTGCTCGCCGGGGTGCCAGGTGCGCCGAGCCTCGAGAGGGACGACGTCGTCCAGCCGGCGCTGTTCGCGGTCGGGGTCTCCTTGTCCCGGCTGTGGGCATCACTCGGCGTTCGACCCTCGGCTGTCGTCGGGCACTCCCAAGGAGAGTTCGCTGCCGCCGTGGCGGCAAAGGCGCTGTCGCTGTCCGAAGGCGCGCGCGTCGTGTCTCTGCGATCTCGGGTGCTCCGGCGTCTGGCAACGCAAGGCGGCATGGGCTGGGTGAACCGATCGGCCCACGAGGTGCGTGAACGCCTGGCCGGTTATCCCGCGCTCGGCGTCGCCGCGGTGAACGGACCGATGTCCACGGTTGTCTCCGGCGCCACCGCCGAGCTCGATCAACTCCTGTCGGTCTGGGAGTCGGAGGGAGCGCGGGTCCGGCGCGTACCGATCAACTACGGGTCCCACTCGGCGCTGGTAGAGGTCATCCGGGCCGAGCTGGCCGACACGCTGGGTGTGGTCGAGTGCTCGCCCGGCACGGTTCCGTTCTACTCGACGGTGACCGGCTCGTTGCTCGACGGCCGGAAACTCGACGCCGACTACTGGTACCGGAACCTGCGCGAGACGGTGCGTTTCGCGCAGGTGGTCGACCAGCTGTTCAGCGACGGGCACCGATCGTTTTACGAAGTGGGCGCGCACCCGGTACTCGTCAATTCGATACAGGAGCTCGCCGAGGCCAAGGGGACGACGGTCACGACGGTCGGAACGCTCCGTCGCGGCGACGGCGGCGCGCGGGAATTCCTGCGCAACGCCGCCGAGGCGTTCGTGGGGGGCGCCGACGTGCGGTGGTCCGACCTGTTCCCCTCAAGCCGGCAGCCGGTGCAGCTGCCCACTTACGCCTTCCAGCGCACCCATTACTGGATCAAGACGCTGCCCAGCCGCTCGTCTCGAGGCACCGAAGTCGACACCCGGTTCTGGAAGATGGTCGACCAGGGCGACCTCGACGGACTGACCACGGCGCTCGCCCTCTGCGACGACGCCGGCCGATCCTCGCTGGGCACCGTGCTCCCGGCCCTGTCGTCGTGGCGTGAGCGCAGCCGGCAGCAGGCGACGCTGGCCGGCTGGCAGTACCGCGTCGCCTGGCGCCCCACCCAACGATCCGACCGACCGCTCACCGGCCCATGGCTGGTCGTGGTACCGGCGGACATCACCGAGCCGACGTGGCTCGAGCAGATCATCGCAGCGCTGAGCGCCCGAGGGGCGCAGGTCAGCCGGGTCGATGTCCCCCGAGCGGCGGACGTCGAGGCGGTCCGTCACGAGCTCGTCACTGCGCTGGGCGGCGAACCGGCCGGAGGCATCTTGTCGTTGTTGGCGATGGACACAGCCGGGGACACCGACGCCGTATCCGTACCGGCCGGCCTGAGCGGCACGCTCGCGTTGGTGCGGTCGGTGAGTGGGCTCGGCTTGTCGGCCCCGATCTGGTGCGTGACCCAGGACGCGGTCGCCGTCCGGCCGGCAGACGCCGTCACCCAGCCACGACAGGCTGCGCTGTGGGGGTTCGCCCGGCATGCGGGGCTGGAGCAACCCGTGTCGTGGGGCGGCGTCGTCGACCTGCCACGCGAGGTCGGCCAAGCGGACCTGGTGGCGCTGACCGGTGCGCTCACAGACCGCGAGAGTGAGCTGGCGGTGCGAGACGGCGCGGTGTTCTGCCGCCGGCTGACTCCGGTCACCGCCCCCGAACCCCGGACGAACCAGTCGCTCGAGCGCAGCGCCCTGGTCACCGGCGGCACCGGCGCTCTCGGGGCGGAGGTGGCGCGCTGGCTCGTCCGGCACGGCGCCCGGCACCTGGTGCTGGCCAGCCGTCGTGGCCCGGCCGCACCCGGCGCAGCCGAGCTCGCCGCCGACCTGACCGAGCAGGGCGCCTCGGTGTCGGTGGTCGCCTGCGACGTGGCAGACCGGGCGCAGCTCGCCGACCTGCTGGCCAACTGGCCGGCCGAACACCCGCTGACCACGGTCGTGCACACCGCGGGCGTACTCGACGACGGCGTCATCGACCGGCTCACCCCGGAACGCTTCGAGCGGGTGTTCCGCCCGAAGGCGGCCGCCGCGTGGCACCTGCACGAACTGACGAGAGACCGCGACCTCGCCGACTTCGTCCTGTTCTCGTCGTTCGTCGGCACGGTCGGCCCGGCCGGCCAGGCCAACTACGCCGCCGCGAACAGCTCGCTGGACGCACTGGCCGCGCACCGCAGGGCTCTCGGCCTGACCGGGACCTCCATCGCCTGGGGACTCTGGCAAGGCGCAGGGATCGCCGACCGCGACGGAGTGCAGCAGCAGCTGGCGGCCCGCGGCCTGCGCGCGATGAACCCGTGCGTCGCCGCCCAGGCCATGGGCCAGGTGATCGACCGCGATGAGACGGCCGTGGTCGTGGCGGACGTCGAGTGGTCCTCGTTCGCCACCGAACTCGTCGGCACCCGATCGATGTCACTCCTCGCCGAACTACTCGAGGCGAGACAGGACGCCCCCGAAGGATCAGCGGACGCAGCTGCCCACACCGGTCTGCGCGATCGCCTCGCCGGCCTGCCCGCCACCGAGCGGACGCATGCGATCACCGACCTCGTCCGCGCCACGGTGGCGACCGTGCTCGGGCACACCGACGTCAGCTCGGTCGAGTCAGGGCGCACCTTCCAGGAAACCGGTTTCGACTCGCTCACCGCCCTGCGGTTTCGCAACCGGCTCGGCATGGCGACCGGCTTGCAGCTGCCCGCCACGCTGATCTTCGACTATCCGACGCCCGCCTCGGTCACGGAGCTGGTGCACGCCGAGCTGTTCGGCGAGGACACCAAAACCCACGGGAAGGAGACCGGTGAAGGCGCCGACGACGCAGGGCTGAAGAAAATCATCGACCGCATTCCGATCGCCTCGCTGAGGCAGGCCGGGCTGGTGGACACCCTGCTCCGGTTGGCTGAGACCGCTCCTGGGAGCGAGCCGGCCGACAGCGCCGGGCTCACAAGCGCGATCGACTCGATGAACATGGCTGATCTCATACGCGCCGCATACGGCCAAGCCGACGCGAGCGACCGAGCGGAGGGGCCGACCTCATGACCACCCCGTCCACGAACGAGCTCGTTGACGCGCTGCGCAACGCACTGAAGGAAAACGAGCGAATCCGGCAGCGGCTCGGCGACGTCGAGGCGCAAAGCCGGGAGCCGATCGCCATCGTCGGCATGGCCTGCCGCTACCCCGGCGACGCCGACAGCCCCGAAGCCCTGTGGCAGCTCGTGGCCGACGGTACCGACGCGGTGTCCGGCTACCCGACGGACCGCGGCTGGAACCTGGACGAGCTGTACGACCCCGACCCCCAAAAGGTGGGCCGGACGTACTCCCGGGGCGGCGGTTTCCTGCGCTCGCCGGACCTGTTCGACCACGAGTTCTTCAACATCCCCCCTCGGGAAGCGACCGTGATGGACCCGCATCAACGGCTGCTCCTGCAAACCTCGTGGGAGGCCTTCGAACGAGCCGGCATCAGCGCCGACACGCTACGGGGAAGCCGGACCGGTGTGTACGTCGGCGTCAGCTACCAGGACAACATCTCGCTGCGCACCGTGCCGTCGGAGTACGAGGGCTACGTGCTGACCGGCAACATCGCCAGCGTCGTCTCCGGACGGCTGTCCTATGCGTTCGGTCTGCAGGGGCCCGCGGTCACCGTGGACACGGCGTGCTCCTCCTCGCTCGTCGCGCTGCACCTTGCCGCCCAGGCGCTGCGCTCCCAGGAGTGCTCGCTCGCCCTGGTCGGCGGGGCGACGATCATGTCGAGCCCGGCTTCGCTGATCGAGTTCGCCCGGCAGCGCGGCATCGCCCCGGACGGCCGGTGCAAGGCATTCAGTGACGAGGCCGACGGCATGGGCTGGGCGGAAGGCGTCGGCGTGCTCGTGGTCGAGCGGCTGTCCGACGCCCGGCGCAACGGCCACCAGGTGCTGGCCCTCGTGACAGGCTCCGCCCTCAACCAGGACGGCGCCTCCAACGGCCTCACCGCGCCGAACGGCGCGGCCCAGCGTCAGGTGATCCGGGCCGCGCTGGCCAACGCCGGTGTGGCCTCGACCGACATCGACGCGGTCGAGGCGCACGGCACCGGCACCAGGCTGGGCGACCCAATCGAGGCCCGTGCCCTGCTGGGCACCTACGGCCGGGAGCGAGCGGCGGACACGCCGTTGTGGATCGGATCACTGAAGTCGAACATCGGACATTCGCAGGCGGCGGCCGGCGTCGGCGGAGTGATCAAGATGGTTATGGCCATGCGCCACGGGGAGCTGCCCAGGACGCTGCACGCCCAGCGGTCGACCTCCCACGTCGACTGGTCGGCGGGGACGGTCCGGCTGCTCACCGACCAGCGGCAGTGGCCCGACCGGGGCCGTCCCCGGCGTGTGGCGGTGTCGTCGTTCGGGATCAGCGGGACCAACGCGCACGTCATCCTCGAGCAGGCTCCCGACGACCCCGTCGAGGCCCCGCCAGCGCTGACGGGGCGGGCCCGCACCGGTCCGTGGCCATTCGTGGTGACCGGCCGGGGCGCCGCCGCGCTGCGCGGTCAGGCCGAGGAACTGCGCTCCTTCGTCGAGCGCCACCCGGAGCTGGAGCCGGCCGATGTCGGACGAAGCCTGGTCACCACCCGCGCCGTGCTGGCCGACCGTGCCGTGGTGGTCGCCGAGGACCGGGCGGCCCTGCTGGCCGGTCTGTCCGCACTGGCCGCCGGCACGGACAGTCCTGCGGTGCACGTCGATCGGGCGAGGGAAGGCCGCCTGGCGATGGTCTTCACCGGCCAGGGTGCCCAGCGCGCCGGAATGGGCCGAGAGCTGGCGGCGCGGTACCCGGCGTTCGACGCGGCGCTGGACGAGGTCTGCCACGTGGTCGACGAGCTGCTGGGCCGATCGCTGCGTGAGCTGATGTGGGAGGGCGGTCCACTGCTGGACCGCACCGAATTCGCTCAACCGGCGCTGTTCTGCTTCGAGGTCGCACTGTTCCGGCTCGTCCAGTCATGGGGCATCCGGCCCGAGTTCGTCGCCGGTCACTCGATCGGCGAGATCAGTGCCGCGCACGTGGCCGGTGTGCTGTCCCTCGCCGACGCCGGCCGCATGGTCGTGGCGCGCGGCCGGTTGATGCAGGCGCTGCCCCACGGCGGTGCCATGGTCGCGGTGAACGCCGCCCCCGACGTGGTGGCCCCGCTGGTCGCGGCCGCGGACGGGGCGTCCGTGGCCGCGGTGAACAGCCCTGACTCGGTCGTGGTGTCCGGCGCGGAAGAACCGGTGGCCGAGGTCGTGGCCCAGCTGGCCGCGGCCGGGTACCGGACCCGCCGGCTCACGACCAGCCACGCGTTCCACTCGCCACTGATGGACCCGATGCTCGAGGACTTCCGGGCCGTCGTCGCCGGACTCACCTTCGCCGCGGCCGACATCCCGGTGGTGTCCACCCTCACCGGCGCCCTGGCCGATGCGCCCACGCTCGGCGAGCCCGAGTACTGGGTCCGGCAGGCACGCGAGCAGGTGCGTTTCGCCGACGGGGTGGCCACCCTGCACGAGCGAGGCGTCACCCGCTTTTTGGAGCTGGGACCGGACGCGGTGCTCTCGGCCATGGTCCGGGAATGCCTGCCCGCCCAACGGCGGGTGACGGCCGCGGCCGCGTCCCGCCGTGACCGGCCCGAGACCGTTGCCCTGCTCGACGCGGTCGGTCGCCTCTTCACCGGCGGCGGCGAGGTGAGCTGGGCCGCGCTGTTCCCCGACGAGAGCCGGCGGATCGACCTGCCGACCTACGCCTTCCAGAGGCACCGGCACTGGCTGCCGCGCGACGGCTCCCTCGCCCCGGCCCCCTCGGACCCGCCTTCGGCCGCCACGCCCGAGCCGGGCATCGCCGCACGGGTCACGGACGTGCTGGCCGTCGTGGACCAGCGTCACGTCGTGAACGATCTGTTGCGGACCTCGGTCGCCGTGGTGCTGGGCCTCGACTCGCCGGCCGATGTCGACCTCGAAAGCACTTTCCAGGACCTGGGCTTCAGCTCGCTCGCGGCGGTGGAGCTGCGGGACCGGCTGAACGCGGCGCTCGATCTGGGGCTGGCCGGCACCGTGGCCTTCGACTACCCCACCCCCGCGGCCCTTGCCTCGCACCTGGTCGCACTGGTGAGCGGCGAGAGTGACGAGGAACCCGGCACGGCCGCCCCCCCTGCCGCGTTCGCCGACGACCCGATCGCCGTGGTCGGCATGGCCTGCCGCTACCCGGGCGGGGTCGGCTCGCCGGAGCAGCTGTGGGAGCTGGTGGACGGTGGGCACGACGCGGTGTCGGGGCTGCCGACCGACCGAGGCTGGGACCTCGACACCTTGCTGCACCCGGATTCGATGCGTCAGGGCGCCACCCACGTGCGTGGCGGCGGCTTCCTCGACGACGTGGCCCAGTTCGACGCACGGTTCTTCGGGATCTCACCGCGCGAGGCGGCCTCGATGGACCCGCAGCAGCGGCTGCTGCTGGAACTGACCTGGGAAGCGCTGGAGCGGGCCGGGATCGACCCGAAGTCGGTGCGGGGCAGCCAGACCGGTATGTTCGCCGGCACCAGCGACCAGGACTACGCGGACCTGCTCCGCGGCAGCGCCGAGCTGGCCGACGGTTACCTGCTCACCGGGACTTCCGCTGCCGTGCTCGCCGGGCGGGTCTCCTACCAGTTCGGCCTGGAGGGGCCGGCGCTGACGGTCGACACGGCCTGCTCCTCCTCACTGGTGGCGATGCACCTGGCCGCGCAGGCGCTGCGTGCCGGGGAGTGCACGCTGGCACTGGCCGGCGGAGCCACCGTCATGGCGACCCCGGTCGACCTGCAGGAGTTCGACAAGCAGGGGCTGTCCGCCGACGGTCGTTGCAAGGCGTTCGGCGCGGGCGCCGATGGGACCGGCTTCGCCGAGGGCGCCGGCCTGTTGGTGCTGGAGCGGCTCTCCGATGCCCGCCTGAACGGCCACTGCGTGCTGGCAGTGCTCCGTGGCTCGGCGATCAACCAGGACGGTGCCTCCAACGGCCTCACCGCACCCAACGGCCTTGCCCAGCAGCGCGTCCTTCGACAGGCACTGGCCAACGCCGGCGTACGCCCCGACGAGGTGGACGCGGTGGACGGACACGGCACCGGCACCGTGCTCGGCGACCCCATCGAGATCAAGGCGCTGCAGGCCGTGTACGGCCGGCACCGAGAGGAGGGCGAGCCCCTCTGGCTGGGCTCGCTCAAGTCCAACATCGGCCACTCCCAGGCAGCGGCCGGGGTCGGCAGCGTCATCAAGATGATCATGGCGATCCGGCACGGTGTGCTGCCGAAGACCCTGCACGTGGACCGGCCCTCGGAGCACGTCGACTGGGAGAGCGGAACGGTCCGGCTGCTCGGCGAAGCCCGGCCGTGGCCGACGGCCGGACGCCCCCGACGGGCAGCGGTGTCCTCGTTCGGGGCGAGCGGGACCAACGCGCACGTCATCGTGGAGCAGGCTCCGGACACTGAACCCGAGAGCGAACCGGCGGATCGGTCCCACGCGCCGCAGGTGCTGCCGCTGCTGCTCAGCGGTCGCGGCGAAGCCGCGCTGCGCGGCCAGGCGGTACGGCTGCGCGAACACCTCCTGACACTCCCGGCCACCGGCCCGGCGGATCTGGCCGACGTGGCGTTCTCACTGGTCGGCACCCGCTCCTCGCTGGACCACCGGGCCGTGGTGCTCGGCGCCGACCTCACCGAACTCCTGTCCGGGTTGGATGACCTGGTGGCCGGCACCACCCCGGTCACCGGACCCGTCAGCTCCGGCAACACCGATCCGGTGTTCGTGTTCCCGGGGCAGGGCGGACAGTACGTCGGGATGGCCCTGCGGCTGTGGGACTCCTCGCCGGTCTTCGCCGCGTCCATGGCGGAGTGCGAGGCGGCGCTCGCGCCGTACGTGGACTGGCACGGCCACACCCTGCGCGACCTTCTGGCCGACACGGACGGCGTGGACCTCGAACACGCCGAACAGGTCCAGCCGATGCTGTTCGCGGTCATGATCTCACTCGCCCGGCTGTGGATGTCCCGAGGGGTGGTGCCCTCCGCGATCATCGCGCACTCCGTGGGAGAGGTCGCGGCCGCGCACATCGCCGGCATCCTCACCCTCGCCGACGCGGCCCGAGTCCTGACCGCGCGGGCGCGCGTGTCCGGTCAGGTGACCGGGTACGCCACCCTCTGGGTGGGGCTGCCGGTCGAGCAGGTGCGCGACCAGGTCGCACGGCTGACCGACGTGCACATCAGCGCGATCAACGGTCCGCGATCGGTCGTCGTGACCGGTCCGCTCGACCGAGTCGCCGCGCTGCGGGCCGAGTGCGAGGCCGCCGGTGTCCGCGCCCGTCCCATCCCGATGGACTACCCGACGCACTCCCCGGACATGGCGGTGGTCGAGGACGAACTCCTCGCGCTCCTGAGCGACATCCGCCCGGCCACCGCCTCGGTGCCCTACTACTCCACGACGTTCGCCCGCCGGGTGGAGGGCGACGAGCTCGACGGCCGGTACTGGTTCACCAACCTCATACAGCCGGTGCGGTTCCACGACACCGCCGCCGTGCTGCTGGCCGACGGGCACCACGTGCTGCTGGAGGTGGCCCCGCACCCGCTGCTGGCTCCCGCGATCGAGGAGACCGCCGAGGAGCGCGGCATCGAGGCGACCGTGCTGACGACCCTCCGCCGCGGCGAGAGCGACCCGGAGATGTTCCTGCGATCGGTGGCTGCCGCGTGGCGGGCCGGACTCACCGTGGACTGGTCCGCGGTCTTCGCCGGCACCGGGGCGCGGCGGGTCGACCTGCCGACCTACGCCTTCCAGCGGCAGCGCTACTGGCCGACTGCGGCGGCGTCCACGCCCGGCAACCTGGCCGCCAGCGGCCTCGAACAGGTCGATCACCCCCTGCTCGGGGCGAAAACGACTCTGGCCGGTGACGCCGGCTTCCTGTTCACCAGCCGGTTCTCGCTGCACGCTCACCCGTGGCTCGTCGACCACGCGCTCTTCGACCGACCGCTGCTGCCCGGTACGGCGTTCCTCGAACTGGCGATCCGCGCAGCCGATGAGGCGGGCCTCGACCGGCTGGAGGAGCTGACCATCGAGGCGCCGCTGATCCTGCCGAGCCGGCACGACGTGCTGGTCCAAGTGCGCGTCGGGGCTCTCGACGGCGACGGCCGCCGCACCATCGAGGTCTACTCCCAGCCGGCCAGACCCGGCGAGACCATGGGCGCCTCGTGGACGCGGCACGCGTGGGGGAGCGCGGTCCCCGGCGACAGTCCGGAGCCGGCGCCGTGGCCGACAGACGTGACCTGGCCGCCGGCCGGGGCAACCGAACTGGACGTCGCCGGATCGTACGAGCGGCTCAGCGCGCTCGGTTACCACTACGGCTCCGCCTTCACCGGGCTGCGCCGGGCCTGGCGGATGGGTGAGCAGGTCTTCGCCGAGGCGGAGCTGCCCGAGGCACTCGCGGCCGACGCGGCGCGTTTCGGCCTGCACCCGGCCCTGATGGACACCGGTCAGCACGGCCTGGCGATGGACCAGCTCGGCTCGCGAGGCACTGACCGGGACAACCCCGGCGTGCGAGCGCCGTTCTTGTGGTCCGGGGTGCGGCTGCTCGCCTCGGGCGCCGCAGCACTGCGGCTCGTGTTCTCCCCGACGGGGCCCTCCTCGTGGTCAGTGGACGGGTTCGACACCACCGGCCGCCCGGTACTGAAGGTGGACTCACTGGTCGCCCGGGAGGTTTCCGCAGAACAGCTGCGCGATGTCGGCACCGCACACCGCGACGCGCTGTTCGAGCTCGGCTGGGTGCAGTGCGGACCGGCCGAGGCCGGTTCGGGGGCGAGCACCGAAGGACCGATCGGCTGGGTGGTGCCGTCCGATCCGGCGCAGACCGCGCCGTCGCAGGACGAACACACAGCCGATGCGTGGTCCCACCCCGACCTGGCCGCACTCGCCTCGGCGGTGGACGGTGGCGCGCCGCTGCCCGAGCTGGTGGTGCTGCGCGTTCCCGGACACCGTGCACCGGAGTCGACCGTCGACTCGGCGCACACCGCGGTGAACAGCACGTTGCGGGTGCTGCAGGACTGGCTCGCCGATGCCCGGTGGGAGCGGTCGCGACTGGTCGTGGTGACCGACGGCGGACTCGTGGGCGCGGCGGTCGGCGGGCTGGTGCGCTCCGCACAGTCGGAGAACCCGGAGCGGGTGGTTCTCGTCGAGCAGGCGTCCGCCGGTCCGGAGCCTGCCGGGGCGCGGTCGGTGGAGGCGCTCGCCCGCGCCGCGGTCGCATCAGGTGAGCCGGAGGTGTCGCTTCGCGACGGACGGCTGTGGTCGCCCCGCCTGAACAGGGTTGCCGCCGAGGCGCTCCCGGAACCCGTTGGGTCGGCGCCGGACGAGCAGTCCTCGGTGTGGGGCACGGGGACCGTGCTGCTGACCGGGGCGTCCGGCGTGCTGGCCGGGTTGGTGGCCGAGCACCTCGTGGCCGAGTGCGGGGTGCGACGGCTGGTGCTGGTGTCGCGGCGGGGTCCGGCCGCCCCCGGTGCCGATGAGCTGGTCGAGCGGCTGACCGAGGCGGGTGCCTCGGTGCGAATGGTCGCGTGTGACCTCGCCGTCCGCCACGAGGTGATGGACCTCGTCGGCTCGGTACCGCCAAAGTTCCCCCTCAGCGCCGTGGTGCACTGCGCGGGTGTACTCGACGACGCAACCGTGGGTTCACTGACCCCCGACCGGGTCGATGCGGTGCTGCGGCCCAAGGTGGACGGTGCCTGGCACCTGCACGAGGCCACCCAGGACGCCGACCTGTCGGCATTCGTGCTGTTCTCCTCGGCCGCGTCGGCGTTCGGCGCCGCCGGCCAGGCGAACTACGCGGCGGCCAACGGGTTCTGCGACGAGCTGGCCGAGCACCGGCGCAGGCTCGGCCTGCCAGCGGTGTCGATCGCCTGGGGGTGGTGGGCCGAGGCCAGCGGGATGGGCAGCCACCTCGGAACCCAGGACCGGGCCCGGATGGCCCGCACCGGCATCCGCCCGCTGGACAACGACTTCGGCCTCACCCTCTTCGACGCGGCCTCCCGTCGGCAGGGCCGGGTCATCGCCGCCCCGTTCGACCTCGCCGGCCTGTCCACCGCGGCCACGGTCCCGGGACTGCTGCGCGGGCTGGTGCGCCGTCCGGCGCGGCGGATCGCCGAACCCCACCTGGCGGGGGCCGGATCTCGCGAGGGCCTGGCGGCACTGGAGCCGGCCGAGCGCGACCAGGCGGTCGCCGAGCTGGTGCGCACCCATGCCGCGGCTGTGCTCGGGCACTCCGCCAGCAACACCATCGACGAACGGCAGCCCTTCACCGCTCTGGGGTTCGACTCACTGACCGCGGTGGAGCTGCGCAACCGGCTCAACACGGCCACCGGGCTGCGGCTGCCGGCCACACTGATCTTCGACTACCCCTCCCCGGCCGCCCTGATCGAGTTCGTGCGGGGCGAGATCGGCGGCGAGACGGCCACCCCGGCCCGGCCGGCCGTCAGCGCGACCGAGGCCGGGACCGGAGACGACCCGATCGCGATCGTGGGCATGGCCTGCCGCTTCCCGGGCGGGGTGAGTTCGCCCGACGAGCTGTGGGACGTCGTCGCCGAGGGACGGGACGTGATCGGCGCCTTCCCCACCGACCGGGGCTGGAACCTGGCCGATCTCTACCACCCGGACCCCGATCACCCGGGGACCACCTACACTCGTGAGGGCGGCTTCCTGCACGACGCCGCCCAGTTCGACCCCGAGTTCTTCGGCATCTCGCCGCGCGAGGCGATCACGATCGACCCCCAGCAGCGGCTGTTGCTGGAAACGGCCTGGGAGTCCCTCGAGAACGCGGGCATCGATCCCACCTCGCTGCGTGGCGGCCCGACCGGCGTGTTCGTCGGGCTGATGTACCACGACTACGGCTCGCGGCTGCACACCAAGCCCGAGGAACTCGAGGGCTACCTGGGCAACGGCAGCGCCGGCAGCATCGCGTCGGGCCGGATCGCCTATGAGTTCGGCTTCGAGGGCCCCGCTGTGACAGTGGACACGGCGTGCTCCTCATCGCTGGTCGGCATGCACTTGGCGGCGCAGGCGCTGCGCTCGGGGGAGTGCTCGCTCGCGCTGGCCGGCGGCGTGACGGTGATGGCGACGCCCGACCTGTACGTGGAGTACAGCCGGCTGCGCGCGAACGCTGCGGACGGCCGGTGCCGGGCGTACGGCGCGGACGCGGACGGCACCGGCTGGTCCGAAGGCGCGGGCCTGGTGGTGCTGGAGCGGCTGTCCGACGCGCGGCGCAACGGACACCAGGTGCTGGCACTGCTGGCCGGCTCGGCGCTGAACCAGGACGGCGCGTCCAACGGGCTGACCGCTCCCAACGGTCCGTCCCAGCAACGGGTGATCCGCCAGGCCCTGGCCAATGCCGGCCTGTCGGCGAGCGAGGTCGACGTGGTGGAGGGACACGGCACGGGGACCCGGCTGGGCGATCCGATCGAGGCCCAGGCGCTGCTGGCCACCTACGGCAGCGAGCACACCAAGGACGCACCGCTCTGGCTGGGGTCGATCAAGTCGAACATCGGCCACACGCAGGCGGCGGCGGGCATCGCCGGCACGATCAAGATGATCATGTCGATGCGGCACGGGATCCTGCCCCAAACCCTGTTCGCGCAGACCCCCTCGCCGCAGGTCGACTGGTCGTCGGGCGCGGTCGCGCTGCTCGACAGGGCTCGGCAGTGGCCGGACCGTGGCCGGCCCCGCCGGGCGGGGGTGTCCTCCTTCGGCGTCAGCGGGACCAACGCACACGTCATCCTGGAACAGCCCCCGGCCGAGTTCACCACCCCGGCCCCGCCCCCTGCGGCGACTCTGCCGGTGTGGCCGCTCGTGCTGACGGCTCGCGGGCCTGCGGCCCTGCGGGGCCAGGCGGACCGGCTGTGCTCCTCCCTGCGCGACCGGCCCGACGTGGCGTTGGCGGACGTCGCCTACTCCCTGGTCTCCGACCGGGCCGCCCACGACCACCGAGCGGTACTGCTCGCCTCAGACCGCGCGCAGGCCCTGGAGCGGTTGGCCCAGTACGCGCACACCGGCGACACAGCCGAGGTCGTCGCCGATGCGGCCCGGCGGGGCCCGCTGGCGATGGTGTTCACCGGTCAGGGCGCGCAGCACCCCGGCATGGGCTCGCAACTGCACCGGCTGTTCCCGTCCTTCGCGGCCGCGTTGGACCAGGTGTGCGATCAGCTGGATCCTGCCGTCCGGGAGGCCGTCCTCGGCGACGGGGAGAATCGGCTCGACGCCACGCAGACCGCCCAACCGGCGCTCTTCGCGGTCGAGGTCGCACTGTTCCGGCTGTTCGAGTCCTGGGGCGTCCGGCCGGACATCCTCACCGGTCATTCGGTGGGCGAGATCGCGGCTGCGCACGTCGCCGGCGTGCTGTCGCTGCCGGATGCGTGCCGACTGGTGTCAGAGCGTGGCCGGCTGATGGCACGGCTCGACCCGGGCGGTGTGATGGTCTCGGTGACCGCCGGCGAGCAGGTGGTCGCCCCGCTGGTCGCGCAGTACGCCGCATCGGTGTCGATCGCGGCGGTCAACACCCCCGGTTCGGTGGTGCTCTCGGGGCACGAGCCGGCCGTCACCGAGATCGTGCGGCGCCTGAGCGAGGACGGATACCGCACGAAACAGCTCGCCGTCAGCCATGCGTTCCATTCGCCGCTCATGGACCCTGTGCTCGACGAATTCCGCGCCCTGGCCCAGGGCCTTACATTCCAGCCGCCCCGCATTCCGATGGCGGGCGGCGAGCAGGTGACGGACCCGGAGTACTGGGTGCGGCACCTGCGAGACACGGTGCGGTTCGCCGACACGGTGTCCGAACTGCACGGCTCCGGCGTCACCCGATTCCTCGAGATCGGCCCCGACGCGCCGCTGACCGGCGCGATCCGCGAGTGTCTCGTCGAGCCGGACGTCGTTGCGGTCCCCAGCCTGCGCCGGCTCCGCGACGAGGCCGACACGGTGCTCACCGCGCTCGGCACGCTGTTCGCCACCGGAGTGGAGGTCGACTGGCCGGCCCTGTTCGACGGCACCGGGGCCCGCCACACCCCGCTTCCCACATACGCGTTCCAGCACCAGCGGTACTGGCTCGACAACGCCGCCCCGCCGGCCGATCTCACCGCGGTGGGCCTCGACCCGCTCGACCATCCCCTGCTGTTGGCCAGCGTTCAGTTCGCCGACGGCGAGGCCGTGCTGCTGACCGGCCGGCTGGCGCCGCAGAACCAGCCCTGGCTGCGGGAGCACGTACTGTTCGAGCAGGCCCTGCTACCCGGCACCGCCTTCGTGGACGTGGCGCTACGGGCGGCCGAGCAGGTCGGCTGCACCATGCTCGACGAGCTGACGATCGAGGCACCCCTGCTGATCACCGCGGCCGGCTCGGTCGCCCTGCAGATTCTGGTGGAGGCGGCCGACGAGGACGGCCGTCGGAAGATCACGATCTCCGCCCGCCCCGACGGCGACACCGACACCACCCCCTGGACACGGCACGCCACCGGAACGGTGTCCGGCACGGGGAACCTGCCGCAACCCGAACCGCTCATCCCATGGCCACCGAGGGAAGCCGACGTCGTCGACGTCGACGACGCCTACGACCTGTTCGCCGAGGCCGGCCACGACTACGGGCCGACGTTCCAGGGGCTGGTGGCCTGCTGGCGACGCGGTGCGGAGCTCTACACCGAGGTGGCGCTGCCGCCGAGCGGCACCGACGCCGAGCGCTTCGGCGTGCACCCGGCGTTGCTGGACGCCGGTCTGCACGGCGGCGTGCTCCAGGCCCTCACCTCCGACACCCCCCAGGGTCTGGTGCCGTTCTCCTGGGCCGGAGCGCGGCTGTTCGCCTCGGGCGCCACCGCGCTGCGCATCCGGGTCCGACCGGTGGCCACCGGCACGGTCGCCCTGGACGCCTTCGACGACACCGGCGCTCCCGTCTTCAGCGTGGCGGCGCTGTCCTCACGCTCGGTCTCCGCCGACCAGCTCCGCGCCGCCGCGTCCCGCGACGACTCACTGTTCGAGATCAGCTGGGCCGAGTGCGGCCGGGTCGACGACACCGCGCCCCGCTTTGAGGCCACCGTGCTGGACGGCCCGCTGAGGCTCGCGGAGCTGATGTCCGGGCGGGACGGGACAGCCGAGGTTCCCGCCCTCGTGGCGATGTCGGTGCCGGGAGAGGGGCCCGCCGTCACCACCGACGTCCACGCGGCGGTGAACAGCGTACTGCGCTCGGTGCAGACGTGGCTGGCCGATCCCGCCTGGGCGTCCTCACGGCTGGTGGTGGTGACGACCGACAGCCTGACCGGCGCGGCCGTGCGGGGCCTGCTGCGCTCGGCCCAGTCGGAGAACCCCGACCGCATTGTCCTCGTCGAGGGCGGCGCAGACGCGACCACCACCGCGGCCCTGCACGCGGCCGTGGAGTCGGGTGAGCCGGAGGTCTCGGTACGCGGCGGAGTGCTCCGGGCCCCGCGGCTGGCCCGCCTGGCACCCACCGACCGCGCGCAAGCCACCTCGTGGTCGGCCGGAACCGTACTGATCACCGGTGCTTCGGGTGTCCTCGCCGGGCACGTGGCCCGGTACCTCGTCACCGACCACCACGTGCGCCATGTGCTGCTGACCTCCCGGCAGGGCGACAACTCGCCCCGGACCGTCCGGCTCGCCGCCGAGTTGGCGGAGCTCGGCGCCGCGGTGCGCGTCGTCGCCTGCGATGTCGCCGACGGCGAGCAGGTCGCGGCCCTGGTGCGCTCGGTGGAGCCCGAGTTCCCGCTCACTGCGGTGCTGCACTGCGCCGGAGTACTGGACGACGGCGTGTTCCACTCCCTGACCACCGACCGGGTCGACGCGGTACTGGCCCCCAAGGTCGACGGTGCCTGGCACCTGCACGAACTGACCCGGGAACTGGACCTTTCCGCGTTCGTGCTGTTCTCCTCCTCCGCCACGGCCTTCGGAGCACCGGGCCAGGCCAACTACGCCGCCGCCAACGCCTTCCTCGACGCGCTGGCCGTCGAGCGACACCGGCAGGGCCTCCCCGCGGTCTCGATCAGCTGGGGCTGGTGGGGCGAGAACAGCGGTATGACCGAAAACCTCAGCGAGACCGACGTGGCTCGCATGGGGCGGGGCGGGATGCTGCCGATGGAGACCCCCCAGGGCCTCAAGCTGCTGGACAAAGCGGCCGATCTGGCGCGCCCCAACGTGATGGCCGCTCACCTCGACCTGGCCGCTGTGCGGTCGGCCGGCATGGTGCCCGCCCTGCTGCGGGGCCTGGTGCGGCGTCCGGCCCGGCGCGCGGCACCAACGGCGGTGGCGGAACTGGAGGCGGTGCGACGGGCCGGTTCCTCCGCGGCCGACCAGGTGAAGGCCATCGGTGAACTGGTGCGCGAGCAGGTCGCCGCCGTGCTCGGCCACCCGAGCAGCGCCTCGGTCGACATGACCCGCGCCTTCCACGACGTCGGGTTCGACTCGCTCACCGCGGTCGAACTGCGCAACCGGCTCAACACGGCCACCGGGCTGCGGCTGCCGGCGACGCTGGTGTTCGACCACCCCACCCCCGAGGCGCTGGCCGCATTCGTCAGGTCCGAGCTGGTGGGCGACGAGGCCGACACCGCCGACGTCACTGTGGCCGGGCCTGTCACCGACATCGGCGACGACCCGATCGTGATCGTCGGCATGGCCTGCCGGTACCCGGGCGAGGCGAACTCGCCGGACGAACTGTGGAGGCTGGTGGCCGAGGGCCGCGACGGGATCACCGGCTTCCCGGCCGACCGCGGCTGGGATCTGGCCGGCCTCTACGACCCGGATCCCGACCGGCCCGGCACGACGTACTCCCAGGGCGGCGGATTCCTCAACCGCCTGGCCGAGTTCGACTCCGACTTCTTCGGCATCTCACCGCGCGAGGCCATCGCCATCGACCCGCAGCAGCGGTTGCTGCTGGAGACCGCCTGGGAGTCGTTCGAGAACGCCGGCATCGTCCCCTCCGCCCTGCGCGGCGGCCCGGTCGGAGTGTTCATAGGTGCGAACGGGAGCGACTACCCCGCACTGCTGACCCGCGACTACGGTGACTTCGGCGGCCGGGTGCTGACCGGCAACGCGGCCAGCATCATCTCCGGGCGGTTGTCCTACGAGTTCGGATTCGAGGGGCCGTCCGTCTCCATCGACACGGCGTGTTCGTCCTCGCTCGTGGCCATGCACCTGGCGGCGCAGGCACTGCGCTCCGGCGAGTGCTCGCTGGCGCTGGCCGGCGGGGTCGCCACGATGGCCACCCCCGCTATGTTCGTGGAGATGGCGCGGCAGCGGGGCTTGTCCCCCGACGGCCGGTGCCGGGCCTTCGGCGCCGGAGCGGACGGCACCGGCTGGGCCGAGGGCGTGGGCCTGCTCGTGCTGGCGCGACTCTCCGAGGCCCGCCGCAACCACCATCGCGTCCTGGCTGTACTGGCAGGCTCGGCGGTCAACCAGGACGGCGCCTCGAACGGCCTCACCGCTCCCAACGGTCCGTCCCAGCAACGGGTGATCCGCCAGGCCCTGGCCAATGCCGGCCTGTCGGCGAGCGAGGTCGACGTGGTGGAGGGACACGGCACCGGCACCCGGCTCGGCGATCCCATCGAGGCACAGGCCCTGTTGGCTGCCTACGGACGTGAACATGAGTCCGGCACCCCGCTGTGGCTGGGCTCGATCAAATCGAATATCGGGCACACGCAGGCCGCCGCCGGCGCCGCCGGAACCATCAAGATGATCATGGCGATGCGGCACGGCCTGCTGCCCCAAACGCTCCACGCCGAGACCCCGTCCCCCGAGGTCGACTGGTCCTCCGGCGGGGTGGCGCTGCTGGACCGGGCCCGTGAATGGCCCGAACAGGGCCATCCGCGGCGGGCGGGCGTGTCCGCGTTCAGCCTCAGCGGCACCAACGCGCACATCATCCTGGAACAACCGCCCGAGGACGTGCGCACGCCACCGACGGCGCCGGCCCCCAACGAGGGCTCCGCGAGCAGGCGGCTGCAGCCGGTGGTGTTGTCGGCCCGGGGGCCGGCAGCCCTGCACGCCCAGGCGGCGCGCCTCCACGCCCACGTGAGCGACCGGCCCGAACTGACGCTGGCCGACATCGCGCGGTCGCTGGTGACCGACCGCGCGATACACGATCACAGGGCGGTGGTGCTCGCTGCCGACCGCGAGCAACTGCGCGAGCGGCTGGCAGCGTTCGCCGACGGCACCGCCGCACCTGGCGCGGAGGCCACCGGTGTGGCCGGCAGCGGTGGTCTGGCCGTCGTCTTCACCGGCCAGGGATCGCAACGAGGTGGGATGGGCCGTGAACTCCACCGGGATTTCCCGGTTTTCGCGACGGCGTTCGACGAGGTGTGCGCGGCTTTGGACCCGTCGCTGCGGGACATGGTCTTCGATGAGGGCGATGTCCGGCTGCACACCACCGAATTCTCCCAGCCCGCGCTGTTCGCGATCGAAGTGGCCCTCTTCCGGCTGTTCGAGTCCTGGGGCGTCCGGCCCGACTTCGTCACCGGCCATTCCGTCGGCGAGATCAGCGCCGCCCACGTGTCGGGCGTGCTGTCGCTGACCGATGCCTGCACGCTGGTCACCGCGCGGGCCCGGCTCATGCAGCAGCTCGCACCGGGCGGGATCATGATGTCCGTCAACGCCGGTGAGAACGTGGTGGCGCCGCTGCTGGCGGTGCAGGGCGCCGGAGCGTCGATCGCCGCGGTCAACACCCCTGAGTCGGTCGTCATCTCCGGCACCGAACTCGCCGTCGGCGAGATCGAACAACGCCTCCGCGACGCCGGACACCGCACGAAGCGGCTGGCTGTCAGCCACGCGTTCCACTCCCCGCTCATGGACCCCATGCTCGCGCAGTTCCGGGCCGCGCTCGACGGCCTTCAGTTCCGGACACCGCGGATACCGATGACCAGCAGCGAAGTGGCCACCCCCGAATACTGGGTCCAGCACGTGCGGAACGCGGTGCGGTTCGCCGACACGGTCTGTGAACTCCGGGCCGGCGGGGTGACCCGCTTCCTGGAGCTGGGGCCCGACGCGACCCTGACCGGTCTGGTCCGCGAATGCGTGACCGGTGGGGATGCCGTCGCCGTGCCCAGCCTCCGGCGAGGCCGTCCCGAGACCGAATCCGTGCTCGCCGCGCTGAGCACCCTGTTCGCCACTGGGACCGAGGTCGACTGGCCGGCGCTGTTCCCCGCGGCCGGCGCGGGCCGGACCCCGCTGCCGACGTACGCGTTCCAGCACACGCGCTACTGGCCGGACACTCCCAAGACACCGGGCACGACAACCGCCGACCCGGACGCCGTGGACAGCCGGTTCTGGACCTTGGTGGAACAGGGTGACCTCGACGCGCTGAGCGCCGAGCTGGACACCGAGGAACGGGACGGCCTCGGCGCCGTGCTGCCCGCACTGACCCGGTGGCGCATCGACCGGCGCGAGAAGGCGGTGGTGGACAGCTGGCGGTACCGGTTGAGCTGGCGGCCCGTGCCGACCCGGCCCGAGGGCACGCTCACCGGCACCTGGTTGCTGGTGGTGCCCGCCGGCCACCGCGACGACGCCTGGGTCGCGCCGATCGAAGCGGCGATGACAGCCGCCGGCGCCGACGTCCGCGGCCTGGAGGTCGGCGACCACCAGCTGGACCGGGCCGCGCTGGCGGCCCGGCTCGGCGAGCCGCCGCTCGCCGGGGTGGTCTCGTTGCTGGCGGCGGAGCAGTCCCGCGTCCCGGGACACCCGGGTGTGCCGGTCGCTCTGGCCGCCACGGTGAGCTTGGTCCAGGCCCTGGAGGACCGCGGGATCGACGCGCCCCTGTGGTGCCTCACCCAGGGCGCGGTGAACGTCGTCCCCGGCGACAACCTCGACCATCCCGACCAAGCCCTGCTGTGGGGTTTCGGACGGACCCTCGCACTGGAACACCCCGGCCGCTGGGGTGGTCTGGTCGACCTGCCGCCCGCCCCCGACGACGCCTCGACGGGCGGGCTGATCCGGCTGCTGGGCGACGGCGGCACGGGGGAACAGGCAGCACTGCGGGACGGCGCCGTTCTGGGCGGCCGGCTGGTCCGGGCCGACCCGGATCAGCCGCCGCGCCGCAACTGGCGACCGTCGGGCAGCGTGCTGGTCACCGGCGGCCTCACCGGCCTGGGCGCCCGGACCGCGCGCTGGCTGGCCGAGCAGGGCGCGCCTCACCTCGTGCTCACCTCCCGCCGGGGCCGTGAAGCGCCGGGCGCCGACGAACTGGAAGCCAACCTCACCGCCCTGGGGTCTGCGGTGACCATCGCCGCCTGCGACGTCGCCGACCGGGGCGAGGTGACGGCCCTGCTCGCGAACCTTCCCCACGACCTGCCGCTGACCGCCGTGTTCCACAGCGCGGGAGTCGCCAACGACGGCGTCGTCACCGAGCTGACTCTCGACAGGCTGAACAACGTGCTGCGGCCCAAGGTGGAGGGAGCGTGGAACCTCCACAAGCTGACCCAGGACCTGGACCTGTCGGCCTTCGTGCTGTTCTCCTCGGCCGCCGGCCTCATCGGCTCACCCGGCCAGTCGCACTACGCGGCAGCAAATGCCTTCCTGAATGCCCTGGCCCACCACCGGCGGGCGCGCGGTCTGCCGGCCACGACGATCGGCTGGGGCCTGCTGGCGGGCGGAGGCATGGCCGACGACACCGGTGCGAGCGACCGGGCGAGCCGTCGGGGCCTGCACCCGATGGATCCCGCCCAGTCGCTGGCCGGACTGCGGCGAGCACTGGATCACGACGAAACCTATATCGCCGTGACGCACGTGGACTGGACCCGATTCATCAAGGCGACCGCGGGCACCGTCAAGTGCACGCTCATCAGTGACCTGCCCGAGTACCGGGCAGCGTTCCCGGTGGCCGCCGTGGGGGGTCGGCCCGCCCAGCCGAACGACGGGTTGCGGACCCGGGCGCGCCTGGACGCTCTGGACGGCGACGAACGTGATGCCGCACTACTGGAGTTGGTGCAGGAGCAGGTGGCCCAGGCGCTCGGTCACAGCTCGGCCGAGGCCCTGTCGCCGACCAAGGCGCTCGTCGACCTGGGTTTCGACTCCCTCGCCGCGGTCGAGCTGCGCAACCGGCTCGTCTCGGTGACCGGGCTGACGCTGCCGGCGACACTCACCTACGACCACCCGACCGTGCTGGCGCTCCGTGATCACCTGCGCACGGCGATGTTCGGCGCGGACGCCGACCCGGCCGCCTCCGCGCTGGCCGAGCTCGACCGGCTCGAAGAGCTGCTCTCGGCAGTGACGGCAGACGACGGCATCGACGAGGCGGCCAGGAACCAGGTACTGCGGCGAGTTCAGAAGATGGCCGCAGCGCTCGCCGACCACGGCGGCCACTCCGAACAGAGCCGGCTCATCGCGGACGCCGACGACAACGAACTGTTCGACTTCATCAATCGGGAATTGGGTGGTCCCAGCCAGTGAACCGAGACCAGTCCGCACCAGACGATCCCCTCGTTTGGCCACGTGAGCACAAGGAACGCCCCCTCATGACCGACTCCACGAAGCCCCGCACCTCCGGCACCCGGACAGCCGAGGCCGACCTGTTGAACTGGGACTTCATTCAGGACCCGTATCTGACCTACCAGGAGATGCGCGCCGGGACGGGTCCCCGGCGGCTCGTCATCAAGACATTGAGCACAGGTCTGCGTTCGTGGCTGGTCACCGAATACAGCGATGTGCGCCGGCTGCTGGCCGATCACAGACTCTCGAAGGCGGCCGGGGGTGCCGCACCGATCATCGCCAAGCACAGCACGCAGGACGTCTCGGGCGCGTCGATCACGTCGGACAGCATGCTGTTCAGCGATCCGCCGCAACACACGCGCCTGCGGCGGATGTTCAGCAGGGCGTTCACGATGCGCCGGACACTGGATCTGCGGCCGCGCATCGAGGAACTCACCGACGAGTTGCTGGACGCGATCCCGACGGGAGCCGAGATCGACCTGGTGGAGTCCGTGGCGATGGCCATCCCCATTGCGGTGATCGGTGAGTTGCTCGGCGTACCCCGAACCGCCCACCACGATCTTCGTCGGTGGAACCGCGCGCTGACCAGCGTCGACTCGGAGCCGTCGGACAAGTACCAGGCCTACATGGCGTCGCTCGACTACTTCCGGACCCTGGTCGCCCAGAAAGCGAGCAGTCATGACGGCGCGGACGACCTGATCAACGCGATGATCGATCTGGACAATGAGGAGCGGTTCGAGGAGTCCGAGCTGCTGTCCACCATCTTCCTGATGATGAACGCGGGGTACGAGACCACCGCGAGCCTGATCAGCAGCTCGGTGTACGCACTGCTGAAGCATCCCGAACAGTTGGAGCTGTTGCGCTCGGATGCCGCCCTCATACCGAACGCAGTGGAGGAGTTCCTGCGTTATGAAAGCCCGTTGAACCTTTCTACATTGCGCTACACCACCGAACCGGTGGAGGTCGGCGACACGGTCATCCCCGCCGGCGAGGTGGTGTTCCTGGCGCTGTCCTCGGCGAACCGGGACCCGGACCGGTTCGCGGAGCCGGACCGGCTCGACATCCGCCGAAACGCTGCTACGCACCTGGCCTTCGGCCACGGCATCCATCATTGCGTCGGCGCGCCGCTGGCCCGGCTGGAGGGCGAAATCGTGCTGGCCCGGCTGTTGGACAGGTTCCCGCACTGGGAGGCGGCCGAGCCGCTGGAACGACTCACCTGGCGTTACACCCTGCAGTTCCGTGGATTGGAGCGGCTACCGGTCAGGCTGCACGCATGATTCATCGACACCGTCAAGGACGAGAATGGAGCGGACCCATGTCAGCAGAAGTGATCGACCGGTTCTTTGAGAGCTCGGGTGCGGGCGAAATCGAGACCGCCGTCGAATGTTTCGCCGACGACGGGAAGTGGATCACGCCCGACGGAGACGGAATCGGGACGGTTCACACCAAGGATCAGATCGGCGACCTGATCACCAGTATGAATGCGATGCGTGAAAAGATGATCGCCTCTGGGGTCGACGGGAAGTTCGAATCGCCGATCATGTTCGACGAGAATATGGGCCTGGTTCGGTGGACCGTCGAGACCGATGACGGAAAGGTGGTCAACCGTGGTGTTGACATCTTCATCCTGAGCGACGGGAAGATCGTGCTCAAAGACGTCTACCGCAAGGCCTGAAACACTCACTCAAGAAGGGGCAGAAGCCGTGATCAACAGCTACGAGGAACTGGTCGAGACAACGATCAGCGCCACCACTGACATCGAGGACTTCGAGAACATCCAGGTGGGCCAAGGCGGTATTTACCAGCACGCCCTGTTCACCAAGTCGGGTGAACAGGTGGCCACCACCTCGGGTGGCTACAAGATTCACTATCAGCGAGAATCCGACAAGCAGTTCATGGCCTATCTGACCAACGACGTCGTCTTCGAGGACGGGTCCGGAACGATCAGGGTCGCCGGCTGGATCGATCTCGGCTCACTCCTCTCGGGGGACTGGGCCTACTACCCGAGTGTGGGTACCAGTGGCCGGTACCTCGGCCAGACAGGTTTCATGGCCTGGCGCCCTTACGATCTCGGCAAGGTGGAAGGGGCCGACGTGAAACTCATCATGTTCGCCTCCGCCGAGTGAACGATCCCGCGATGCCGTGACGGGGTGAGGACACCCACCCCTCAGCATTCATGGCATTTCGCTGCAAATCAGACACCTTTGTTCTCTGATGTGGAGGTTGAGGAATGGGCCGGGTTGCCGGGAAAGTCGCACTGGTCACTGGCGCTGCGCGTGGAATGGGACGTTCACATGCGGTGCGGCTTGCCCAGGAAGGGGCGGACATCGTGGCTGTCGACCTGTGCGCAGACCTCGAGACCGCACCGTATCCGGGGGCGGACGGTCAGGATCTCTCCTCGACGACGCAACTGGTCGAACAGCTGGGCCGGCGGATCCTTGCACGCCGGGCGGACACGCGCAACTTCAACGAACTGCAGGACGTCGTCGACGAGGCGATAGACGAGTTCGGGCACATCGACGTCGTGTGCGCAAATGCAGGAATGTCCAGCTTCGGGTTCTCATGGGAACTCACCGAAGAGGCCTGGCAAGAAATCATCGACGTCAATCTGACGGGCTCGTGGAAGACCGTCAAAGCGGTGATCCCTCACATGATCGAAAGGAATGAAGGCGGGTCGCTGGTCTTCATCAGCTCGACAGCGGGGTTGATCGGCGTGCCGACCATGGCGCACTACACCGCATCCAAGCACGGCGTGGTCGGGTTGATGCGTGCCTTGGCGGTCGAGCTGGCACCACACAACATCCGCGTGAATTCGGTCAATCCGGGAAACGTCGACACGCCGATGGTCAACAATGCTCCAATGCGAAAGATCTACCTGCCCGAAGTCTCCGATCCGACACCGGAGGACGCGAACGAAGTGATGAAAGAAATGAGCGCGCTGCCCATCGGCTGGCTGGACTCGCAAGGGGTCAGCGACGCCGTGGTCTACCTGGCGTCGGAAGAGGCGCGTCACATCACTGGAATCACGCTTCCGGTGGACGCCGGAATGATGCTCCCCAATAAAATCCGCTAGGATCCGGTGCCGTTCCACGACAAAGACGTCGCATCGGTCGGCCAAAAAACTGCCAGCGTCTCAGGCGTGCGCGAAACAAACTACCGGAGGGTTTCTCACGATGACGGAAAACGCGCTCTCTCTGACGGTCGACCGACTCGACCTGATTGAGTTGACGGCCAAATACGCCTATCGACTCGACACTCGCCAGTTCGATTCTCTGATGGAGCTGTTCAGCGACGACAGCCCGGTTTTCGACGAAGAAGGCTTCGGGCTGGGCAAGTTCACGGGGAAGGACGAGATCCGGCACCACTTCGAAGCCGATATCTACGGACAGATGGAGAATCTCTGTCATATGACGGTCAACCACGTCATCAACGAGATTCGCGAGGACCGGGCGTCCGGCAACTGCCATGTCTTCGCCCAGGGTGATGTACGGGCCGGCGGGATCTCCCGGGCCACCGCGTACTACCAGGACGAATACGTGCGCGAGGACGGGGTCTGGAAGTTCTCCAGTCGCAAAGTGATCCCGTTGACCAAGCCGGAAATCGGTACCTTCGAATTTCCCGCAGGGCAGAGCCCGTTCGATCAGTAGACTGGACGGCTACCGGGCGATCAGGGGTGTTTCCGGTCGCGGGGCCCGAGGAAGAAGGAACGTGCACGCATCAACCACAAGTGGCGGATCATGGATCAGGCCCCTGCGAAGCTCGGCTCGGCGCGGTCAAGTACACCTCGTCTGCTTTCCGTTCGCGGGCGGTTCCGCAGGGTATTTCCGTTCACTGGCAAACTCACTCGAACCGTATGTATCGGTGCTCGGAGTCCAGTATCCAGGGCGGCAGGACCGCCGTCACGAGCCCTTGATCGAGGACATTGGTCAACTCGCCGACGAAATTTGTGAGGAGCTGATCCCGTGGGGAACGCAGCCGCTCGCGTTCTTCGGTCACAGCATGGGGGCGGTGGTGGCGTTCGAGGTGGCACGTCGCTTCCAGCGGGACAATCGCCGCACGCCGCTCGCACTGTTCGCGTCCGGACGTCGCGCCCCGTCGTGTCATCGCGCTGAGGATTACGACGCAGCCGACGACGACAGTATCATCGCCAACCTTCGATCGCTGGGCGGAACCGACCCGGCGCTTCTCGCCGACGACGAGATGAGGCGCCTGATCCTTCCCGTTGTCCGTGCCGATTACCGGGCCGTCGGGACTTATCGTGCGCCAACAACAGAGACCATGGTGAACGTGCCGATCACGGTGATAACCGGCGATCGCGATCCGAGCGTGTCGCTCGAGGAAGCGCGTGCTTGGCGAGGACATGCAGCGGGATCCTTCGAGATGAAGGTCCTGACCGGAGGACACTTCTTCATACATGATCACGTCGCCGAGATAGCCGACTGCGTGAGGCGTGTTCTCCTCGGCCCCAGTTCCGAACGCACTCGGCCGCTGCGACCGGAAGGGGGAGCCGGCCATGGAGGTCGGCCTTGAAGTGAGCTGCCCGATGTGCGGAGGTCTCATCGAGGCGGCCGACAAGGACGAGCTCATCCGCCTGTCCCAGTTGCACACGATCGATGCCCACCGCTACAACGTTCCCGCTGAACACGTGTTGGCCGCGATGACCCCCGGTGATATGGATCCCGGCCAGGGAGAGGACGCGCAATGAAATCTGCAGCGGCGGAATGTCCCACCGTGGACGTGAACATGCTTGACCCCGACTTCGTGCAGGACCCCTACGAGACCATGGCCGAGTGGCGGACCCTGGGGCCGGTTGTCTACAACTCCCACCACAAGCAGTACATGGTCACGTCGCACCGCAACTGCGCGCGCGTACTCGGCGACATCCGTTATTTCAACTCTGCCAACGTGCTCCCGGAGATGGAGAAAGCGTTCGGCGGACCGACTTTTCTCGGCACCGATGGTGCACGGCATCAGACGGTCCGCGGAATCTGGGAGCCAGACTTCGAGCGCAGGACTGTCGAAGCCGACTGGGCGGCGCGGATACAGCGAATCGTGGACATATATGTGGATCAATTCGCCGAACGCCTTCGCTCCGGTGAATCCCTCGACGCTCTCGCGGAGATGACGCGGATCATTCCCACTGTTGTCACTGCCCAACTGCTGGGCGCCGACGAGGACGTGCACGAAGACTTCATCAAATGGAGTGACGCAACGGCGGCGGTTCTCGGCGCACGGCTGGACCCGACCCCGAGGGGACAAGAGATCGTCGCCGACGGCGCTGCGGCATCAGTTGCCCTGAACTCGTCCATCGCCGGTCTCATCGAAAAACACCGTGCGCTGGGAGCGAGCGATGGATCGCTCATGGCCAAGATGGTGCACGACGATTTCGCGCCCTCCATGCCCGACCGGGAGATACTGGCAAACGGGACGATGCTGACGGTTGCGGCGAACGAGAGTACGGCGCAGGTGATGGCGATGATGTTGTATGCACTGGGACACCATCCTGATCAGCGTCGCGCGCTGGCCGCCGACAGGTCGCTTGTTCCGGCCGCACTCGAGGAGGTCCACCGCTGGTCGACTCTCACACAGTCGGTTCTGCGCTTTTCCTGCAGCAACGAATCGAAGGTCGAGGATTTCACCATTCCCGAGGGTTCCGCAGTCGTGACTCTCCTGGGTTGCGCGAACCGCGACCCCGCCCGCTGGGACAACCCACACTCCTTCGACATCTTCCGTACCCGTAAAGCACATCTGGGCTTTGGTTTCGGTCCCCACATCTGCCTTGGAATCCATATGGCGCGGATGGAGATGCGCATCTGGCTGAATCGCCTGCTGGACAAGCTGCCGGAGTACGAGATCGCGGGCGATGTCGAATTCGGCCCCGACTTCACGCTGCGGGGCCTCCGGGGGATCCCGATCAGCGCGGCATGACTGATCTTCAGCGGCCACCCGGCGTCGGCAGGAGCTGATCCTGACGCGGTGTCGGTGGCGTCGTCGCCGACGTCACCAGGCCCGTGAACTCGTCACTGAGGTGAGCCGGTTGTAGCACGAGCGGCATCAGGCCCAGCTGGCGTCCCGGCCACGAAAGAGGGCGGTGGGCGTCGGCTGCCGCTCGACCACCCTCTCCACCAGCCGCAAACTGCGCGCTCTGCCACCAGGACACCCGCTTCATGACTTGCGGTCTCTGCTCGACAACAAGGAGACCGCCCAGGCTCGCCAACGACTCAGCGCCGCCGCAACGACCAGGCACACCTGCGGCGGATCGACCCGGTGGACCTGCCGCGGGCTACCTCAGAGGCCCGTGCCGGCCTGACTTGCCTGTTGGAGGCAGCGAGGTTTCTCGCGGACTGGCCTCTTCTGCACCTCACGACCGTCCGCTGGGATGCACTCACCCGGACTGCCGCACTCGAATACCGTGAGCTGACAGGACATCATCCGGTCGTGCCGACCCGCACCATGACGGTGCCCCGCAACGACCTCGAGGCCAGCAGCCTCTACCTGCGCGACAGCGACCACGAGCTGCACCTCCTGTGCCCGTTCCTGGTCGGCCGGGAGTGTCTAATCAACGGCGGATCTGATGATCAAGGAGACGCGTCTGATGACGGAGACCGCCGTGGAGAACGAGCAGGCTGAGCAGGTGGTTCAGGCACCGTCGAGTGCGGTGTCGGACGAGCAGCTCGTTGCGATGCTCGTTGACCGGGCCCGGAACGACGGACTGCAGCTGACCGGCGAGGGCGGGCTGTTGCAACTGCTGACCAAGCGGGTGCTGGAGTCCGCCCTGGAAGGCGAGATCACCGACCACGTCGGCTACGAGAAGCACGACCCGGCCGGGAAGAACAACGGCAACAGCCGCAACGGCACCCGGGCGAAGACCGTGCTCACCGACGTCGGCCCGGTGGAGGTGAGGGTGCCCCGCGACACCGCCGGCACCTTCGAACCGCAGATCGTCAAGAAGCGGCAGCGACGCCTGACCGGCGTCGACGAGATGGTCCTGTCGCTCTCGGCGAAGGGCCTCACTCACGGGGAGATCTCCGCCCATCTCGCCGAGGTCTACGGGGCGGAGGTCTCCAAACAGACCATCTCCACCATCACCGACAAGGTCATGGACGGCATGGCCGAATGGCAGAACCGCCCCCTCGACCGGGTCTACCCGGTCCTGTTCGTGGACGCCATCAACGTCAAGATCAGGGACGGGCAGGTCGCGAACCGTCCGATATACGTGGTGATGGCGGTGACCGTGGACGGCACCCGCGACATCCTCGGCATCTGGGCCGGAGACGGCGGCGAGGGCGCCAAGTACTGGCTGCACGTGTTCACCGAGCTGAAGAACCGCGGCCTGGACGACGTGCTGATGCTGGTATGCGACGGGCTCAAGGGCCTGCCCGAGGCCGTGGAGACCGTCTGGCCTCGCACGATCGTCCAGACGTGTGTGGTTCACCGAAGCCGGTAAGGATTCAACACGGTGTTTCGCTGTCTTCTGTGACGGATGCGAGTACGTCGGCGGCCGTTGCGAAGCGTCGTTCGGCGAGCGTCGGGACGTATGTGTCTTGTTCGAGGAGGGGACGGACATCCTCGATGGCGTTGCGTATGGTGCCGCGGCTGACACCGAACAAGGTGGCCAGGGCTTGCTGATCGCACAGATCTCGCTGGGAAAGGACCGTCGCCAAGATCCTGTCGGCGTCAGTGATCTTTTGACGGAAGACGCCACCACGGGTTCCCGGGCGTCGATCACCACCGCGCTGGCGATGTCGGCGTTGTTCGAGCGCGGCTTGGTAGGGCACGGTGATCCGGTCGATCAGCGCCTGGAAGTCCGGGCGGGACATGCCGGTGAGGGCGGGGTGAGACAGGGTCTGGGAGAGTTCCATCCGGCTGGTGGTCGCGCCGCCCTCCGCCCAGTCGCGCAGCTCTTGGGCGGAGGAGAAGTAGTGCGCGGTCTGCGAGACGGTGACCTGCTGGGCGTCCATGAGTGTGCGGGTCTCACTGATGACCTTGCCGATCGTGACCGCGTTGATGGCGAGCAGATCGACGAGAACCTTCTGGGAGCAGACGCGGCGTAGGTAGACCACGGTGACGAGGATGCGGTCGGCGTTCGAGAGCAGGGGTCTGCCGTGTGCTCCGGCTGCTTTCAGGCGGCGGCCGCCGCGCTGCTGGAACTTGCGTTGTTCGGCCTGAGCGGCTTGCGCGGGGGCCAATTGGGCGCACAGTGCCTTCAGCTCCGATGAGGTCATGCCGCTCAGACACGGGTCGGAGAGCATCGCCAGAACCTGCGACCTGCTCTGGTCCCGATCGCTTGTGCTGATCGCGCAGTTGCCGGCGGTGCCGGCTGGGGCGATCGTGTAGTTCCAGGATCCGTGCCGGGCATGGGGTGTGATCGGCAGAGAGCGCAGGTGTTCGCGGCTGACGGAGATTCCCACCGGGTAGGTCCCGGTGTCCAGTTCGGCGTGAACGCGCAGGCCGGTGCGGGTGCGGGTTGCGGCGATGCTGTTGACCACGACTTCGTGGCTGGTCAGGGGCCTGCCGCGCCAGTTCATGGTGATGTGGGAGAACAGCCGATGCTCGACCTTGTTCCACTTCGAAGTGCCCGGCGGAAAGTGGCAGACGGTCACCGTGAGACCCATCTGAGCGGCGAAAGCGGCGAGTTCAGCCTTCCATAACCGGTAGCGGTAGCTGTTGGATCCTCCGCAGTCCGCGGTGATCAACAGTCTGTCGGCATCCGGGTAGTCGATCCGCCCGCGGGCCTGCCACCAGCGGCGGATCGACTCGACGGCGAACACCGAGGTGTCGTGATCGGTGCCGACGTTCACCCAGCCGCTGTCGTGGGCCAGATCGTAGATGCCGAAGGGTATCGCCACGTCGACGTCGGGGCCGATGAAGTAGAAGCTGTGGTCCTCCACCTGCACCGGATGGCCGGCGGGGCGCCATTGCCGCCCGGGGTTCGGCAGCTGCCCCAGCTGTTCCTTCTTCTTGGCATCGATGCTGATGACCGGCTGACCGCCGGACTGATGCTGCTTGACCTGCTCGTTGATGTAGTGGAACTGTGCGTCCCGGTCGGGGTGCTGCTTGCCCTCCAGGGTCTTGGCGCTGGCCTGCAGGCTGAAGCCCTGCCCTTTCAGAAGCCGCCCGACGGTCGGAGCGGAGACCGGGTGACCCTGCCGGGTGAGCTCCTCTGCGAGGTTGCGCAGGGACTTGGTGGTCCAGCGCAGCGGCGACATCGGATCACCCCGTTCGTCCGGCTCCACCAGCTTCAGCAACGCAGGAATCAGGGAAGGATCTTGTTCCTCGGCGGGCTTGCGGCCACCCCCGGGGCGCCGGACGCAGCCTTCCGGTAGCGGATCCCCACCGGCCTCCAGCTCGAACACCCCGTTACGGACCGTGCTCTCGCTCACCCCGGCCACCCGCGCAACGGCCCGTACTCCACCGTGTCCGAGCAGTCGCGCCTCCTGGGCCAGCAGCAGACGCCGCTGACGCTCGTTCAGATGCGGCAAGACGACCTGGAACCGCAGCGCAAGCTGATCCAGAACGTCGGCGGCGAAGCTCATACCAGAACAACGATCTTGTCCTATGAAAGCAACGGGTTGATTCTTTACGGCTTCACCTGCTGCGGAACTCGTTCCGTTACGCCGCCCGTCAGTGGGCGTTAAGTCCGATCTTCCTCGGTTCGTGATCGCTCGATCGTGGTACTGACAGCCGTACGAGCCGTCGGGTGGGCATGTCCATGTTGAGA
>NZ_JBVHMR010000056.1:0-32749 GCF_055558375.1 Streptomyces sp. NPDC025793 | reverse complement strand
GCAGCCGTGGCGGGAGGCAGGGCGGACCGAGCTGACGACACGATCCGTGGAGGAGCGGCTGGATGCCTATGTCACATCCCTGATGGACGCGCTGGGCTGAGCCAAGGCGGTCCGGGCGCGACCCCCGACCTCATCATTTATCGCTCAACCACGTGGGGAATCGAGCAGACCCTGGGGAATTCGGGCATCTCCATCAAGGTGGGCTGGTGGCGCGGAACGACGGAATTGCCCGGCCGGTGCCGGGCGAACGAGGCCGACTCTATGCTGACGTCGCGCAGGTGCTGGGCAAGAGCAGTGAGGACGAAGTCATGCTGGGACAAGGCCATCGCCTCACCATTCTCAACGAGCCTCTTCACTCGGAGAGTTGCGCGATGGCCGCCCCATGACCAGGGGCTATGCGGAGATCGCTGTTACACCACTTGGCGGGACACCATCTGACTCCAGCCCGGACCGCCTTGTGCGCGAGGCTCAGCCAGCCTGTAGGGGGGAGCTGAGAAGCTCGCGGTAGCGCTTGGCGTGCACGGCAAGGTCTTCGTCGGTGACGGTGCGGGCGCCGTGCAGAACCAGCGGCTCGGCGAGATGCATGCCGATCAGCCGGGCGGTGGCGTCAAGGGGTGCCAGCAGCTGGGTCATCGTGAAACGGGAAGCGGGATCGACCGCAGCGTACGACTCTTCCGGACCGCCCGTGGAGGTGACCAACTGCAGGGTCTTGCCGCGCAGTACGGAGCCACTGCTGCCGTAGGCGAAGCCGTAGGTGAGGACCTGGTCGATCCATGCCTTGAGTACTGCGGGAACGGAGTACCAGTACCAGGGGAACTGCCACACGATCCGGTCGTGGTCGCGCAGCAGTTGCTGCTCACGGGCGATGTCGAAGTGGCCATCGTGGTAGGCAGGGCCGATTTCATGGACGGTGACGTGTGCGAGGTCGCTCACGGCCTCGGCCAGGCAGGCGGTGATGCGGGAGGAGGCCAGGTCGGGGTGAGCAACGACGACCAGGGTGCGCGAGGAAGGCGGGCCGGCTGACGTCGCGGAGAGAAGGCTGGGATGGCCCATCTGGGTTGATCCTTGACTGTGGTTGCGGGCGCTTCTTGTGACGGATCGTTCCGTCACGGAGTTTGTGACGGAACGATCCGTCTGTCAAGCTGGCGCCGTGCCCAGCGCACGGCCAAAAGGGTCCACCGCGCACCGCGTCGACTCGATGTGGCGCATGACAAGCAGAGGGAGCACGCCATGGCTCGCAAGACAGCGGAGGAGAACCGGCGCCACGTCCTGGCCGTGGCGAGCCGCCTGTATTACCAGCGCGGCATCCGCGCTGTCGGTATGGACCTGGTGGTCAAAGAGAGCGGGGTCGGCAACGCCACCGTCTATCGGCAGTTCCCCACCAAAGATGCTCTTGCCAGCGCCTACACACAGGACCGCGCCGACGCCTGGTTCGCGCGTATGCGCCACGTCGTCGACCAGGTCGACGACCCGCGCGAAAAGCTCCTCGTGATCTTCACAGCCGTCATTGAGGAGACCAGGCTGCCCACCTTCCGCGGCTGCCCCATGCTCAACACCCATACCGAGTTTCCCGACCCGCAGCACCCCGCAAACTGTGTGGCGGTCGCCCATGAGCAGCGGGTCCGCCACTGGATGCGTGACTTGGCGGCCGACGCCTGCGCTCCCGACCCCGAGCAGCTCGCCGACGATCTGCTTCTCGTCCTCAACGGCGTCTACGTCACCGCCACAGTCCTCGGCCCCCAGGGCCCCGCCCAGCGCACCGTCGAGCTCGCCCGTCGCCTCATCCGGACTGCCTGCGACGAACCTCGCCGCCCCTGAACTCGGCACCATGCCTGACCGGGCGGACGCCAGGAGGGGTTGTCGGGGTCAATGCCCTGGTGGCGCGCCAGGGCGAACAGGACGCGTCTCATGTCGTCCAGGCGCCAGGCGCTGCTCGCCCGGTGCCGACGGCGTCGGCGTCGACGCCGACGCCGTCGAGATCGTCGTTCGGTCTACCGGGCAAGCGTGACAATGCCGCGGAAGCCGCTCACAACCACGCCCGTGCCCGTCGGTAAACGCCATCCTTTGCCGACAGGCAGGCGATGCGTCCAATGAACCCGTGAAATCCGGGGGTTGGCGGCGGCTCGAATCCAATCAGATCCGATGACGATTGTTGACAGGGTTTGACGACAGATAGGGTCCATTCCTCCGTGCGGAAGGGGCCCTTCGGTGGCGAACCTGGTCTACAAGCGGGTCTCGACCGACCAGCAGTCGACCGCCGGGCAGAACCTCGTCCTGGCCGAGGCCGGGATCGAGGACCCGGTCGTCTTCGAGGAGGACGGGGGCACCTCCAGCCGCCTCCACCCCTTCCAACGGCCGAAGTTCGGCGAGCTGCTGGTGTACGCGCGGGCGGGCGACACCGTGCACATCTCCGAGATGTTCCGCCTCGTACGCGGCACCGGCCACATCCTCGACGTGCTCGACGTCCTCCACCACGACCAGGTGGCGCTGCGCATCCACGACGGCGCGTTCTCCGCGATGGACCTCACCGCCCGCCACCCGCGCACCGGCGAGCTGCTGTCCACCGTGAGGTTCATGGTGCAGACCCTCGCCGCCGCCGGCGAACTCCAGCGCGGGGTCACCTACGACGGACTGCGCGCCGCCGAGGCCAAGGGCAGCAAGGGCGGGCGCCGCCCCGCCGTCCCGGCCGACAGACTCGAAGACGTGCGCGCCGCGTACCTGGAGGGCCGCTCGATCGCAGCCCTCGCCCGTGACCACGCCGTCAGCCGCGGCGCGATCCGTACGGCCGTCGCCGATCTCCTGCCCGACCACACCGCCATCGAGGAGGGTGCCCCCGCTCCGGAGCTGCCGTTCACCCTCGACATGCCGGGCAAGGTCGCCGACTTCCTCCGCACGTCCGGCCTGGAGGCCGCCGAGCGGGCCGCCTCGACCAAGGGGTGACCGTACGACGCGGCCAGGGCTACACCCTGCGCGTCCCCGCCGTACACCGCCGACTCCTCGCCCGCTGCCAGCCCCTCGACGCCCAGGGCGTCCCGGTGATCCCGGCCCAGCGCAAGGCCCGCCGCGAGTACGAGAACCGCGTCAGCGCTCCGGCGAGTGGCACACCATAGCCAGCCTTCCGGGGCCAAGATCATCCCGTGGCGGGTTTCTGGCGTATCTGGGTCACACCCCAGGACGATCCGTGGCTCCGCTTCGGGTGCTGCGGATCAGGGCTGGTCGCCTACGAGAGTGATTGCGCGCGTCTCGGGAACTCCCAGCATCAGCAGGCTCGTGATCGTCGCTGCTCGGGCGCCGAGGGTCCCGTTCGGCAGGTCGCTGTCCGCGATGGCGAACACGACGCCGTAGGCAACCTGGCTCAGAATGCCCGCCGGCAGGTGCTGTGCGAACACGTCGCCGTCCTGGCCCCGTTCCACGAGGTCGGCGAGGAGCTCATCGACCGGCCCGAGCAGGCCGTGGATCGCCTCGCCGTACTCGCCACGGCGCAGCGCCAACAGCACTCGGTACCGGTGCGCCACCGGCCAGACGCGGGCGATGAATTCGACCCATGTCGCGTCCGCTTCCGCGCCGGAGGCGTTGACTTCGGTGAGCACGGCTGTCATCTCGGTGACGGCCCGTTCCGTGAGTGTCCGAACCAGGTCGAGGCGCGAGGGGAAATGGTCATAGACCGTGCGACGGACGACGCCGGCGGCGGAGGCGATGTCGCCCATTCCGGCATCGGGGTTCTCTCCCAGCACATCGAGGGCGACGTCGAGGATGCGATCGCGTGTCTCGATCATCGAGCGCATGCGGGAGGACTGGGTGGACACGGCACCAGTATTGCACACGGGTGTACAGTGAGATTCACTGTACACCCGTGTGCAGCGGAGAGTTGCGCTCTGCTTCGAAGCTCAGGAGAGGAGAAGAAGGCAATGACCGCACCGACGCCGCCGACCTCGGCCCTCGTCCGCCCGTTCACCGTCTCGATCCCGGATTCGGAGATCGACGACCTGAAGCAGCGACTGGCCAGAACTCGATGGCCGGACCCGGAAACGGTGGGCGACTGGTCGCAAGGGGTTCGCGTAGCGAACGCCAGGTCTCTGGTCGACTACTGGGAGCGCGGCTACGACTGGCGGCGCTTCGAGTCCGAGCTCAATCGCTTCCCCCAATTCCTGACCGAGATCGATGGGCTGGACATCCACTTCATCCACGTCAGGTCCAAGAACCCCAACGCGATGCCGCTGCTCCTCACGCATGGATGGCCGGGCTCGATCGTCGAGTTCCTGAAGCTGATCGGCCCGCTGACCGATCCGGTCTCGTTCGGAGGAGACGCCGCCGATTCATTCGACGTCGTCGTCCCGTCGCTCCCCGGGTTCGGGTTCTCCCAGAAGCCCACGGAGACCGGGTGGACGGTATCGCGCATCGCAAGCGCATGGGTGGAGCTGATGAAGCGTCTCGGCTACACGAGATGGGCCGCGCAAGGCGGCGATTGGGGTGCCGTCGTCACCACCGCCCTCGGGGCCATGCAACCTGAGGGGCTTCTCGGAATTCATCTGAACACCCAGTACGCCTTTCCCGCACAGATACCCGACACCTTGTCTCCCGAACGGCGCTACGCCGTGGAGACCCTCGCCCTCTACACCGGCGATCTCGGTGGGTCGAACCACCTTCAGCGCACGAAGCCGGAGACCGTCGGATTCGCCCTGGCGGACTCTCCCGCCGGTCAGGCAGCCTGGATCTACGAGAAGTTCCAGTCCAAGACCGACAACCACGGGGTCGCCGAGGACGCCCTCAGCATCGACGACATGCTCGACGCGATATCCCTCTACTGGTTCACCAACAGCGCAGCGTCGTCCGCCCGCATCTACTGGGAGAACAAATCGGCCACGCTCGCCGGCCCGAAGCTGACGCTTCCGGTCGCGGTGACCGTCTTCCCGAGGGACATCCCACGCCTGCCACGAAGCTGGATCGAAGACACCTACAGCAATCTGATCCACTACGGCGAGGCGGACAAGGGCGGGCACTTCGCGGCCTTGGAACAGCCCGAGATCCTGGTCAGCGAAATCCGCACCGGCCTGCGCCCCCTTCGTTCCTGACACCAACGCGCGAGCTCAGGAGCGCTATTCATAAGCCACGATCAGGTATCTCTTGAGGTTGATGAGTCCCCAGGCGGCGGCGAGCATCCCGGGGAACTTCTCGATCGGTGAGCGGAAGCGTCCGCCCTCCTCGCTGAGCATGTGCCAGGTCTTGACGTGCGCGACGGCGCGCTCGACCGCGGCACGCATCGAGGGCAGGACGCCGTTTGCCGCATGGCCCAGGTCGAGTCCGAGGCCAACCTCGACCGCTGGACGGACCCCGCCGACCGACTGATCACGCTGATCCGGATGCGCTGCGGACTGCGGATCTCCAGCGCGCTCACGCTGGACTTCGACTGCCTGATCCACGACGCCCAGGACGCCCCTTACCTGCGCCATTTCAACACCAAGATGAAGCGCGAGGCGGCGGTGCCTATCGATGAGGACGTCCAGGCCGCCATCCGCGACCAGCAGCGACGCGTCCTGAACCGCTGGCCGCAGGGAACACCGGTCCACTTCCCGAGGCCGAACTCGAACGTCTCGGGCACGATGAGGATCGGCGACGGAAGCTATCGTGCCCGAGACGTTCGAGCGCTGGCTGGCGACCAGCGAGATTCGCGACGAACACGGCCGCCTCGTCCACCTGACGCCCCACCAATGGCGACACACCTTCGCCTGCCGATTGATCAACCGGGATGTCCCGCAGGAAGTCGTACGCGTTCTCCTCGACCATGAGTCGTCCCGGATGACCGCCCACTACGCGCGGATCACCGATCAGACCGTCCGCCGCCGCTGGGAGGCAGCGATGAAGGTCAACGTCAAGGGCGAACGCGTCGTGCTCGCCGAGGACGGCCCGCTCGGCCAGGCCCAGTGGGCCAAGACCCGATACGACATCGCCACCCAGACCCTGCCCAACGGCTACTGCGGACTGCCTGTTCAAAAGTCCTGCCCGCATGCCAACGCGTGCTTGACCTGCCCAGTCTTCCTCACAGGCTCCGAGTTCCCGCCCGAACTACGCGAACAGCACACCCGCACCCTGACGCTGATCGACAACGTCACCGGCTGCGGTCACACCCGCGTCGCCGAGATGAATCAGCAAGTCGCCGACAACCTCGATCGCATGATCCATGAGCTCGGGGATGGCGAGGGTGAGGAGGTTGCAGATGCTGGCTGACAACTCCCAGCTCATCGTCGCCGCAGCCCGCCGCCGCTCCGCGGCGACCCGCCGACGGGCGGTCGCTGCCCTGCGTCGCATGGACACCACCGGCGTCGCGATCACCTTCGAAACCGTCGCCCGCGAAGCCGGCGTCTCCCGGTCCTGGCTCTACAACCAGCAGGACCTGAGATCCGAGACCGAACGTCTCCGGGCCCGCCACCGAATCCCCGCGACGCGGCTCGTTCCCGATCGTCAACGAGCCTCGGACGCCTCTCTGCTGCGGCGCCTGGAGGCGGCCACCAAGCGCAACCAGCAACTGGAGGCAGAGAACCGGGAGTTGCGCGAGGCGCTCGCCCTCGCGCTCGGGGAACGACGCACGGCCGACTTGTTGGCCGCCCGGAACCGTCAGGTTGGTCAAGCGCTCCACGCCGAGCCGCCCGGCGCCGGAGACGTGGGGCAGCAGCCCGTCGAAGACCGGGCGACCTTCGACATCCTCGTTGAAGCCGAGGTGGATGAAGTCACGGATGGCCCGGCCGGTCTGGGAACGTCCCCATCCGTAGGCGTACTCGACGGGACCGGCCGGTAGCGCGGGGTTGTGGCGCAGATGGCTGACAAGGTCGCGCACCGCGGCCAGGCCCAGCCCGAGGACGAGAGGATCCTCGGCCTCGTAGATGAGTTCGTAGATCCAGCCGGGCTGGAACCCGCCGTCGACGTGGAGGTCGGACCGGCTCGGTACGACGGCCGCGGCCGCGGTCCTCAGCTCGCTCCCGCCGCCCTGCAGTCTTGCGAACCGCCGAGTTCCGGTGGGAAGTTCCTCCCGCGTGCTGTGCGGATAGCGCCGCCGGGTGAGGCGGGCGATGTGCGCGCCCCGTTCGCTGACGGGGTAGGACCTGGTGCTCGACCAGTGGGACAACGGTAGCGAGGCGGTGGGTTCCTCCACGATGAACTCGGCTGTCGTCAGGCCGCGCACGGGCTCCGCGCCTCGTCTCGCCACGGGCAGGCCGAGCAGCAGCCTTCCGTCGCCCGGCAGCAGATCGCCCTGCCAGGCACCGAAGACGACGGTGTAGCCACGGCGCATCAGATGGCCGTCGCCGGCGTCGGTGAGGGTGCGTGGCCGGTTGGTGTGCGGGGCGTCGCAGAAGTACTGGAGCGCCCGCTTGTAGCCCCGGTTGCCCCGGTCGAAGAACAGCCGCCTGCGCCCGCCGTCGACCGGACGCAGGATCTCGACGTCCCCGCTGAAGCACACCTTGCCGGTGACGTCGGGCGGCACGAGGTCGAGGTCGGGGATCGCGCGGTAGGCGGCTGTCTTCGGGTCCCACGGCGTAGTGGGCGGTGGCGGTGAGCACTGCGTACGCCCCGATGCCGGTGAAGCGGTAGGCCTCGGCGAACGGCTCGCGGGCGTGCACCTCGAGCCGGACCGGAAGCTCCGGGGCAGGACTCACCGGGCCGCCTCCTGAACCGCCGGGGAAGCGGGGCGCCAGCCCAACTCGGGTGCGATCAGATGCCGGACGTCGTACAGGATCTGTTCGTATTCCTCGCGATGGAACTCGTACGGCAACTCCAGGCGCAGCTCCGTCACCTGCGTGAGGACCGGATCGGCCGCCAGCTGTTCCAGGATCTGTTCCGCGGTGCCGACCACGTCCGGTGCGAACAGGAGGCGCTTAGGGCCCAGCGCCGCCAGGGTCTGCGGCTTCAGGGTGCGCTCGTGCCGACTGGCCGCGTAGTCCCGGTAGCGGGCCCGGGTGGCCGCGTCGGCGCTGTCGAACGGCACGACCACCCGTCCGAGCGCCACCCGCGCCGCCGGACGGTCGTCGCCCAGGCCACGCCGGTACTCGGAGAGCAGGTTCAGCTGGGCGGTGGTGAAGTCGTCGGTGTCCTCGCCCGAGACGATGTTGCCGGACAGCAGGTTGAGACCATTCTCGGCGGCCCAGCGGACTGAGCGCAGGCTGCCTCCGCCGTACCAGATCCGCTCCACCAGACCGGGGTTGTGCGGCTGCAGCCGAGGCCGCTGGACGTTGCCGGGCGAGTGGATCACCGTGTCCGGGCCGCCGAGGTAGTCGCCGCGCAAGTTGTCGACGAGGCGCGCGATCCTGCCGTACGACAGGTCGAAGCCGCGCCAGTCGCCGTCGTACACCAGGTCGCCGAGCAGTTCGGCGTGCGGCATGCCGGTGCTGAAGCCGACCTGGAGGCGGCCGCGGGACAGGACATCGGCAAGCGCCAGGTCTTCGGCCAGACGGAACGGGCTCTCGTAGCCGATCGGGATGACCGCCGTGCCCAGCTCGATCCGCTCGGTGCGCTGGCCGGCCGCGGCGAGGAACACGGCAGCTGAGCCGACGCCGTGTTCGAGGTGGCGCTGGCGGATCCAGGCGCCGTCGTAGCCGAGCCGTTCGCCGTACTCGAAGAGCTGGAGTGTCTCCTCCAGGCCGGTGTACGGGTCGTCGTCGGCGAAGTTGCCCGGGGTGAGAAGGGCCAGTGAGGTGATGGTGGGTGTGCTCATGCGACCGTGGTCCTCAGCTCGTGGTGGTCTCGGCGGTGGGGGTGGGGACATGGCCGCCGGGGATGGCCGCGAGCAGCTGTCGGGTGTACGCGTGGCGGGGGCGGGTGAACAGTTCCTCCGGCGGTCCTGTCTCGACGACGCGGCCGGCCCGCATGACGGCGACCTGGTGAGCGATCTGTCGTACGACGGCCAGGTCGTGCGAGATGAACAGGTACGCCACGCCCGTTTCGGTCTGCAACTCGGCCAGCAGGCCCAGGACTTGGGACTGCACGGACACGTCGAGCGCGGAGACCGGCTCGTCGCAGACCACCAGGTCGGGGGAGAGGGCGAGGGCACGGGCGATGGCCACGCGCTGCCGCTGCCCGCCGGACAGTTCCGCCGGGCGGCGCTCCAGCGTGGCGGCCGGCAGGGCCACCCGGTCGAGCAGCTCGCGGGCCCGGGCGAGCCGGGAGGCGCGGTCGCCGACCTTGAAGGCGCGCAGCGGCTCGGTGATCACCTCGCCGATGGAGAATCGGGGGTCGAGCGAGGCGTAGGGGTTCTGGTAGACGAGCTGGGCGCGGCGGCGCAGCTGCCTGGCCTGGGCGGCCTTGGCGGTGGTGACGTCGGTGCCGTCGAAGAGGATCTGTCCGGCGGTCGCGTCGGCGAGCCGGAGCACCAGGCGGGCGGTGGTTGACTTGCCCGAGCCCGACTCTCCGACCAGGGCGAGGGTCTGGCCTCGGTGGAGGGCGAAGCTCACGTCGTCGACGGCGCGCAGGGTGCGGGGCCCGTCCCCAGCGCGGGGCAGCCTGAACTCCTTGACCAGGTTGCGCACTTCGACCAGGGGCACCGTCTGCGCTTCGGGGTGGGAGACCGGGGTGCGGGGCCGGGCGGTGGTCAGGCTCGGGGCGCTGGCGAGCAGGTGCCGGGTGTAGTCGTTCTGAGGGGCGGCCAGGATGTCATGGGTCGGACCGGCCTCGACGACTTTGCCCTGGGACATCACCACCAGCCGCTGGGCCCGGTCGGCGGCGATCCCGAGGTCGTGGGTCACGAGCAGGACCGCGGTGCCCGACTCCTCGGTGAGGCGCTGGAGATGGTCGAGGATGACCCGTTGGACGGTGACGTCGAGGGCGCTGGTCGGCTCGTCGGCGATGATCAGTTCGGGCTTCGCGGCGATGGCGATGGCGATCAGGGCGCGTTGCCGCATGCCGCCGGACAGTTCGTGCGGGTACTGCCGTGCGCGGGTGGCCGCGTCGGGCAGCCCGGCCCGGTCCAGCACGGCGATCGCCTCGGCGGGGGCCGATCGGCGGGTCGCCAGACCATGGATGCGCAGCACCTCGGCGACCTGCTCGCCGATCCGCTTGACTGGGTTGAGCGAGACGGTCGGGTCCTGGGGCACCAGTCCGATACGTGTCCCGCGTACGGTGCGCAGTTCCGCCTCCGATAGGGTGGTCAGGTCGTGTCGGCCGAAGCGGACGGTGCCCGCGTCGATGCTGCCGTTCGCCGACAGGAGCCGGGTGATGGCGTGGGCGGTCGTGCTCTTGCCGGAGCCGGACTCGCCGACCACCGCCGTCACCTGCCCCGGCCACACGTCGAGGTCCACGCCCCGGACGGCCTCGACGGTGCCGCCCCGGGTGCGGTACGACACCGACAGGCCGCGTATCTGAAGCAGTGGTGTGCTCACGTCCTCACCGTTCTCACGTTCGTCGGTCATCGCTGCCGGGACCATTCGCCGTCCAGTGCCCGGGCGATGCGGTTGGTGGACAGTACAGTCGCGGCGATCGCCAGCCCGGGCAGCGCGGTCAGCCACCAGGCGTTGGCGAGGTAGTTGCGACCATCGGAGATCAACGTCCCCCACTCCGGGGCCGGCGGGGGCGCCCCGTAGCCGAGGAAGCTCAGCGCCGACACGGCCAGGATGGAGGAGCCGAAGTCGAGGGTGGCCAACACGATCACCGGGCCCGCCGCATTGGGCAGCACATGCCGGCCCAGCACCGAGTACCAGCGCGCTCCGCTGGCGCGTGAGGCCTCGACGAAGACGGCCTGCCGTACCCGCAGCACCTCCGCGCGCGCCACCCGCGCGAACGCGGCCACACTGGCGATGCCGACCGCGACCGCCACCTTCACCGTGCCGTAGCCCAGCGCGGTGACCAGGGCCAGGGACATGAACAACGCGGGGATGGACAGCAGTACGTCGACGAAGCGCATCAGCGCGTCGTCCACCCAGCGGCCCACGAACCCGGCGACGACCCCCAGCAGACCGCCGACCACGAACGCGACCAGCACGGCGATCAGCGTGGCCTTCAGGGACAGTTGGGCGCCGTGGACGACCCGGGAGAACACATCGCGGCCCAACTCGTCGGTGCCGAACCAGTGACTGCCGCTCGGGCCGCGGAAGTTCTGCGACGGCACGCCCTTCAGCGGGTCCTGCGAGGTGAACAGGTCGGGCCAGAACGAGGCCAGCACCACCAGCACGAGGACGACCACCGACAACAGCAGCCCCGGGCGGCGCACCACGAACCGCAGCAGCCGGCGTACGTCCACGCGGCGCCCGGGATCAGGCCCCGGCCCCGCCGCGACCGGGCGGGCCAGTCCCAGTGCCGCTTCGGCAGGGTCGTCGACAAGGCTCTGGCTCATGCGAGGGCCGCCTCTCTGTCCGAGGTCACCACGATCCGGGGGTCGAGGAGTGGATAGACCAGGTCGATGACCAGGTTCGTCGTCACGAAGATCAGCGCCCCGAACACCACCACCCCCTGGACCAGCGGAATGTCCTGGGCGGTGACCGCCGCGGCGGTGACGCGGCCGAGGCCGTCGCGGGAGAACACCGTCTCGACGACCACCGAACCGGCGATCAGCTGCCCCACCAGCAGACCGACGACCGTCAGCGCCGGGAGAGAGGCGTTGCGCAGCGCGTGCCGCAGATGCACCCGCCACCGGCCGGCGCCCTTGGCCCGGGCAGTCTCCACATACGCCTGGTCCAGTGCGGTGAGCAGGCTCTTTGCGAGCACCTGCGCGATCTGCGCGCCGGTCGGCACCGCCAGAGTCAGCGCAGGCAATACCAGCCCCTTGAATCCGTCGTTGCCGAACGCGGGGAACCAGTGCAGCCGGAAGGAGAACGCCTCGACGAGCAGCAGCCCCACCCAGAACGTCGGGACAGACACCCCAAGCGGCGGCAGCGACAGCAGCAGCTGCCGCAGCCAGCGCCGAGAGGTATAGGTGGCCAGCACCGCCAGACCGCCGCCGAGGGCCACCGCGAGCAGCAGGGCCGCCCCGGTCAGCTGCAGTGTCTGCGGCAGCGCGTCGGCCAGCGTCGAGGTGACAGGGCGGCCGGTGGCGACCGAGTCGCCGAAGTCCCCGCGCACCGCCCGGCCGAGGTATCCGGCGTACTGCACCAGTACCGGCTTGTCGAAGCCGTACTCGTGCCGCAGGGCGGCGATCTGCCGGGGGTCGACCTGCCCCGAGTCCATTCCGGCACTGGCCATCGCCGTGACCGGGTCGCCCGGCAGGTAGTCCAGCACCAGGAACGAGACCGTGTAGGCCGCCCACAGCACCCCGGCCGCCTGGGCGAGCCGTTTGATCACATAGCGGCGCATGCGCTAGCCGATCCAGGTGTCGTGCAGCTGGATCCGGCTGGAGGCGTCGAAGTTCACGTCGTGCACCTTCTTCGCCACACCCAGCTGGGTCTGGAGCTCCACCACCGGCACGTAGTAGGCGTTCTGCACGAGCGACTGCTGTGCCTGGGTGACCAGTTGCCTGCGCTTGGCCGCGTCGACGGTCGCGGCCTGCTCGGACAGCGCCGTGTCGAGGGAACTCGCAGGCAGGTGGTAGAAGTTGGCCAGCTGGGTGGAGAAGGAGCTGCGCAGGATGTCCGGGTCGGCGCGGGTCACGTTCCCCCACACCGCGTCGAAGTCACCCGACTGGAGGGTCGGGGCGAACTGCGTGACCTGGAGCTGCTTGAGGACCACGTCGACACCGACGGCCTTGAGCTGCTGCTGGATCAGCTCCAGCGCGGGCTGGTTGGTGGAGGCGTTGGGGAACCACTTGACGGTCAGGCTCAGCTTCCTGCCGTCCTTGGTGCGGATGCCGTCGCTGCCGGTCTTCCAGCCGGCCGTGTCCAGCAGCGACTTGGCTTTGGCCGCGTCGGACGCCAGGTCGGAGGCGAGGCTGGTGTAGTCGGGTGTGGTGTGCGCAAGGACGCTGGTCGCCGCCTGGGTGCCGGTGGGGAAGACCGTGTCGGCGATCTGCTGTCGGTCGACAGCCAACAGAATCGCCTGGCGCACCCTCGCGTCCTTCAGGGCCGGCTGCGAGTTGTTGAGGCCGAGACCGAACACGACGCCGGGATTGGCTCGTCGCCGCAGGGTGACCTGACCGCCCTTGAGCGCCGCCTCGTTGGCCTTGCCCACGCTGCTGATCGCGTCGACCTGGCCGGACTGGAGACTTCCGGCCCGTACGCCCGCCTCCGGGACGACCTTGAACACCAGCTTGTCCAGGTACGCCTCGCCCTTCTTGCTCCACCGCGAGGAACCCCACGCGTATCCCGTGCGTTTGGCCAGGGTGATCGACTGGTTCTGCACGTACTGCTTCAACACGAAGGGCCCGGACCCGATCACCCCGTCGCTGCACTTCTGCTGCGGGGTCTTCTTCACGCTCGCCGACGACTCGATCCCCAGCGAGTGGGTCGAAGTGGCCTGCAGGAACTGGGCGTTGGGCTCGCTGAAGGTCACCTTGACGGTGAGCGGGTCGACCACCGTGGTGCTCTTGACGCCGCTCAGATAGCCCTCGGCGAGCGTCCCCAGGGCGCCGAGCTTCGGCACCGCGTCGAAGTTGTCCTTGACCACCTGCGCGGTCAGCTGCGAGCCGTCGCTGAAGGTGACGCCCGACCTCAGATGGAACGTGAACGTCGTGGCGTCGGAGCTGATGTCCCAGCTCTTCGCCAGCCACGGCACGATCTTGCCGGTCTCGGGGTCCTGGTCGGTCAGTGAGTCCACGATCTGGCGCACCGAGTAGATGGTCTCGTTGCTGGCGACCTGCTGCGGATCCACGCAGCCGGCGTCCGAACCCACCGCGAAGGTCAGGGTGCCGCCGGACTTGGGCTGCCCGGCGCCGCTGCCGGAATCGCCGCCGCCGGAGCCGCAGGCGGTCAGCAGAACACTGGTGGTCACAAGGGCGGTCAGTGCCGCCCAACGGGAGGTTCCGACATCGGAAAGTGCAGTCACGGAGGGCTTCTCCTACTCGTGTCACCAGGCACGGGTGCGGTGCAGGGCATGGCCGTGCGTGGGCGTGCGGCCCCGGCCGGCGCGACGCCGGTGCCGGGGGAGCGCTGTGCAAACGGGGATCAGAAGGAAAAAGGAGGGATCAAAGACAGACGGAGATCAGGCGCAGGCGGGTGCGGCGACGACAGGTGCCGTTCCGCGACCAGCGGCGGGAAGGCCCGTCAGACCTGACAGAGACAGCTGGTCGAGCGCTTGAGGTCGATGTGGCGTCGACGCGAGAGCCGGGAGAACACGGTGGCGCCGGCGAAGCGGGCGCTGAGGTCACCACCGTGCCGCATATCGGTCCTCCACCAATCCGGCCCTGGTCACGGGGCCACGCGCTTGCGGAGATCCTCGGTGATCCCGCCGGGCTTTCACCTGGAGCACCCCACCGCGCGGGAGGGTTGCCGGTCAGCGAGTCAGGGCTTGACGCTGACACTCAATGCCGTTCGTGATCGTACGGAGCGGTCTTGTCGTACGTCAATGGCGCAAAAGGACGCCCTGTAAGGGGAGTCGGGGCGAGAGCGCGTCCAGCTCAGGAGCCGCCGCGCTCGCGGGGGATCTTCTGGCCGGCCTCGATCGCCGCCGGCAGCCGGTTCTCGGCCGGGGGCAGCGGGCAGGTGGCCAGGTCCGTGTAGGCGCACGGCAGGTTGGTGGCACGGTTGAAGTCCAGGACGACCGTACCGTCGGCGGCGGGCGGATCGAGGGCCAGGGCCCGGTTGGCGGCGTAGGTGGTGACCCCGGAGGTCTCGTCGGTGAACAGCACCATCAGACGGCCCGCGCCGTGGCCGGGGAACGCGGTCAGCGACAGCGGGCGCCCGTCGAGCTCGAACTCGACTCTGCCCGGGGCGTCGTAGACATGCTCAAGGCCCTCGACCGCGGCGCCCACGGTGGTCGGCCGCGGAGTGTCGAAGGGGATGTAGCGACCCGTCACGGCCCAGCGCGGGTCGGGGGCGTAGGCGGGCGTTCCGGTGAAAGCCGTGCGCAGCGGCGCCTCCGGGTGCCGGGGGCGCACGATGTCCTGGCCGCCGCGCTTGGCGACCTCGATGACGGCGTCTCCCCAGAGGGCGTCGACGCCGCCGCGCTCGGGAAGCACGCCGAAGCGGTGCTCGCCGTACACGGGCGTCCCGTTGACGACCAATTCCTCGCCCTCGTCGAGGTCTACGACGACGCCTTCGGGGCCGGTGCGCCACGCGCCGGGCGCGTCCGGGAAGCGCTGGGGTCGGTCGTCGAGCCAGTGCAGGCCGGTGACCGCCAGGAACCCGTGCGGGGCGGCGAGCTGGGCCTCCTGGGCTCGGTACCACTCCAGCCAGGTCTCGGTGAAGGCGTGGAGGTCCGTGGTGGTGGCCTCGGTGGTCATGGGGAATCTCCTTTGTGGCGGGGGGGGGTGCCTTCGGGCAGGGGATGCAGGGTGTTGTCGAGCGGACGGGTGTACTCAGCCGGCCAGTTCGCCGAGGAGTCGCCAGGTGCGTCGGCGATCGGCTTCTCCCGCGATCTCGGTGCCCGAGAACACGACCTCGGTGGCGCCGGCGTCGCGGTAACGGCGTACCTCGGCCTCGACCGCCTTCTCGTCGCCGATCACGGCCAGGTCGGCGGCCCGCCGGCCGCCGGAGAGTTCGATGACCCGGGCGTAGGACGGGATCTGTTCGTAGAAGGCGAGGTTCTCGGTGGCCTTGGCCCGCACCGCGTCGACGTCGTCCGTGACCACGCCGGGCACCAGGGCCACGATCCTGGGCGCGGGGCGGTCTGCGGCCTCGGCCGCGGCGTTCAGGGCGGGCACGATGTGGTCCGCCAGGGCGCGAGGTCCTGCCAGATACGGCAGGATTCCGTCGGCAAGCTCGCCGCTGACCCGCAGAGCCTGCGGCCCCATCGCGGCGACGAGCAGGGGGACGCCGTTCTCGGCACCTGGTACCCGCGCCGGTACCGGAGTGGTGGCGGTGAGCAGCTCGCCGTGAAAGTCGGCCGTACCGGTCTTGGTCAACTGCCGCAGGGCGGTGAGGAATTCGCGCAGCCGGGCGATGGGTCGTTCGAAGGGCAGGCCGAAGCCCGTCTCCGTCAGCAGTTTCGTGCCCAGAGCCAGACCGAGGTGATAGCGGCCGTGGGTCGCGGCCTGGGCGGTCTGGGCCTGGCTGGAGACGAGCAGCGGGTGCCGGCCGAAGACGGGGATAGCGGAGGTGCCGACCTGCAGTCCGGGCACCTCGCGCCCGACGATCCCCGCGAGCTGGGGTGAGTCCGCGCCGAAGGTCTGCCCGAACCAGGCCGACGTGACACCGAACTCCGCGGCTTCCTGGGCCAGTTGGACGGTTGCGTCGACCTGGTTCGGCGCGTCGGACGCGTTGAGCGCTACTCCAACAGTCATGTCAGTCAGAACGGGCGTCGGCCGAACCCGCATTCCGGTCGGCGTGTGACAGCTTCTTGTCAGTCATGTGTACAAGGGCCGGCTCGGCGGCTCAGCCCGCCTGTCGTCGGTCCGGTGCGGACCTGTGGGTGAGGGGTGCGCGCAGGCCGAGGTGCTCGCGCAGGGTGGTGCCGGTGTACTCGGTGCGGTAGATCCCGCGTTCCTGCAGTCCCGGGACGAGCAGGTCGACGATGTCGTCGAGGCCGTCGGGGATGAGGTAGGGCGTGACGTTGAAGCCGTCGATCGCGCCGTGCCGCACGAAGTGCGCGAACTTGTCGGCCAGGCCGGACGGGGTGCCGACGTGCCCGCGCTGTGGGCCGAGCGCGATGACGGTCTCGCGCAGCGACCAGCCGTGCGCCTCCGCCTTCGCCCGCCATTCGGCCACCACCGCGCGCGGGTCGGTGATGCGCCGGGCGCCGAAGGAGCCGTCGTTCTCGGCGACGACCGGATCCTCCTTGGGCAGCGGGCCGTCGGCGTCGCGGTCGGACAGGTCGATGCCCCACAGCAGTCCGGCGATCCCCAGCGCCGTGGCGGGTGTGACCTGCTGGAGCCGGATCCAGCGCTTCTTCTCCTGGGCCTCCTCCTCGGTGGCGCCGATGATGATCTCGGTGCCGGGCAGGATCCGCAGGTCGTCGTCGGGTCGGCCGACGGCGCGCAGGCGGGTGCGTATGTCCTCGGCGAAGGCGAGTGCGTCGTCGAAGACGTTGCCGTGCGCGGAGAAGATGACGTCGGCGTTGCGGGCGGCGAAGTCGCGCCCCTCGCCGGAGTCACCGGCCTGGAAGATCACCGGGTGGCCCTGGGCGCTTCGCGGCAGGGTCGGGGCGAGGTCGACGTCGAACTGCGGTCCGCGGTGCCGTACTCGGCGTACGGCACCGGGCACCGACCATTCCCGTGCACCCGCGGAGTCGGCGATTGCTCCGTCCCCCCAGCCGTCCCACAACGCGCGGGCCACGGTGAGGAACTCCTCGGCGCGCCGATAGCGGTCGGCGTGGTCGAGGTAGCCGCCGCGGCGGAAGTTCGCGCCGGTCCAGGCGTTGTCCGTGGTCACCACGTTCCAGCCGGCGCGGCCCTCGGAGAGCAGGTCGAGTCCGGAGAGGCGGCGGGCCAGATCGGCGGGTTCGTTGAAGGTGGAGTTGGAGGTGGAGACCAGGCCGATCTGGCGGGTGACCGCGGCCAGCGCCGCGAGCTGGGTGATGGCGTCCGGCCGTCCGGCCACGTCGAGGTCATGGATTCTGCCGTCGACCTCGCGCAGCCGCAGCCCCTCGCCGAGGAAGAACGCGTCGAACAGGCCCCGTTCGGCGGTCTGGGCGACCCGGCGGAAGGAGGCGGGGTCGATCTGGGAGCCGCTGTCGGGGGCGGACCAGATGGTCCAGTGGTTGACGCCCTGGAAGAACACTCCGAAGTGCAGCTGGGCGTGTGGCCGGGGGACGTCGAGGGGGTCGGTGCGGGTCATCGGGCATCCTCCCGGGCGGCCACGGCCGCGGCTGCGAAGCGATTGGCGGGGCGCTCCAGACCCAGGGTCGAGCGCAGGGACGTACCGGGCAGCGGGCGGGCGACGAGGCGTCGCTCGGACAGGGCCGGCAGGACGAGGCGGGAGAGGACGGGCAGGTCCTCGTCCAGCACCAGCGGGTGCAGCCGTACGCCGTCGACGTGACGGCTCAACTCGGCCAGCAGTGAGACCAATTGGTCTGCCGAGCCGACGTGACGCAGCCACCTCCGGTCGGTCCACGACGCGTGCCGTTCCAGGTCGGCGACGCGCTCGGCGGCCGTGGCGTCCGGTGTGTCCAGTGCCACCTCGACCTCGGCGAAGACGCGGGGCGTACCGGCGGCAGCAGCGGCCGCGGCGACTTCCGCGAGTTCGCGCCCTTCGACGAGAGCGACGTCGAGCTGTGCGGCGGGAACCCGGTCCGGCCTGCCCAGGACGACAAGCTGCCCCTGAGGCGGGCGCGGCACGATCGCCGGGCCCTTGACGGCGTACGTCTGGCCGGTGAAGTCGATGTAGTGGAGCCGTTCGCGGTCGAGGTAGCGGCTCGTGGCCACGGAACGGATGACCGCGTCGTCCTCCCACGAGTCCCACAGGGCCCGGGCCACCTCCACCCCGTCCCGTGACTCCCGGGCCCGCGCGGCGGCGTCGGCGACCGGCGGCCGCCCCCAGGCCCGGGCCGCCTCGGGACCCTCCTCCTCCGTCACCACCCACCCGGCACGGCCGGCCGAGATGTGGTCCAGGGACGCCAACTGGCTGGAGACATGGAAGGGTTCGGCGTACGTGACCGGGACGACGGGCGCGATGCCGATGCTGCTCGTGGACGCCGCGACGAAGGCCGCCCGCTCCACCGCGCCGATACGGCCCACCGGATCCGGTGCGGATCCGGGCGGCAGCACACCGTCGTCCAGGGTGATCAGGGTGAAACCGGCGTTCTCGGCCACGGCGGCGACCCGGGACACGCGGCGCGGGGTCAGCAACTGGTCGGGTGAGTGGGCGGCGCGGCGCCAGGCCGCGGGGTGGGCGCCGTCGCCGTCGAGCTCGACGGCGAGGTGCAGGGCGGGGCCGGACAAGGGGTGTTCCTTCCGAGATACAGGCGGACTCGCGGCCGCAAGACGCAAGACGCAAGACGCAAGACGCAAGGCGCGAGGCGCGAGGCCACGACGAGACGGCCGGCGGGACGGGCCGGCAGGGTCAGACGTGTACGGAAGGACAGACGGCGGAGGAGGTGCGACAGTAGTCGACATGCCGCCGGGTGATCAGCCGCGCACCCGTGCACGCACCCTGCGGTGCCGCGCCAGGTACGTGCATCGAAGGCCTCCACCCGTCAGGAACTTGCGAGTTCAACGTACGTCGTCGGCCCCTGCGAGTGTCAAGGGCGCTTGTGTGGAGGCGTCACGCTCCCGGGCCGGCCGGGCCCGCACCACCTGCTCGAGTCGGCAATGTCGGCCTGTCCGCCAGTTCGCCGTGGCTTTGGTGATGACGGTGTCGAGCCTGTCCCTGGCGCTCACCAGATCGCCGATCTGCTGGTCGATACGGTCCCGTTCGGCCGAGAGCCGGCCGAGCAGCGCCGGCGTGGCTTGACCGTTCACGACACACGGCAGCACATCCAGGATCGACTTGCTCGACAGTCCGGCGGCGTACAACTGCTGGATCAGCCGGACACGGTCGACCGCGCTGTCCGGGTAGTGCCGCTGGCCGCTAGGGCTGCGTTCGGCGGTGAGCAGGTGCTGTTCCTCGTAGTACCGCAGCGACCGGACGCTGACGTCAGTCCGGGTGGCGAGTTCACCGATGCGCATCAGGCCCCTCCCTCCGCCGTACCCCGGATCACACTTCTTGCCTCTGCCGTCAGTGTCCGGTTTTAGCCCATCCCCATGATCGCATCAGCCAGGGCGACGACGGACAGCGCCGTCAGCGCACCCGGTCCGATCGTCTCGGTGAAGCCGGTCGTGCTGGAGGCACCGGACCGTGGTGAGGACCTGAAGGTGAGGGTCTCGGCACCGACGACCGAAAGGGGACTGCCGGTCATCCTCTTCTCGCACGGATTCGGCTCGTCACGGCTACGGCCGCTGGCCGACTTCTGGGCTGCTCACGGCTTCGCAGTGATTCAGCCCACCCATCTCGACTCCCGGACAGTGGGCCTCTCCCGGGACGATCCCCGCACACCACGGCTCTGGCGTTCCCGCGTCGAGGACATGGTGCGCATCCTCGACCGGCTGGACCTGCTGGAGGCCGCCGTTCCCGGTCTCAGGGGGCGCCTCGACCGCAGCCGCGTCGCCGCGGCCGGACACTCCTTCGGCGGCCAGACAGCCGGGAGTCTGCTGGGTCTGCGCGTCCTCGACCCGGGCAGCAAGACAGAGGAGGACCTGCCCGACGCGCGGATCAAAGCGGGCGTCCTGCTTGCCACGCCAGGAACGGGTGGAGCCGACCTGACACCGTTCGCGGCCGAGTTCCCGTTCATGAACCCCGGCTTCGCGCGTATGGCCACGCCGGCCCTCGTGGTGGCCGGCGGCAAGGACGACTCCCCGCTGTCCGTGAAGGGACCGGAGTGGATGACTGACCCGTACCACTTGAGCGCGGGTGGCAAGAGCCTGCTCACCTTGTTCGGTGCGGAACACTCGCTCGGTGGGATCGCCGGCTGCGAGGCCCGCGAAACGACGGACGAGAACCCCGATCGTGTCGCCCTGATCGAGCGAGTCACATGGGCCTACCTTCGCCACGCACTCGGCCTCGACGACGCCGACTGGACGGCGGCGCAGAAGCTTGTGTCGGAGAGCGCCGCCCCGATGGGGCGGATCGAATCCAAGTGAACGCGCTTCCCAGGGCGTTGGTAGACCCGGATATCCGGGGGTTCGCGGGACGCTCAGCTCCACTGGCGTACGATCCGGCGCTCCGCCACCCCCGGCAGCGCGTCGCTCGCCTTGCCGAGGAGGGCCAGCAGGACGATCGCGAGCAGCAGGATGTCCGTGCGCCCGGTGTTCTGGCTGTCGATCAGCAGGAAGCCCAGTCCCATGGAGGAGGCGATGAGTTCCGCCGCCACGAGGAACAGCCGGCCCTGTGCCAGTCCGAGTCGCAGCCCGGACAGCACGGCGGGTGCCGCGGCCGGGATCAGGACCTGGGCGAGGGCCCCCTGGTCGACGACACCTGGCTCGCCGCCCGTCTCGACGACCCCCGCGTGGTCGTCCTCGACGCTACCGCCCTGCTGCCCTCGCCCCGGCACGACGGCGACTACCGGTGTGCGAGCGGCCGGGCCGCCTGGACCGAACGGCACCTCCCCGGCTCCCGCCACGCCGACCTCACCGGAGATTTCTCCGACCGCGACGCGCCATACCACTTCGCCGTGCCGTCCCCCGACGCCCTGGCCGCCGCGCTCGCGCGGCTCGGTGTGGCGGAGGGCGACACGGTCGTGACGTACGACAGCGGTGGTGGCATCTGGGCGGCCCGGCTGTGGTGGATGCTGCGGGCGATCTCCGTGCCGGCGGCCGTCCTCGACGGCGGCCTGGAGGCGTGGCAGAGGGCCGGGCGTCCGCTCGTCGGCGGCGACGGCATCGGCGACGACACCGACCGGGCTCCGGCCGTGCCGCCTCTGACCCCGCTCCCGCGTCCAGATCTGTGGGTGGGGATCGAGGAGGTGGCCGCCATCAGCCGCGGCGACCGTCCCGGCACACTGGTGTGCGCCCTGCCGGCCGGCGGCTTCGACGGCTCCGCTCCTACCCGCTACAGCCGCCGCGGCCACATCCCCGGCAGCCGCAGCCTTCCGCGCCGTGACCTGCTGGACTTCGCGGGCCGTGTGCTGCCCGGCCCCGAACTCGCCGCCCGCGCCCACGCGGTCCTCCACGGCGCCGACTCACCGGTCGTCCTGTACTGCGGCGGCGGCATCTCGGCCGCGGGCACGGCACTCGCCCTCACCCTCCTCGGCCGGGACGACATCGCCGTCTACGACGGCTCGCTGGAGGAGTGGTCCAAGGATCCGGCGCTGTTGCTGGAACTCGGCGGCTGAGCCGCTCGGCGAGCCGGGACCTCCCGGACCCGCTCAGCGGACGAGCTCTCCCACGAGCGCGGCGACCTGCTCCACCTCGATGAGGAAGCCGTCGTGGCCATAGGGGGATTCGATCAGCCGGAGGTCATCGGCGGTGGGGATGCCCGACGCCAGTTCCGCCTGCTGGGACGGGGGATAGAGGCGGTCGGAGTCGACCCCGGCCACGAGTGTTCTGGCGGTCACCCGGCGCAGGGCGGCGCGCACGCCGCCGCGGGCCCGGCCGACGTCGTGACTGTTCATGGCCTCGGACAGGACGACGTAGCTGCCCGCGTCGAAGCGGCGCACCAACTTGGCGGCGTGATGGTCGAGATAGGACTCGACCTGGTACCGGCCGCCGCTCCAGGGGTTTTCCGTGCCCTGGGGCGTACGGCCGAAGCGAACGGCGAGTTCCTGCTCGCTGCGGTAGGTGACGTGGGCGAGCCGTCGGGCCAGGCCGAGTCCGGCGTGCGGTCCTTGACCGGTGTCGTGGTAGTGGCCGCCGCGCCAGTGCGGGTCGGCGCGGATGGCGTGCAGTTGGATGTTCGCCCAGGCGATCTGCTCGGCGCTCGCCGCGGCCGTCGAGGCGAGCAGCAGCAGGGCGCCGGTGCGCCCGGGATACGACACGGCCCATTCCAGTGCCCGCATCCCGCCCATCGAGCCGCCGACCACCAGCGCCCACCGGTCGATACCCAGCGCGTCGGCCAAGTCGGCCTCGACAGCGACTTGGTCACGTTGGGTCAGGAAGGGAAAATCGCCGCCCCAGCGGCGGCCGTCCGGTGTGAGCGACGACGGCCCGGTACTGCCTTGGCAGCCGCCGAGGACGTTCGGCGCCACGACGAACCAGCGGTCCGTGTCCAGGGCCCGGCCCGGTCCGATGAGCCTGTCCCACCAGCCGGGGGTGGGGTGCCCGGGTCCGGCGGGGCCGACCACGTGGCTGTCTCCGGTGAGGGCATGCAGGACGAGGACCGCGTTGGACGCGTCCGACGCCAGCCGCCCCCACGTCTCGAACGCCAGCCGCGCGCCCGGCAGTTCACCGCCCGCCTCCAACGGAAGCGGCTTCTCACGGGCGTACCACTGGCGACGCCCGGGCGGGTCCCCCTCCCGCCAGGCCCCGGTGGCCGGCGGGAGGGGGACCTCGGAGGGCGTCAGCACGGTGTTCAGGACGCGTCCTTGGCCGCGCGGAACCCGGCCTCCAGGTCCGCCTTGAGGTCGGCGAGGTTCTCGATGCCGACCGACAGCCGCACCAGGCCGGGGGAGGTGCCGGTGGCCGCCAACTGCTCCTCGTCGAGCTGGCTGTGGGTAGTGGACGCCGGGTGGATGATGAGGCTGCGGACGTCGCCGATGTTGGCGAGGTGGCTGAACAGCTCGACGGCGTCCACGAACCGCTTGCCCGCCTCGATGCCGTCCCGCAACTCGAACGAGACGATGGCACCGGCACCGCGCGGCAGGTACCTCTGCCCGGCCTCGTACCAGCGACTGGACGGCAGTCCCGGGTAGTGGACGGCCGCGACCTCGTCGCGCTGCTCCAGCCACTCGGCCAGGGCCTGGGCGTTCGCGGAGTGCCGCTCGATGCGCAGGCTCAGCGTCTCCACGCCCTGGAGCAGCAGGAACGCGGAGTGCGGGGAGAGCGCCGGGCCAAGGTCACGCAGCAGCTGCACCCGGAGCTTGATGGCGAAGGCGCCGGGGCCGAGGGCGGGCCAGTACTGCAGACCGTGGTAGCTGGGGTCAGGCTCGGTGAAGTCGGGGAAACGGTCGGCGTGGGCGCCGAAGTCGAAGGTGCCGCCGTCGACGACGACACCCGCGATCGCGGTGCCGTGACCGCCCAGGAACTTGGTCGCCGAGTGCACGACGATGTCCGCGCCGTGCTCAATGGGTCGCAACAGGTAGGGAGTCGGAACCGTGTTGTCCACGATCAGCGGCACGCCCGCCGCGTGCGCCACGTCCGCGACCGCCCGCAGGTCCAGCACGTTGCCGCGCGGGTTGCCCAGCGTCTCCGCGAACAGCGCCTTGGTGTTCGGCCGGACCGCCGCCCGCCAGGCCTCGAAATCGTCCGGGTCGTCCACGAACGACACCTCGATGCCGAGCTTCGGCAGCGTGTGCCGGAACAAGTTGTACGTGCCGCCGTACAGCGACGTACTGGAGACGATGTGGTCCCCCGCGCTCGCCAGCGTCAGGATCGCCAGAGTCTCCGCCGCCTGCCCGGAGGACAGCGCCACCGCCGCGACCCCGCCCTCCAGCGCGGCGATCCGCTGCTCGAAGACGTCCTGGGTGGGGTTGTGGATGCGGGTGTAGATGTTGCCGGGCTCGGCGAGCGAGAACAGGTCGGCGGCGTGCTGGGTGTCCCGGAACACGAACGACGTCGTCTGGTAGATCGGCGTCGCCCGGGCGCCGGTCGTCGGGTCCGGCGCGGCACCCGCATGGATCTGCTTGGTCTCGAAGGACCACGCGGAGGTGTCAGGCCCGGCGGAGGTTTCCTCGGGGGTGTGGCCGGCGGTGACGGAGTCGATGGGCTGGCTCATGGTGCTGCTCCCTGTGCGGAGGGTGAGAGTGGGAAGGCGTGAGGGAACCGCAGCGCTGGAAGCCGCCCCCGACGGAGGGCGGCGGTCAGCGTGAAGCGGTGAGAAAGATGCTGGTCAGAAGCCGGAGCGCGGCGTCAGCTCGCGGCGGAACAACCCGTGGTGGTGACACGCACGTAGTCCACGTGGCGGCGGGTCACGAGCACGGTCATGCAGCCAGATAACCACAGCGGCGGCGGTATTCACCAGCACAACGAGGGTGTCTCACATTGCGGGATGCGTGGTGGACGCACCTTCCCGGGTGTGCTTTGATCCGGTCATGGAGACCACTGGCACGGCACACACGGTGCTGCTCGACCCGTTCTGGGTGAGCCGCCGCGCCGACCAGTTCGACCAGGTCTGCCGCTGATCGCCGTTCCACGGCTCGCGACCCGCACCCTCTCTCTTTCTCCCTTCCGCCCGATGCCGCTTCTGCCACTCAACCAGCCACGTCCCTGGGCAGTTGTGATGCGCAGTCTGCCTGCCGTGCCGCGAAGGAATCCCCATGGCCCAGCCCACAGCCCTGCCCGTCATCGACATCTCCTGCCTCCGCGCCCCGGACGCCGACCGTGACGCCTTCCTCGCCGAACTCCGTTCCGCCGCCCACGAAGTCGGCTTCTTCTACGCCACCGGGCACGACGTCCCCGCACCACGTCGCGACGAGGTGCTGAGCGCGGCCCGCTCCTTCGCAGCGCGAGGACGGCGAGTGGATCGACGCGGTACCGGTGCCCAACGCCTTCGTGTTCAACATCGGCGAGATGCTGGAGATCGCCACCCAGGGCTATCTGAAAGCCACGCAACACCGGGTCCTCAGCCCGCAGTCGGGCGTGCACCGCTACGCGATCCCCTTCTTCCTCGGCCCGCGCCTTGACGCGGTCGTCAAGCCGCTCAATCGGGGCTCCATCGGTAATGCCCTGCCGGTAGGTGAGCGAGCCGTCGCGGCACGCCACCTCGACACCGGAGTGCGTGCGCAGCCAGGCGACCAACTGCTCGGCGTCGCCCCCGGTCCACAACGTGATCGGCAACCGGGTGTCGGCATCCACCAGCAGCGTGCCGTAGACGTCCGCGTACAGCGCGAAGTCGTCCACGTCCAGCACCCGCGGTGGCACGACCGGCGGCAGCCGCATCCGCATCAGGTGGAACAGCACGCTCGTCCGTGACAGCGGCATTTTCAGGATGTGCAGGAGCCGGGCTCCGCCACGGCCGGCGAGAACACCCCGGCCATCTCCACCAGGTGCTGCAGCAGCGGACTGCGCCGTTTGGTAGCGCACCGTCAGCCCCTCCACCTGCTCGGCGAACGTCCGCGGCCGCAGCTCGGAGACTCGCAGAACAACCGCCGCACCGACAGCCCGATCAGTACCGGGCGACCACCGACGGCAACGTCGGCCCGGGTACGGACATAACGGCTATGCACCCGAGCCGACTCACGACCGCAGTCCGGACACACCACCCTCAACTCGCGGGTACAGGCGGCGATACGGACCATCCGCCGGCTGACCGCACCCGTTCCACCCGCGCCACATCCAGGTGCGGAACCACGATCCGTACGAGGTCATCAGACTCGCTGACAGTCCCGCCTCCAGTGCGATGCCGCTGTTCAGAGCCAACGACAATCGCACTGAGGCCCACCCACGCGATCAGCCGTCCCTCGCTGTTGTGGCCCCAGTGCAGTTCCTCCATCGGTACGGTCATCGTCACGGCGTCGCGCACGGTACGCACCACCGGGCTGAGGGGACGGTCGATGGGGACGGAGAACACGTGGGGCGAGTGACGCAGGCACCTGCGATCCGGACCCGAGCAGCAGCTCGTGCGCGACTGGTACCGCCGCGTCGAATGCCCCACGTGCAAGGTCGCCGTGGGGCGCGCCTGTCGCACCGTAGGTGGCCACCCAACCGACCATCACCGCGCCCGCCGCGACGCTGCCGGGCCACTCCCGTATGAACAGTGGAGGCAGCAAGGTCTGTGGGCGGATCCCGAGCCGTTCACCAGGCCTGCCGCCCTGAAGGAAGATTTCGCGCAGGAGACGCTCGCCTATGCCCGGCCCGACCGCTTCCCGCCGTGATTACATCGACCACACGCAGACCGAGCGCTTGGGCTGGCCGTCGCGGATGAACACGCCGGTCAAGGTGATCCCGAACACGGCGGCCAAGGCGTTTCCGCTCGGGTTGAACGCAATCGAGCTCGCGGCCCGCCCCGGGACGGTCAGCGTCGTGATGTGCTGACCGGTCCGCGCCTCCCACAGGGCCACGCCCCGATGCCCGGAACCGGCCAGAATGTTGCCGTCCGGGCTGAAGGCCACGAAACGCCAGCGCATGGGCTGTGAGCCTCCGTCCAGTTGGTGGCGCTGCTCCCCGGTCTGAAGGTCCCAGACGCGTACTGCCTCGGACTCGGCGGCCGCCAGATAGCGGCCGTCAGGACTGAAGGCGAGCCCACAGATGACACCAAGGCGTCTCAGCTTGAGATCTGCAACCAGGGAATCGGATTCGACCTGGCCGAGCCGGAGTGTTGGAGTGTCCCGGAGTGGATGGTCGGTGGCGACAGCCAGGATATCCCCGGAGGGGCTGAAGGCCGCAGCAGTCACGTCCGGTTGAAAGGGCCAGGGCGAGAAGCGACTCTTGTACCAGCTCGGGGTTCCCAGAAAGACTCCTGAGCGCGGCTTCCACAGACGTACACCGCTGCCTCCCCAGCTGGCCAGTACGTCCCAGCGCGCGCTGAAGGCCACACCCTTGACCGGCTCTGAGGACGCGGAGTGCCCGGTCAGATCGCGTCGGGCTTCTCCCGTCTGCGGATCCCGCAGGCTGATGTGGCTCTGGGTTCCGCTGGTGGCCAGCGCCGAGCCGTCCGGGGCGAAGGCCACCGAGTCCACATAGCCTTTCACCGCTGTCTGGTGCTGCAGTTCGCCGCTGTGTGCATTCCAGAAGGACAATTCCGCGCCGGCGCCGAGGAGGGTCTGCCCGTCAGGGCTGAAGCCAACAGCCCTGACCTCGGGCGCCTCGATCGTACGGATCAGGGAATACTTCGGAGTGGAGGTACGAGGGCGGTATACGGGTGGCAGGCGTTGGCCCGGTGTGAGGTTTGCCAGCGTCTCGGCGACGTTCTTGGCGTCGGGTCGTTGTCTGGGATCTTTGGCCAGCAGCAGGGCTGTCAAGTCCTCCAGCTCGGGCGGAAGGTCCGGCCGCAGGCTGCCGATGCGGGGCGCCGGCTCCTCGACGTGCTGCTGCATCAGCCGGTAGACGGGCTGGTCCGGGGCAAACGGTGGCCCGCCGGTGAGCAGCGCGAACATCACGCAGCCCAGGGCGTACATGTCGCTTCGGCCGTCGACCGGCTTCGCGAGGCACTGCTCGGGCGCCATGTACGCGGGCGTGCCGATCACGTGGCCGGACGTAGTCATCTGGGGAGTCGCCGGGCTGCGGGCGATGCCGAAGTCGCAGATCTTCATGCGGTCGCCGTCAGCCTGGAGGAACAGATTGGCCGGCTTGACGTCACGGTGGATGACGCCGCTGCCGTGGGCGGCGTGGAGCGCGTCGGCGACTTGCTGGACAAGGCCTGTCACCCGGTGGACCGGCATCCCGTCCGGCTGATGCGTTATGACGTGCGCGAGATCGCTGCCGTGGAGGAGTTCCATGACGATGAAGGGGCGGGTGTCATGGATTCCCGCGTCGTGGACCACGGTGATGCCGGGATGTTGCAGTCTGGCGAGGACGTGTGCCTCCGCCTGGATGCGCCGCACCGCCTGGGGGTCCGCGGAGGCGGACAGCACCTTGACTGCCACCTGGCGCCGCAGGAGTGATTCATCGTGTGCCTGCCAAACCTCCCCCATGCCGCCCCGCCCCAGCATGCGCTCCAGGCGGTACCGCCCGGCGAGTACATCTCCCGAGTCCATCGACCATCCCCCTCGCGGACCACCAACGCAGCGGCCTGCCATGACAGATCCCCGTGTCGAATGAACACGATGTATCCACTGTGCCCTTTCGCGCCCTTCTGCGAACGTCGCTCCTTGAGCTGGACGATGCGGTCAGCGCCGTACAGAACAAGTAGGTCCTCATGCGGATTGCGGCCGACATTGAGCAGCAGGCGCATGGCATGAAGGGGCTGATGACTGCGGTCCGACAGCGCAGGGCCATGGGCCTTCACCCCAAGGCCGGAGCAGTTGTCAAGATCTGTGGATGGGGCCGTCCGCCCGGGGTGCGCCGGTATGGTGAGTGCGGGCCGTAACTGGCGCTGAGGTGGAGTACCACCGGGGAGCGGCCTGACGCCTCGTCAATGCCGTGCGCCTGGGCACTTCACCGTGGAGCTCAGGAGTGGCACGTGATGGAGACGCAGCAGGCACGGCTGATGGAAGGTACGGCCCTCGCCCGCCGAATGACCGAGACCAGCGCGGCAGCCGCCGAGGACATCCGTCGGCGCACCGGGGCGTCCCCCTGTCTGGCGACTGTGCTGGTGGGAGAGGACCCGGCCTCGGTCACCCATGTCCGGATGAAGCAGGCCAGGTGCGCGAAGGCCGGCATTCACTCGCGGCACGTGGCCCTGCCCGCCACGGTGAGCACCAGCGGCCTGGTGGAGGCCGTCACCGCGCTGTCCGAGGATCCGGACGTGCACGGCATCCTGCTCCAGCACCCGGTGGGACCGCACATCGATGAGCGCGCCGCGTTCGAGGCGATCACCCCGGACAAGGATGTCGACGGGGTCACCATGCATTCCTTCGCGGCGATGGGGTCCGGCCTGCCTGGCTTCGTCTCCTGCACGCCCGGAGGGATCATGCGCCTGCTGGACGAGTACGAGGTCGACCTCACAGGAAAGCACGCCGTCGTGGTGGGACGCAGCCCTATCCTCGGCAAGCCCGTCGGCATGCTCCTGCTCGGGCGGGACGCCACGGTGACCTACTGTCATTCCCGCACCGTTGATCTGCCCTCGATCGTGCGCGAGGCGGACGTCCTGGTGGCTGCGGTCGGTCGGCCGCGCTTCATCAACGGGGCGGACGTCAAGCCCGGAGCCGTGGTGATCGATGCGGGCTATAACCCGGGCAACGTCGGGGACGTTGACTTCGACACGGCACGGCAGCGGGCAAGCCTGATCACTCCCGTGCCCGGCGGTGTCGGTCCCATGACCATTGCTGTCCTCCTTGCGCAGACCGTTGACGCGGCAGCACGTCAGCTCATCGGGTGCTGACCGAGGAGGAGCTTGCGGCCTGGGCCGGTCGGCCGCTCAGGCTGCCAGTTCCTCTCGCTCGACCAGGACGCCGTTCTCGAACTTCGCTCCGGCCCGGACCAGGGGAGCCAGGTGGCTCCGGTGATCGCGCGCCGGCGGGCCTGAGCGGACTCGACGAGCTTGAACACCATCGCCAGGGCCGCCGCTGGGCTGCCCGCACCGCGGGTGACCTTCGTCCGCAGCTTCACCGTGGAGAACGTCGACTCGATCGGGTTCGTCGTCCGCAGATGGACCCAGTGCTCGGCCGGGAAGTCGTAAAACGCCGGCAGTTCGTCCCGGTCGTCGGTGATCTTCGCGACGGCCTTCGGCCACTTGGTCCCGTAGGTGCGGGCGAACGCCTCGATCGCCCGCTCTGCGTGGGCCCTGTCCTCGGCGTTGTAGATCTCCTGCATTGCCTTCGTCGCGCCGGGCTGGTCCGACTTCGGCAGGCAGTTGATGACATTACGAGACTTATGAACCCAGCACCTCTGCGGCCGAGCTGCGGGGAACACCTCGGCCTACGCTCGCCACAGGCCCATCGCGCCGTCGCCGACGACCAGCTCGGGGTCGCGCATGCCCCGGCGGCGGCAGTCTCGTAGCAGGTCCGCCCACGACTCGGTGGATTCGCGCAGCCCCTCGGCCAGCGCGATCGGCTCCTTCGTGCCGTCCAGGCGGACGCCAAGCAGGACCAGGACGCACGAATGGGCCTGCCCGAGCCGGACCTTCGGGTGAACCCCGTCGACCCAGACATAGACGAAGTCGCGGTCGGACAGGTCCCGGTCCTGGAAGGCGGCGTGGGCGTCGCTCCACTGCCTGGTCAGCCGGGTCACGGTCGCCGGCGACAGGCCAGCCGTGCCGCCGAGGAACTGCTCCAGCGCGGGCAAGAAGTCCTCGGACGACAGTCCGTGCGGTAGAGCAGCGGCAGCACCTCGGAGATCTTCGGGGACTTACGGCACCACGGAGCCAGGATCTTAGACGAGAACTGCTTCCGCTCGCCCGTGGCCTCGTCGACGCGGCGATCGTTCACCCGCGGGACCCTCACCTCGACGGGCCCGGCAGCGGTGACCACGGTGCGTGGCCGGTGGTGGCCGTTGCGAACCACCAGGCGGTGCCCGCGCTCGTCAGTCTCGGCAGTCAACTCGGCTATGTACTGGTTGACTTCCGCCTCCAGCGCGGCGGCGAGCATGCACCGGGCGCCGTCACGCACGATTTCGTCGATCAAGAGCCGGACTGGGTGGAGCCCTCGTCAGCGACTACGCTGAGCACGGCGTGCCTTCCCGACCCGCGCTGCAACGCGGGCCTAATCGGAGACCATCAAACGATCAGTCGGGAAGGTATGCCTTCTGCGTCCCTCCGGAGGCTTGATCCACAAGTCCGAGCATTGCTCCCGGACGGACTGCGGCAAGGACCGGAATGGGGTACCCGCGATCCGAATGCCGGAGGCTGCGGCGCACGACGAGTGTGGCGGTCAGCCGCGGCATCTGGCTGAGGCCGTCGTTGCGGTGCTCCGGCGTGATGCGCTCACCGGTCCGTCCGTGCGCCCGGGCACACCGCGAGTACCCCGTCGGCGTAGTGCATTGGTGACATTCCGGCTAGCGCATTAGCTTCAGCGCCATGGGCATATCTGCGAAGTCCCAGCGTTTGAGTCGGTCGCGGCGCCGCGCACTGGTGCTAATGATCCTGCTGGGCACCTTCTTGATCATGATCGGCAACATCCCGGTCGGCGCCACCACAGCACAGTTGCGCTTGTTCGTCCTGGGCGACAGCATCGCCGGCGGAAGCGCCCAGGGCGGGAACGGACCGCAAGGCTGGCCCGCGCTGGTCGCCAATCGGCTGGGGCTCACGCTACGTCTGGACGGGCAGGGCGGCACGGGCTACACCACGGGCGGCACGCAACCGGGCGGGCACCCCTACACACAGCGGGTCAACGACGCCGTTGCGGCAGCGCCAGACTTGGTGGTTGTCGAGGGATCACGTAACGACGTCGGCCCGGCACAAACCCAGACCGCCGCGGTAGACACACTGCGCCGTCTCCATGCAGGACTGCCCCACGCGCGCATCCTTGTCATCGGGCCGATCTACTCATACCCGCAGCCAATCGGCTCGCACCCGGTCGACGAAGCGGTCGCGGCCGCAGCAAGGAAACTGGGCCTGCCTTACCTGTCCGCGGTGCGCCGCGGGTGGTTTACCGGATCCGCGCACCAGTTCATCGGAAGCGATGGTGTGCACCCCACGGACGTCGGACACGCATACCTCGCCGAGCAGATTCGCCCCGAACTCTCGCGACTGTTGTACTCGTAAGCGTTGGGGTTGCGGACTCGGCCGGCTTGCTCTCGGGGCTACCGGCCGATCGGGTACAGCCGCCTTCGGCCATACGTCACGCGAGGGCAGCGGCCGGCGCCGTCTGTCAATGCGTGGTACGACGGCTGAGACTTGGAGGCGTGCTGCCCATGCCCCGCTCGCCGTCAGCCCGGGTCATTGGTGCGGCTATGGATCCGGCGGCACCCTCGGATACCCGGGGTCGTTGCGGACGTGGCCGGCAGGCCGGGGCGGCTGGCGGTCGGCGGGCTCACCGGGGTGGCTGCTGTGCCCTGGATCCCAGGCCGGCCTCCTGGCGAGCGGGCTCGGTCTTTTCTCACCCGTTCGGGGGCGGTGGAAACGCCGGGAGGGAAACGGATGACGAGGGCGCGGTCGGAGGTACCTGCGGGAGGCGTTCGGGGTGGAAATCCCCAGGTGGTTCGGCCGGCGGGAGAAGGGGCGCCGGCCCGGGCACCAGGATGTCACGCCTGGTGTCCGGGCCGGTGGTGCGCGCATGGCGCGTGGGTTGTCCGAGAATGGGATTGGGGTACCCCCGGCCCGATTGCGGCGGGCCGGGGCCCCGTATGGGGCTGCTCGGCTTCGGGGTCAGTCCCAGCCGCCCTCGCCGCCCCAGCCGCCTTCGCCGCCCTCACCGCGGTCACCGCGGTCGTCGTGGTCGCAGACCACGCGGAAGCTGGCGATGACTCCGTTCTTGACCTTCACGCCGTCCTCGCCCTTCTCGTGGTGCTCGCCCTTCTCGTCGTGCTTGCCGTTCTCGTCGTGCTCGCCGTTCTCGTGGTGCTCGCGCTCCTCGCAGTTCTCGTTCTCGTTCCCGTTCTTCTTCTCGTCCTCGTCCTTGAGCGTCGGGCAGACGCCGTCGG
>NZ_JBVHMR010000055.1:0-36784 GCF_055558375.1 Streptomyces sp. NPDC025793 | reverse complement strand
GCAAGAAGGGCAGCAAGCTGCACGTCCTGTCCGACGCTCAGGGCTTACCCCTGGCGCTCGGTGTGTCCGGTGCGAACGTCCATGACAGTCAGGCTTTGCTGCCGCTGGTCCTGGGCATACCCGCGATCCGGTCGCGGCGCGGTCCGCGCCGGCGCCGTCCCGGCAGGCTCCGCGCGGACAAGGCCTACCACTCCGGCGAGCACCTGAGGTGGCTGCGCAGCCGCGGCATCGTTCCGCGCATCGCCCGCCCGGGAATCGAATCCAGTGAGCGGCTCGGCCGACACCGCTGGAAGATCGAAAGGTCGATCTCCTGGCTCTTCGGCTACCGCCGCCTCACCGTCCGGTACGAGCGGAAGGGTACGCACTTTCTCGGCTTCCTCGGTCTCGCGGCCGCACTGACCTGCTACAAGAAGCTGACCAACCGCACCACGTGAGACAAGCTCTAAGGACTCGAATCAGAATGAGGTCTTGAGTCGTCGCCGCCAGATGATGGCGCAGCCGAGGGTGATGAAGGCTTGGTGGATGTCGTCGCGGCGTACCCAGCGGATGCGCAGGCGGCGGAACCAGTGCAGCAGCGCGATCGCGCATCTGCCATCCGCCCGCCGCCGGAGCCGCCCGTCCCGCACCCTCACCGCTCCGTCCACACCCGCCGTCACGCCTGACGACCGGCTGGCCGGGCACGGGGTGGAGGCAGTCCTCCTCGGCGACCTCGAGTGCACAGCGTTGCTGCACGATGTCATCGCGAAGGCCCCGACTCTGTGGAAGTAGGGCAACAAAAAGTAGCTGAGCCCCGTATCCCCACCATCGACTCGCGGCCGTGGCTGGACGGCAGTGTCAATCCCCTGATCTGTGGAGACCTTCCCGTGCGGCCAGCTCCTCGATGATGTTGCCGCCGCTACCCACCCTGCTGCGGAGGTTCTCTCCTGGCAGCTCGGGCGGCCCGTCAACGCCGTGGAAACGGGCCTATCCCGCGCTCCGTCCACCGTGCCCGACCTGCCTGGAGAGCCTGACCCGATGCGCCGACTGTTTCAACGGTCAGAGCGGCGACGTCGGCGGCGCCGCCCAGGTCGCTCACGAGGCGGCGAACTTGTCGGTTAGCCCGTTCAGCTCGACGCTCAGAGCGAGGACGACTCCGTCGCTGTCGACGGCGTCGAGGTCGAAGTGGATCGCGATCAAGTTCACGGAGGGGCGCGAACCCACCACACTCTCCCCCATGGCGCAGTTACTCCCGCGCGAGTTCCCCGGATTCCAGCTCCAATTCGCGACGAACCCGCTCGCTTCGCCCGGCGGAACAGTCGAGGCCACAGACGCCTCGCCGGAAGAGACATTGCGTCGCGAGGTCATGGAGGAGGCCCAGGTGACCCTCGGAGACGACATCGTGCGCCTGGGCTGGGTGTACGACGCGACCGGTGACGTCTACGGCGGCATCGGCCCGCGCGCACGCCTCCGCCTGGCCGCTCCCGTCACGAAGGTCGGCCTGGCCTGCGCGGATCCGGCCACCGGCCGCACCTTCGCACGGCTCCTGGCCACACCCGACCAGGCGGCCGCGCTCCTCGGCTCGGGCGAGACGGGATACCGGCAGGCCGAACTCGCCGCCCGCTTCCCCCACGAGCGGTGGAGCATCCCCCACGCGGTTCCAGGCCCGGTCACCGAACTTCCCGCGACGCGCTCATGAGCGCGCTCTTCGCCTCAGCATGCGGCCCACCCGACTCAGACGGCGCCCCGGGCCGCGCGGGGCGCATCTATCCAGTCTGGGCGCCCTACCTCACGACTCACGGGCGATGGCGATCCGGGATCTGGCGGCTCTGGTGTGGTGGGAGTGCCTTGCCGGGGACGACGCGGGCGCTGGAGCAGAATGGGCCGAGTTCGCCGACGCCGCCCGCGCCGTCGTCGAGGCTCCACTCCTCACCCTGGCGACCTATGCCAACCAGATCCAGGTCCTGACCTTGCGCAACGCCGAAGTGGAGACACAGAACGCCCGTCTCCTCGAACGACTGCGACATTCCGGTGAGAACGTCACGGTGCTTCCGGCCCAGGGCCGTCCCTCGGCCTGACCGAACACCTCACCTGCCGGTTCGCACCTTCTGCGAAAGGCTGGTGCGGGTCTGCCGAACCGCCGGTGGGCGGGGAAGACTTCGGGTACACGTCGGCGGAAGGGGAGGGGGCGGTGTCCGTGGCCGCGGTCAGCAGTACGGACTCGGCGCTCAAGCGGGCCCGGGTAGCGCGGAACATGACGTTGGAGGAGGCCGTCGACGGCCTGAACGCGATCACCGGCGGTGCGTCGGATGCGAGCCTGATGAGCGCGTGGGAGTCCGGGCGGCGCCGTACGGGCAAGCGGAACCGGGCGGGGCTGTGTCAGATGTACCGCGAGCGTCCCGAGGTGCTGTTTGCCCATCAAGACGGGGCGGCGGCCACGAGCGTGCTGGAGACTTCTGGTACCGCGGTGGTGGTCAAGGTGCTCCCTCTCTGGACGGACCTGGTCGAGGCGATGGTGGACGTTGCCGCCGGGGCGCGTGAGCACCTGGTCGTCACCGGCTCCCGGTCGCGGGAGAAGGCGTATCTGGCGGCGATCGAGACGGCCGTGGCCCAGCACCCGGACCTGGTCCACTATCGGGTGCTGTACGGGCCGCCGCGGCACGCCGTGTTGGCCGACCACCTGCTGCGGCTGCTGGAGCTGCGTGACCCGTCCGCGCGTCGCAACGGCGTCAAGACGCTGCACATCGGGATGGTGGAGCCCACCGAGGCGCTGGAGAGGTTCTTTGTCGCTTCCGACACCGCCGCGGTGGTGCCGCTGCCCAGTTTTCACGGGGCCGAGGGCTTCGACTGCGGCGTGTTCCTCAGCCGGGAGGCGGCCGTCGGGCTGGTCCACCATGGGCGGGAGGCGTGCGCGTCCGCACGGCCGGTGGAGACGATCGAGGCCGTCCGCGCACTGCCGGTGCGGCACGACTGACGTGGTGGGGAGAACCGTGAGCGACAACCTTCAGCAGGCGGCCGAGGCCCGCGTGGCGTCCGTGGTCGAGCTGGCCCAGGAGCTGATCCGCCGGCCGAGCCGGGCCGGGATCGACGACTACGGGCCGGTTTTGGGTGTGCTGGAGGACTGGCTGACCGCCCGCACCCTGCCGCACCGCCGCCTGCACGATGACGCCGGTCAGCTGGTGGGGCTGCTGGTGGAAATCCCCGGAGGCCGGCCGGGGGCCTGGTGGACGCTGGACGCGTGCGTGGACACCGCCCCGTACGGCGACGAGTCCGCCTGGTCCTTCCCGCCGGCCTGCGGCGACATCGTGGACGGCTGGCTGCTCGGCCGGGGCTCGTCCGACTCCAAGCTCGCCGCCGCGATGTTCTGCCACATCGCCGCCGACCTGCTGCCTCGCGCCGCTGACCTGTATGGCGGGCTCGCCGTGCTCCTGGATGTCGATGAGCACACCGGCGGTTTCGGGGGCGCCCGCGCCTACCTCGCAGATGAGGTCGCGGCCCGCCCGGCCGGGGTGATGATCGGCTACCCGGGGCTGGACGAGGTCGTGGTCGGGGGCCGGGGCCTGTGGCGTGCCTCCCTCGCCGTGCACGCTCCCTCCGGGCACTCCGGATCGAGTCGGACGGTGGTCGGCGCCATCTCGCGGGCCGCCCACCTTGTACGGCTGCTGGACGCCGCCGACCTGCCCAGCGTCGACGGCGCCTCAGCCTTCCCGTTGCCGCCGAAGCTGTCGGTCACGTCCTTCCACGGCGGCCAGGGCTTCTCGGTCACCCCCGACCGGTGCGACCTCAACGTCGACATCCGCACCACCCCGACCTTTGACGCCCACGACGCCGAGACGCTCGTCCGCAAGGCCGTCGCCGAGCTCGATGCGGAGCTGCCCGCACCGACGCCGACCGAGGTCACCCCCATCGCCACGTGGCCGCCGTTCCGCCTGACCGAGGACGAGCAGCCCGCCGCCGCCCTGCTGAACGCCGCCGCCAAGGCCGGGCTGATGGTGAGGGCGAAGACCGCGGGGCCGTCGAACATCGGCAACCTGCTCGCCGGGGAGGGAATCCGGGCCACCGCCGGATTCGGGGTGCCGTACGAGGGGCTGCACGGCATCGACGAACGCGCCCACCTTGCCGAACTCCCCACGGTGTACGCCGTCTACCAGCGGGCCATGCTCAACCTCCTTGGGGCCTGACGTCCCAGGCCCGTCCCAGTTTTCTCCCAGATCCGCTCCCAGTAAGACCGTGTCCTATGTGGTGAGGCGGACGAGTCGCTTGTAGCAGCACAGGGCCGCGGCGAGACCGAGAAAGGCCAGGTAGTTGCGGGGATTACGCTCGTATCGCGGGCTGAGCCTGCGGTAGCCGGACAGCCACGACATCGTCCGCTCGATCACCCACCTTCGGCGGCCCAATCGCTCACTGGACTCGATGCCTTTGCGGGCGATCCGGACTCCAATGCGCTTGCCGCGTAACCATTTACGCAGGTCCGGGCGGTCGTAGGCTTTGTCCGCGTGGAGGCGCTGGGGCTTGAAGTAGCGGCCGCGATGCGGGTCGTGTCTCGTTTGGTGACCCGCCACCATGGGCTTCAGACCTTCGCTGTCGTGAGTGTTGCCGGCCGAGACGCCGACGAGAAGCGGCAGTCCGTTCGCGTCCGACAGGACGTGCATCTTGGAACCCGGCTTGCCTCGGTCCACGGGCGACGGACCTGTGTGTTCGCCCCCTTTTTCGCCCTCACGTGGGCGGTGTCGAGGACGACGCGGGTGACGTCGATCAGGGCGGCGTCGTCGAGCCGGTTCAGGACCGCCTCGTGCAGACGGCCCCATACGCCGGCTCTGGACCAGATCAGGAACCGGCGGTGGGCCGTGGACTTCGAGACGCCGAAGCAGGGCGGCAGAGCCCGCCAGGCACAGCCGCTGACCAGCACGTAGATGATCGCCGCGAACAGGGTCTCATCAGGCGTGTCCTGCGTTCCGCCACCCTGCGGCCGAACCCTCGACGGAGGGATCAGCGGCTTCGCGATCTCCCACAGCCCGTCCGGAACAATCCAACTCCACGTACCCCGCCCCATGCACGGCTCAACGTCCGCCTCACCACATAGGACACGGTCTAAGAGCTTGTCTCACGTGGCGTGAGATGGATGCGGCATGATGCCTTGCCATGGGTGTTGGTCTGTCGCAGCGGTTGGTTCCTGACGAACTCTGGTCGCTGGTCGCTCCGTTGCTTCCGTCGTTTGCCTCCCGTCCGCAAGGCGGGGGCACGGCCCCGTGCGACGAGCGGGCCGTGTTCACCGCTGTGGTGTACGTGTTGACCAGCGGATGCGCATGGCGGCACCTCCCCGAGAACTTCGGGGTTTCTCCCGCCACCGCGCACCGCCGGTTCTCCGCTTGGACCGAGGCCGGACTCTGGAGACGGTTACACCGAGCAGTCCTGGACGAGCTCGGTGCACGCGGTGAAGTGGACTGGACCTCAGTGATCGTGGACGCGGCCTCGGTCCGCGCGAAAAGGGGGGATCGCTGACCGGGCGCAATCCGGTCGACCGGGGCAAGAAGGGCAGCAAGCTGCACGTCCTGTCCGACGCTCAGGGCTTAGAGCGTCCGCCAGTAGGTCATGAACGCGACAGCGAGGCGGCGCGACGGGCTCGAACTCGATGATCATGGACTCTACGCTCTGTGACCATCGGGAGAGTTCGTGTCCGTCGTGCCTGCGTCCATCATCGCGCCGATCCGTGAGGAGTTCCTCGCCTCGCTGCCGGATCGTGAGGACGCTCACCCCTTGGGCTGCCACAACCCGCGTATCCCGGACGGGATCGTGTTCGACCGGATCGTGCTCGCCCTGGTCTCCGGGATGGGCTATGAGCGCGTTGCCGATGAGGCGTGCTCGGCGACCACGATCCGGCGGCGACGTGATGAGTGGATCAAGGCTGGCGCAGGCGCCGTCCTGGCCCGAACGGTGCCCGCCGCCTACGACCGGATGGTCGGGCTGGAGCTGGAGGAGTTGGCTGCGGACGGCTGCATCACCAAGTCCCCTTCCGGCGGCGAGTGTTCCGGAAGGTCCCCGGTGGACCGGGGCAAGCAGGGACTGAAGCGGTCCCAGCTGACCGACGGCTACGGGATACCCGTGGTCACCGTCCCGGCCGGCGCCAACGCGCGTGACCACACCCTGCTGCCCGAGACCCTCGACGAGTTCGCGACCCTGGCCCACGAGTTGGAGCACGTCCCCGAGAATCCGAAGCTGAGCCTGGACGCCGGCTACGACTACCAGCCCGTCCGCACCGACCTCGCCGAGCGCGGCATCACGGGTCGCATCACCCCGCGCGGCACGAAGACGCCGATCCAGACCGACGGCCGCTGGGTGGTAGAGCGGACGAACTCCTGGATGAACAACTTCGGAAAGCTCCGTCGCAACACCGAACGCCGCCGCATCTGCACCGAGTTCTACCTCGCCCTGGCCACCGCCATCATCACGGTGCGAAGCCTTATCCGGCGGGCCTGGTACACCCACCGCTGGGACACCCGACCCCGCACACCCCGCATCCGATAACCCCGGCTCACCGCCTACGGCGATAAGTCCTCCGAGGGCGCCCTGCCTCGCGATGAAGCGCCGGAATATTCGTGTGCCCGTGTACGGCGCCCGGTGCTAGGTTTCGATCATGGCAATCTTCAGCAATTTTCTCTGACGAGGTTCGTCGGCAGACGCGGTGCGCCGTTGGCCCAGTGGCCCGGCGCCGGTTGCGTCTGCGCGTCGTCGCGTCGCTCGTCCGCCCGTGTGCGCATGAGTGGCTGTGTCCTGAACCTCCGAGCCGAGAAATGAGCTCTACTTGTGCCTGCTCAGCCTTCTTCCCGCACCGTGCTTGCCGATTGGTTCCGCGAGCATTCCAGCACCCTGACCACCCTTGACCCCAAGCAGTCTCTCGACGACCTCGAAGGGCTCCGGGAGATCGTCGGCGATGCCCGGGTTGTGGCAGTCGGTGAGGGCGCACACTTCGTTGAAGAGTTCTCGCGCGCACGCCAGCGGGTGCTGCGCTTTCTCGCCGAACGATGTGGATTCACCGTCTTCGCCATGGAGTTCGGCTTCAGCGAAGCCTTCCCCCTCGACCGGTGGCTGCTGGGCGAGGGCGACGACGGGGACCTGGCGAAAGTAAGCCGGGCCGCCGCCGAGTGGGGCGCCGCAGATCTCATGCACTGGCTGCGCCACCACAACCGCACCAGCGGACACCCCTTGCGCTTCGCCGGCCTCGACATCCCCGAGGCCGGCGGGGCGCTACGACCTGCCCTGGAGCCGGTGGCCGAATACCTGCGCGAGGTCGACCCCGACGCACTCCCCCTCGTCGATACGGTCCTGGAGATCAGCGACCGGTTCCTCAAGGGCTGTGGTTCCGGCGCTACGGCCGTGCCCGCATGGGCCGGCCTGGAGACCGCCGAGCAGAACAAACTGACCGCCACACTGGCACGGCTGCTGCTGCGACTGCGCGCCGTCGAACCGCTCTACGTCTCCCGCAGCAGCCAGAGCCGCTTCGACATCGCCCGGCGCCGGGTGGAAGCGGCCTGCCACACCGACTACATGTTCCAGGCGGGAAACGCGCTGATGTCCGGTCGGGGCCTGGCCGCGGACCTGTCGGTGCGAGAGATCTATCTGGCCGAGTCCCTGCGCTGGCACCTGGACCACGCCGAACCGGGGACCCGGATAGTCCTTGCGGCACACAACAACCACATCCACAAGACGGCGTTTTCTTTGGAGTTCGGCGGCGTCCTCACCACACTGCCCATGGGCCAGCACCTGCAGCGGATGCTCGGCCAGGACTACCGCACCGTGGCGCTCGTCCACACCGCCGACCATGTGCCGGAGATGTACCCCGACCAGAGCGCCGCGGTCGGCTTCACCCTCGCCGAAGCCCCCCTTGAGCCTGCGGCGCCCGGCAGTGTCGAGGCCGCTCTTATCGATGCCGGACTCGCCGACCGGATCACCTTGACCGACCTGCGCCACGCACCGTGCGACGAACGGGGGGCGCCACTGCTCAACGGGATTCGTTTCCAGAGCTCCCATCTGAGCACCCCGGTTCCTGAAGCGTTTGATGCCGTGCTCGCCGTCCCGACAGTCACCCGGGACCGCACAGTGCGCTTCTGACCAGCCTGAACCCGAGCAGGTGGGGCCTCCGCCTGGAGACCCCACCTGCCTACGGCTCAAGGAGGCGGATTCGGTGCCGCACGCACTGGACGATCCGGCAACAGCACCAGGAACTCGGCACAGATCGGGTCGATGATGGACGCGGGCACGACAGGCACAGACGTTCTCCCAGGATCGCAGAGCGTAAGCGATTCCATGATCAGCAGAAGCTTGCCCGTCGTGCCGCTAATCCGTGTTCATGACCTACTGGCGGACGCTCTTACCCCTGGCGCTCGGTGTGTCCGGTGCGAACGTCCATGACAGTCAGGCTTTGCTGCCGCTGGTCCTGGGCATACCCGCGATCCGGTCGCGGCGCGGGCCGCGCCGGCGCCGTCCCGGCAAGCTCCGCGCGGACAAGGCCTACCACTCCGCCGAGCACATGAGGTGGCTGCGCAGCCGCGGCATCGTCCCCCGCATCGCCCGCCCGGGAATCGAATCCAGTGAGCGGCTCGGCCGACACCGCTGGAAGATCGAAAGGTCGCTCTCCTGGCTCTTCGGCTACCGCCGCCTCACCGTCCGGTACGAGCGGAAGGGTACGCACTTTCTCGGCTTCCTCGGTCTCGCGGCCGCACTGACCTGCTACAAGAAATTGACCAACCGCACCACGTGAGACAAGCTCTAAGAATCTTCTGGTCGCATCCGGAGCGTTTGTTGTCCGCGCACAACATCCGAGACGCCAGCAGGGCCGGAAAGGACGCCGAGCAGGTAGCCGGTGTCCTCTCTCACTCAATCGAGTCGTTTCTCGACGAACCGGGTCGTTCGGGCGTCTGTCTCAGCGACCCTAGTCGGCACGTCTGAGCATCACGTCACCATCCCATCGTTGGAAACAGCGGGCATGGCCCTCGACGCGCTCGCCTCATGACGGCCGGCCGGCCGCGCCCCGGCCGTGTCCCGGCCGTGTCCGGCTCGCGAAGACGGCAGCCGTGCTGTCCCCCGTCACGTCTCCCGCGACGCTGCCGAGGCATGCTTCGCCAGTGCCTCGAAGAACAGCAGGCCCTGATCCACCAGCTCCTTGCGTGAGATGTGCAAGGCGCCGTTGAACGCCGCCGCTTCGTCAAGAACAACCGGCTCATGCACGCCGGCTTCCTCTGGGCCTTCTCAGCCCTCCAGGCCTCCCCCGGCGCAAACGCCCACTACCGGCGCCGACGCGAGCACGGCGACTGGCACAACGCCGCCCAGCGTCACCTGCTCAACCGCTTCCTCGGCCAGCTCCATCACTGCCTCCAGACGCGGCAGCACTTCGACGAACAACGCGCCTTCGCAGCACTGCTTCAAGCAGCTGCGTGACCTGGAAGTAGGCACACTGGCGAAGGGGCGGTATTCGAGAAGCGCAGTAAACCCGGCGGTTCGTCGCGCGGCGAGCCGAGTGGAGCTGGCTGCGATTGCGGAGCCGAGGCAGCGTCGTAGTGGCGTTCAGTGGTACCGATGCTGCTCGTGGCGAGGTGGTGACTGTGCGGAGCCGTTGGAGCTATGGGGGTCGGTGAGCTTCGTCGTGATCACGGGACCCTCTGGCCTTCCAGATTGGCTGGCGAGGAAGATCGTGTCGTAGGGCAGCGCCTCCTTGGAGATCGGCGACGCAAGGCAAAGTGGTACCTCCGCTGGGACCCAGCTACTGTCGAAAGCGCCTGAAGTTCGAATTCAGAACATTTCGGGCCACCGTGGCCCCGGCCTCATTTGTTGGCTGGCCCGGTCGCTGCACGCTCCGAGACCGCGGGGGTCGTGATGACCGCACTCGCCTACGCCGTCCACGTCGCTCCGTCGAAGCCGGCGGTCTCCGACGACCTCCCACCAGGCGAGGACCGGCGGATGTGGTCCCCGACATCGTCGACGCTCATCTACGGCGAACGCGACGCGGTGCTCGTGGACCCGTTGCTGACCGTGGACGAATCGCGCCGCCTGGCCGACTGGGTCGCCGCGCAGGGCAAGAACGTCACCACGATCTTCGTCACGCACGCGCACGGCGACCACTTCTTCGGGGCGCCCGCAGTACTCGACCGCTTCCCACAGGCCCGGCTGGTCGCCGCACCGGACGTCGCGGCCCACGCGGGGGCGCAGTGGGGATCCGCCTGGTTCGACGGGTTCTGGCAGCCCCGCTTTCCCGACCAACTCCCCGACCGGCACCTCGTCCCCGAGCCTCTGCCCGACGGCCGGATCGAGCTGGAGGGCGAGGAGCTGCGCGCGATCGAACTCGGCCACACGGACACCGACGGCACGAGCGCCCTGCACGTGCCCTCCCTCGGACTGGTGGTCGCTGGCGACGCCGTCTACGGCGACGTCCACTTGTACCTCGGTGAGGCCAAGGGGGACGGTACGGAGCACTGGCTGCGCGCCCTGGATGTGAATCGAGGCACTGCGCCCGAGCGCCGTAGTCTCCGGCCACAAGCGCGACGGCGATCCGGACAGCCCCGACGACGTGGGGCGGACCCGCCGCTACATCGAGGACTTCACGGCCGCGGCGGCGACGGCCAACGACCATACCGATCTTTACACGTCGATGCTCCGCCTTTATCCCGACCGCGTGAACCGCGGCGTGCTCTGGAACTCGGCCAAGGCCGCGCTCTCCTGAGGATTCCCGGCGCCGCCCTCGCCCCGCTCCGGTCTGAAGCGGGTACGTGTGCGTCGTGAAGGCGCCGCTCATGGACCCGTGGCGTCCGCGTACATCTGTTTTCGAGCGGCACTTGGCACTTGGCACTTGGCACTTGGCACTTGGCACTTGGGCAGGGTCATTCGGTCGAGAGTCAGCTGACCGGTCGGCGTTGACGGGCAGTCAAGGAAACAACGAGGTGGGCGCAGAGCCGGCAGCTTCGGACGGCGAGCGGCTCCCTGTTCAAGATGTGCAGCGCAGTTCACGACCAGCGCCTGCGTTGACACCGTTGTTTACATGAGGCGTTCGTGATGGTCGGCTTGCGGCTGGTTCTGGGTGGCGGCCCAGGTGGCCAGGAGGCGGAGGGCGTCGGCGCTGGGGCTGTGGGGGACGGCGATGTAGATCACGAGGGTGAGGCTGGGGTCGGAGTCCAGGGACATGGTCTCGAAGTTCAGCTCCAGGTCTCCGACGGCCGGATGATGGATTTTCTTGGGTCCGGTGCGGTGTTGCCGGACGTTGTGGTCTGCCCAGCGTTTCCGGATTGTCTCGCTGCGGGTGGACAGCTCCCCGATGAGGTCGGTGAGGTCCTTGCTGTAGGGGTTTCGGCCGGCCTCCCCACGGAGCATCGCGGCGACGTCGGTGGCGGCCTTGTCCCAGTCGGGGAGGAAGTCGCGGGCGGCTGGGTCGAGGTAGATGAACCTGGCGATGTTGGCGGGGCGGCGCGGGTCCGCGAGAAGTGGGGCGTACAGGGCCTGTGCCAGGTCGTTGGCGGCCAGCAGGTCCTGGCGGTCGTTGTGGATCCATGCGGGCGCGTCCGTGACGGCGTCCAACATGTACTGCAGGGCGGGCCGCAGGCGCTTCGCCGCGGTGCGGCGCCGGGCCGTAGTGGGTGGCGAGGTGTGCCGAGCGAGGTCGAACAGGTACTGGCGTTCGGCGTCGTCGAGGTGGAGGGCGCGGGCCACGCCGTCCAGGACGCTGTCGGAGGCTCCCGAGAGATTGCCTCGCTCCAGTCGCACGTAGTAGTCGACCGACACACCGGCCAGCATCGCGACCTCTTCACGGCGCAGCCCCTTGACCCGGCGGTGGCCGCCGTAGGCGGGCAGTCCCGCCTGCTCTGGGGTGATGCGGGCCCGGCGGGAGGCCAGGACCTCCCTGATCTCGGCTCGGTCGTCCATCTCCCCACGGTAAGCGAGCGTCCTGGGGCGAGACAGGTACTGCCATTACCTGCAACACCAGGCACTGCCACCTGTGGGTGAAGCAGGGTTTGCTGGAGGTGGCTGTTCAGGGCGGCCGGCGCCGACGCATCGGCGATACCGCCAGCCGCCCGTCACCAGCGGCGGCCGCCTCCGACCCGGGAAAGTGATCATGAAGCAGACGGCTCTCGGACATTCCGAAGTATCGGGCATCGGCCTGCGCGCGATGGATACGTCTGTCCGCCCCGCCGACGGCGGCAGCGGTACGCGCTACATCGTCATCGGAGCGGGAGCGATCGGCGGGACCATCGGGGCGCGGATGGCTGAGGCCGGGCACGAAGTGGTCCTGGTCGCCCGGGGCGCGCAGTACGCGGCGCTGAAATCGGGCGGCCTGCGCTTCCGCGCCCCGGACGGCGAGCGCGTCCACCGACTCCCCGTCGTCGACGCTCCGCAGACGTTGGGCGCGTTGCGCGCCACGGACGTGCTCGTGCTGACCGTCAAGACACAGGACTGCGAGGGCGCCCTGGACACCTGGGGCCAGGCACCGGTGGAAGGCGGCGGCACGGCCGCGGAACGGCTTCCCGTGGTGTGCGCGCAGAACGGCGTCGAGAGCCAGCGGATCGCCCTGCGCCGCTTCCGCCACGTGTACGGCGTCTGCGTCTGGCTGCCGGCCACCTTCGTCGAACCGGGGGTGGTCTCCGCGTCGGGCGCTCCGCTCAGCGGCATCCTGCACCTCGGGCGGCACCCCCATGGCACCGATGACACCGTCCGCCGGATCGCCGCCGACCTGGAGACAGCGCGCTTCGAAGCCCCCGTGGTGCCAGACGTGGCGCGCTGGCAGTACGCCAAACTGCTGGGCAACCTCGCCAACGCGATCGACGCGCTGAGCGGGCCGGTCCCAGGTGACAGAGGCCAGCGGCTGTACGCGCAGGTGCGCACCGAGGGCGAGACAGTACTCAAAGCCGCCGGCATCCCGTATGCGAGCGTGCAAGAACAACACAACGCACGCGGCGCCAAGGTCCAATGGGTCCAGGGCGGCGGTGGCTCCTCCTGGCAGTCCCTGGCTCGCGGCACGGGCACGATCGAGGCCGACTTCCTCAACGGTGAGATCGTCCTGCTGGGCCGGCTGTACGGCGTCCCGAGCCCCGTGAACGAGCTCCTGCAGCGTCTGGCCACTGAGTTCGCACGGGAGAAGCGGCCCGCCCGGTCACTGCCGGTCACCGATCTGCTACGACTTGTCGACGAGGCGGTGGACGCGGCCCGGATCAACGGCGGAACACATGCCCCACAGGACCGCCCGGCGCGCGCCTGACGTCGGCGTTCCGCACGGCTCGGCGCAGCGGTGCGCCGAGGGCCGTCCACAACGAAGGCGTGTCCCGGTTGCGAGGCAGGCACTGGCGTTACCTGGAAGGCCAGGCACTGCCACCGGACAGCGAAACGAGATTCCCTGGAGACGGCTGTTCACCCAGTCACATCTGGCGCAAACCAGGACATGGGTGTCCGAGCAGCAGCGCCGCCCGCAGCGTGTCGCAATCTGCGGCGGCCGTATCCGCCCACTCCAAGAAAGTCATCATGAAGCACACCACTTTGGGAGACCTGACGGTCGCCCGTATCGGCCTGGGCACGATGGGCATGTCCTCCTACTACACCGGCGCCGGCAGCGACGATGCCGAATCCGTCCGCACCATCGCGCGGGCCGTCGACCGGGGCGTCACCCTGATCGACACCGCCGAGGTCTACGGCCCTTACGTCAACGAGGAACTCGTCGCGAGAGCGCTGGCGGGCCGCCGTGACGAGGTCGTGCTGGCCACCAAGTTCGGCCTGATCTCGCACGCCGCACCGGAGCGGGGCACCCATGTCCTCGACAGCAGCCCGGCCACCATCCGTGCCGCTGTCGAAGGCTCCCTCAAGCGGCTGTGTACCGACCACATCGACCTGTACTACCAGCACCGCATCGACCCGGACACGCCGATCGAAGACGTGGCCAGCACGGTCGCGGAGCTGGTGCGGGAGGGCAAGGTCGGGCATCTCGGCCTGTGCGAGGCCGGACCTGAAACGATCCGTCGGGCCCACGCCGTACATCCGGTGACCGCGGTCCAATCGTCGTACTCGCTGTGGAACCGTGAGGTCGAGGAGCGCGTGCTGCCCACGCTGCGGGAACTGGGTATCGGTTTCGTGCCGTACTCTCCGCTCGGCCACGGCTTCCTCACCGGCACGATCCGCTCCCCCGAGCAGTTCGCCGAAGACGACTGGCGCCGGACCAGCCCCCGCTTCCAGGGGGAGAACTTCTACCGCAACCTGGCTCTCGCCGACGAAGTCCGGGCGGTCGCCGACGAGGTCGGGGCCACGCCCGCCCAGGTCGCTCTGGCGTGGCTCCTGGCCAAGGGCGAGCACATCGTCCCGATCCCAGGAACCAAGCAAGTGACGCGCGTCGAGGAGAACGTCGCCGCCGACGGCGTCGAACTCACCCCGGAACAAATGGCCACGCTCGACAGCCTGCCTCCAGCTGCCGGCAGTGCCGAGAACGACGAGGCCAGGCAGCGGATCGAGCGCTGACACACTCGCAGCACTCGGCCAGCACAGCCGGCACCTTCGACGATCGGTCGGCAACTGCCGCTACTTCACCGCGGATCCAGGCCGTCCCGGCCCGCAGGGGACCACCGTCCCACAACAGCCATGCGCACAGCAATGAACGCCTCGCCGTCTGCCGGCGTCCACTGCCACGGATACAGCCCCGTGAACTCGCCCATCCGCTCGACCAGTCGCAGCCGCGATCCGATCGTGTCCTTCTGCAGGACCCGAGCAGCCTGCTGCCTCGCCCACCCCTCACGTATCGCCGAGAACATCGCCGGTTCGGGATCGAGGTGGACGACGTTGGATGGCAGTGCGAGCGGTGCCGCACCGGGAGCCTCAGTGATCACCCATCCGTTGTATCTGATGCAACATCGATGCATCTGGTCTTCGCGAGCAGGTCACCGCTTCGAGTGACCTCGCAGCAACCTAACTACCGAGGCCTTGACCAGCACGAAACGGTGCACGGCCGGCTGTAGCATGTTGCGCTTGACGCAATTCATCCTGTTTCGGATGAACGTACAGAGCAAGTAGCCGCCTTTGTGGCCTGTCAACCGGGGTTCGTTGGCGGTTCCGCGGTGCCCATGATGAAGCTGCCGCCCACGGTCCGGACATCGGCTGACCACCCCAGCGCTGCGAGCGTGTCCGTGAGCTCGCCGGCGTTGTGGAAGACCTTCACGATGCGATACGGCTTACCGTCGTCGAGTCGGCGCAGCACCGCCGGGATGGGCTGCTCGGTGAGCACTTCCTCGCGGGCGGCCTCTGCGGGGCCGTCGTCGATGGAGATGGCTTTGCCGTTTGGCGCGAGCGCGCAGGCGACGGTGTCCCAGAAGCCCGGTAGACGGGACGGTGGGATGTGGGAGAGCCAGAAGGCGAAGAACACGGTGTCGTAGCGGCGCGGGGGCTGCCAGGTGAACAGGTCGGCCTGGACGAACTGGACGTTGGGGGAAGCGACCCGCGCACGCGCGATGCCGAGCGTCTCCTCCGACACGTCGACGGCTGTCACCGAGCGCGCCCGGGCGGCGAGCGCCCCGGTCCACTGGCCCGTTCCGCAAGCCAACTCGAGCACGTCCCCCACAATCGCGAGATGGTCCGTCGCAGCCAGCAACTCCCGCAGTTCTTCACGCTCGGCGTAGGGCCGGTCGTATCCGCCCGCGTGGGCCCGGTAGTAGGCGATCTGCTCCGTTAAAAGGGCATCCTCGTCGCTGTCCATGGCCGGGACCCTACCGATCGTGTCACCCTTCCGTCCCGCTCAATGCGGCACTGGATTCACCTCGTGATTGAAAGATCGCCAGCTTCGTGATCCACAAACCGACTGTCGGGGGCCGCTTGACTTGTTAGCCCCCTGAGATGTCTAATCCCGCCGGTTTGAGGACGAGCAGCGGGATCTCGGGAGCGCCCGACGGACCGGGCACGGACAGGTTCTACAGGTGGACGGTCCCGTTGCGCGTCAGGTCCTCGTCCGCCACCGCGAAGGCGGGGTGGCGGCGCAAGTCCTCGATGTGCCCGGGGGTGATGCTCGGTGACAGCTGCGCGTGGACGGCCGTCAGCACTGCGGCGAGCTCCGGGTCGAGCGGTTGGTGTGCCCTTGGCATCGGCGATTCCTCGGTTCAGGGGGCGGTGATCTCGTCGGAGACCGGCTTGATGGTGGTGTCGGCGACTCACCGTGCGACCCCGGTCGGGTAGGGGCGGGAGGAGTGAGGACGATGTGGCTGAACCCGCCGTCGAGCGCCGCGCGGATGGTGCGACGGGTGTCGTCGGGCCGGTCGTAGGAGACGGGCAGGACGATGGAGCGGGTGATCTCAGCAGGGTCTCGGCCGATCTCGGCGCACAGCCGGTCCAGTGTGGCGCTGCGCTCGATGGCCTTGCCGATGCCGCCGCCGGGCATGTTCCAGCGGTCCGCGTGCTCGGCGACCACGCGCAGCGACGGGGTGGCCTGGCCGCCGATCAGGATCGGCGGGTGGGGGCGCTGGAGGGGTTGGGGATTGCCGAACGCGCCCGCCAACTGGTGGTAGTGGCTCTGGAAATCGAAGGGGGCGGTGTCGGTCCACAGCCTCCGGATGATCGTGCACGCTTCGGCGAGGCTTCCGACCGCGTGGTCGGCATCGTGGAAGGGAAGGCCGTGAGCCGCGTATTCACGTCGTGCCATGGGCACGTCGGGCCGGGAACCGGCGCCGATGCCGAACTCCAGCCGACCGCCGGAGATGACGTCGACGGTGGCGGCGATCTTGGCCAGGATGGCCGGTGGGCGGAACCTGTTGCTGGTGACCATCACCCCGACACGCAGCCGCTCGGTTCGGGCCGCGAGAGCGGACAGCAGTGTCCAGCCCTCGAAGGCGGGGCCGTGCGGGTCGCCGCCGATCGGCATGAGGTGGTCGGACAGCCAGGCGTGCTCGATCTGCGAGATGCCGTCCGCCTCGTCCCAGACTCGCAGGACGTCGTCGTAGGCGACCTGCGCCGGAGGGGTCATGAGACCGAAGCCCGGCCTGTGGGCCCCTCCGAGGCGGGCGGTCACTTCGAGTCGATCTTTCCCAGCGGTTCGCCGACCTCGGCCAGCGACCGGCGGAAGGTGGGCCAGGCATCGCTGTCGAGGTCCAGCGCGGTCCGCAGATACGCAAGGGTCGCCTGCTGGACGACCGCGACGCGCTCGGGGCTTTCGTCGGTGGTCCGCGTGTCGTTGGAGCCCTGGATGCCGCCGAGTCCGTGTTCCGCGCCGAACAGGGTCAGCAGATCGGTGGCGCCAGGGCTGAGGCGGTAGCCGTCGGTGAACCATTCCGGACCGCGCACCGTCAGCGGGGACTGGTCGTGGTCGCCGGCGACCACGAGGCTGGGCGTCTTCAGATCGGCGAAATCGGGGTTCATGAACGGGAAGTACTGGGCGGCGAGCGGGCTCAGGTCGGCGCCGCCGGCACCGGGCAGGCACAGCAGTACCGCCGCCTTCACCCGCGAGTCGCCCATGCTCTCACCGGGAACGCCGTCGGCGTCTACGACCCGTGCGCCCACGAGGGTGCTGGCGGTCTGCGCGCCCCAGGAATGTCCAGCGACCGCGATGCGGTCGCGGTCGATGCGACCGGCCAGCCCGGGTACGGCTGCGACGACGTCGAGCCGGTCCAGGATCCGGGTCAGATCGTCGGTGCGGATGCGCCAGATGAGCGGGGTACGGGGGTCGTCAGGAGGCAGTCCCAGCGAGTCGAGATGGGTGGGCTGGATGACGACGAATCCGCGGGCGGCCCAGAAGCCGGCCAACGGCGCGTAGTCGTCCATGTTCAGGGTCATGCCGTGCGAGAAGACGACGACGGGCAAGTTGTGCCCGCTCGTCGGCGCGGTGACCCGTACGTGCAGGTCCTGGCCCCGGTCCGGGGCGGCCAGTGTGATCGGGTTGACAGAGATGACCGGCGGGGTGAAGTCGTTGCCACCGTCGGCGGACGTGGTGTCACTCATGAGGTGAATGCCTTTCTCGAGCAAGCCCAAATGGGCCGCGCTGCAGCGGCGTCTGGCATCATCGAAATACGGAGCGCCGCTCCGAATTACGATACGGAACCTTGCTCCGCTTTGCAACTGGGAGATGATCACGATGTCCACAGCCGACACTCCGCCAGCATCGGGAGGCCGCAAGCGATCCGATGTCCGCCGAAACGAGCAGAAGCTCCTGGACGCGGCCGCGGCCGTGTTCGTCCGTATGGGGATCGACGCTCCCGTGCGGGAGATCGCCGCCGAATCGGGTCTCGGCATGGGTACGATCTACCGTCACTTCCCCACCCGGGCGGACCTGGTGGTCGCGGTCTTCAAACACCAGGTCGACGCGCTCGCCGCCGCCGCTGACGATCCCGCGGCTGCCGGCACGCCCTATGAGGTGTTGCGGCGGTGGGTTCACCGGTTTGCCGACTTCCTGGTCACCAAGCACGGCCTCGCCGAGGCGCTGCACTCGGACCAAGCAGGATTCGAGGCCCTGCACAACGAGTTCGTCGAACGTCTGCTGCCCGTGCTCGACCAGCTGTTGAAAGCGTCCGCCGCCGCCGGCTGCACGCGCGCCGACGTACGGGCCTACGACTTCATGCTCGCCATCGGCAACCTGTGCATCGGAGTCGAAACCTTCCCCGACTACCAGGCCCGCCGCATGATCGACCTGCTGCTCGCCGGCCTTGCCCAGACCGGCCCGGGCACGGAGAGACCCTGAGCCGCAACGGCGCCGACTCCGCGGCCGCGTACCTCGCGGACAAGGGTGTCAGCGCGCTAGAGGCGGCAAGCAGAGGACGACGATGGAGTTCAGCAGGACCAGGCCGCCGAGGCCAGGACGCCGGATGGGAGCAGCTCTCGCCAGGTCGCGACGACCTTTCCGTGGAGAAATACGCAGCGGTCACCATTGCCTTGATGGGTGGGCGCGGGCGCACCGGCGGCTCACGGTGGCAGTCTTCCGCGAGGCCGTCGGCATGCCTGATGGCCCCCGCCGGCAGCCGGTCCCCGAACCGGCTGCCAACAGGCACCTTCCCCGTCGCCACCGTCTGGAACGCGATCCCCTCCGCCGCCGCGACCCGCGCCTCCAGACCCTCCGGCGTGCCCACCCACAGCACCTCAAGCCCCCGACCAGGCGCCGCCAACCGCGCCTCCAGCGCCCGGATCGCAGTCAGCGCCGGACAGGTGTGCCCGCCCGTGCCCCCACCAGCGACGATCAGACGCTTCGGCGAAGCCGCAATCAGACCGGGGCACCCCACGCCGTTACGAAGCGTCGCCGCAGTTGGCTGAGCGGGCCCGGAGTGTGGTCCCGGGGCCGCTTGCGGAGGGGATCAGGTGTGGGTGGGCAGGACCTGGTAGCAGTGGCTGATCGGGACACCCCAGGGAGTCTGGAAGTCCCCGCGGTAGGGAATTACCTCGTTGTTGATCACCCACCACAGGTCGCTGCCGGTGTCCGGGCCGACCTGGCCGTCGACGTGGAGCCTCCACTGCTCCTGAAAGTCCTCGATCAGCCGCAGGGTGACCGGGCCGAAGTCCCCGTCGATGGAGACGGCGTAGGTGGGCTCCTCCCAGTAGTAGGCGGCGTACTGGGCGCAGTAGACACCGAAGCCGCTGTCACCCTCGACGATCTGCGGGGCGCCCACCTCGGCCTGGGCGGTAGAGCCGGCTGCGGTGACCAAGCCGGCCGCGAGGGCCAGGACAGCGGCCGCGCTGGAGATGCGCTTCCGGATGCTCATGGTTCTCTCTGCCTTCTCGGTTGCGGTGTGCAGCGGTGCCGCGTGGCCAGTCAACTGGTGGTCGGCAGGACCTGGTAGCAGTTGGTGAGCGGAACCCCCCAGGGCGTCTGGATGGATCCGCCCCCGTCCTCGATGTGGCCGATCAGGTTCTGGACGGAGTGCCAGATGGCGGTCCCGGTCAGCGGGCCCACCTGGCCGTCCTGGGAGAGCCCGTTCTGCTCCTGGAACCGCTTGACGACGCGGAACGTCTGCGGGCCGAAGTCCCCGTCCGGGGTGGCGTAGTAGTTGTTGTCGTCGAGGAAGTAGTCAGCGGCCTCCTGCACGCAGTAAACGCCGAAACCGGAGTCGCCCTCCACGATCTGCGGCGCCCCGACCTGAGCCTGGGCCATGCCGGAGCCGACGGTGAGCACGGCGGCGGTTGCGAGTACCAGTCCCAGCGCCGTGTGTGCTGTGCGAATCCTGAAGACCATGTGTGTTGTTCCTTCGCTGCGCGGTCGAGTCCTGCCTGGCTGGCGGTGCCAGGGTGCCCGCTCGGCCCTCGGCAGGGCCACGAAGTCCGGCGCGATGACGGATTCATGGGACTTCACCCGCCCTGAGCTGCGAGGACGTGCGCTCAGGTGACGATCTCGCGGTACGTGGGACGACGACCGGCGCACCTGCCCCGCCACGAGCACGCAGCCGACGCGGTCAACGGGGCCCGCCCCAAGGGGGTGGGAACCGACGACGTCGGTATCGTCCCCGGCAACCTCGCCGTCCCCACCCACCTCGGCAGCGACGGGCGCACCACTCACGTCACCGTCCGGCACAGCAGCGCCGGCGCATGCTGTGCCCACACCGCAGCCCGCCCCCTCCGAAGTCAACACATACGCGCCCGTAAGCAGTTGAACCCGGATAGAGTCCCTCTGCACTTGCTCCATCCGAAAAAAAGGGGGGCTCCCTTTGCGTACTCGTCTTGCCGCCTCGGCCGTGGCGATCGCCCTGGCCGGCATCTTCTTCAGCGCACCAGCCGCCTTTGCGGCGACGCTGCCGTCCACCAACACCGCCCACCACTGCACCCACCACACCACCGGGCTGTGCGGCTGACAGGGGCGGCGCGACACTCCGGCAGCCCCCACCGCCGCGGCACCGGCTCAGGGAAGCGGTCCCCACCCCTTCTGAGGCATCGGCCGGCCCACCACGCCGGCTCCGCCGCGCCGATAGTGTGGCCGTATGTCCCGCAAGCACCGCCCCGCACGCCGCCAGCCCGCCCCCGTCCAGCGGACCGACGCCCAGCAGGCCGAAGACCTGGAAGCCCTGGCCCGCAAGTACCCCCAGGACCAGGAAGAGCTCCTCACCGAGGCCGCGGAGTTCTACAGCCGCGCAGGCCAGCACGAGAAGGCACTCGCGCTCTACCAGCAGGTCCTGGACGCCGACTGCGAAGAACCCCATCTCGTCCAGGCGTTCCGCGTCAACACTCTGTGGGATGCCGGACGCACTGACGAGGCCCGTGAAGCGGCCGCGGACCTGCGCCGTCGGCACCCCGCCGATACCGGCCCCTGGAACATCGTCGCGGAGATGTTCGAGGCCGCGGACGAACTCCACGACGCCGCCGACTGGTTCACCGCGGCAGTGACCCATCTCCTCGGCCCCACCACTCCCCTCACCGTCGACGCCGTCCGCGAGGCGATGGACGCCACTGGCATCGAGATGCTCGTCGTTGGCCGCCACCGGGTACGGCGTCGCCTCGGCCAGCCGCACGACGACCTCGACCAACTCGCCCACGCCCTCTACGACGACCGCCCGGCCCGGCTCCGCGCCACCAGCACCCTGGATGACCTTCACAACCCCGAGCTACGGGCCGCTGCGGACAGTGACCCCCAGTCCCTGATCGCCTCGATCGAGAAACTCTCCCAGGAAGTCGAAGCCCGCCGGGCCGCCCTGTCCCGGCCCCGCATGACCTGCGCACTGTTCTGGAACCCCGACGAGTTCGCCCAGCTGCTGGACACCTGGCCCGAACTGGCCGACCACTACGGCACCGAGCACCACGAACACGTCCGCCACATCGAGCAGATGCTGCAACGGCTATCCAGCGAAGGCGAAGTACACCTCGGCATCGCGCACGGCACCATCACCGACTTCGAATCCTTCACCCGCCAGGAGAAGCTGCCTCCTCAGGACGGGGACACCCGGGCACACTACGCCGCCGACCTCGCAGCCCGAGGCCAGGCCACCCCGTGGCCTCCACCCCGCAACACCCCCTGCTGGTGCGGCTCCACACGCAAGTACAAGAAATGCTGCGGCAACCCCGCCCTCACCTGACCAAGATCCACACGGAGTCTTTCACCAAACTCGCGACAGAACCGTAGTTCGCCCCGGAGGCGGCCTGGAGAAGTCCCCGCTGGTGGCAGGCTTGCAGCCCCCACTGACGGCCAGATATCTCCCCGCCTTCGGTCGGTGTGGATCAGCTGAAGGGCTTCACTCCCTTTCCGGTGGTGGCCTCGGTCAGCCGGAACGAATCACCCTGAGTGACAACGACATGAGCATGGTACAGAAGGCGATCGACAGTGGCTGTGACCAGGGTCTTTGGCATGATCTCGTCGAAACCTGAGGGGTGGAGGTTGCTGCTGACCGCGATCGAGCGCCTCTCGTAGGCGGCGTCCACCAGGCGGTAGAAGCCCTCGGCGGCGTCCTCGGAGACGGGCAGGAGCCCGATGTCGTCGATCTATGCGGATATCGGCATAGAGCGACCGATGCCGAGACCGCGACTATGCCGAGAAGGCTGGTGGCAAGCCTGATCCTGGGCTCTGCGGCGGCTGTTCTGCCCGGCATCGTCGACGGCGGGAGGATCTATCCTGCCCAGGGATTCGGACCCTGCTTGAGGACGACGAGCCCGCATGGCTGGTCGGCGGACCATAGGTCGATCCGATAGAGGAAGTGATCGCCGGGGCCGCCGTTGGTGTCGACGGCCGGTGGGTCAGACGGGATGTAGGAGACTCGGGCTCGCAACAGTCCAGCGGGAACGGTCATGCTCGGCCCGTCCTCCGGATGGACTCCCGGGCTGGACACGGCGAGTCGGCCAGTCGGGGCAGCCAGGTCCGCCTCCACGATGTGTTCAGCCGCCGACTCGATCATTGGCATGGACGTGTGGATGGTGATCAGCGATTCGACCATGTCATCCCGTGCGGTGCCGACGGAGATCGAGTGCGGTTCCACCCCGATGCGGTGAACATGTACCGCTTCGTCGGTCCAGCCAGCCGGCGGCAGGTCCAGGTCCATCGCGTGCTCGGCCATCCACGCGTCATAGGGTTCAAGGTCTTGGACATAGAACTGCCCGTGATCGGCATCGATCAGGAACTTCAACGAATCATCAGCCACCGTCGCAGGCTATCGAAGCGGACTGGCCCCCCGGCTCCGCTCACGGCTCACAGGCGGTCGAGGAACGCGAGGACCTTGTCGGTGGGCTGGTAGCGGCCGGGGCGGGCGGTGACCGGTGCAGTCAGGGAGAGCGCCTTCTCCTTGATGGTCATGTCGGCGTGGACGTAGGCGTCGGTGGAGCGGACGCCGGCGTGGCCGAGCCAGAGCGCGATCACCGTGGTGTCGACACCGGCTTGGAGCAGGGACATCGCGCAACTGTGCCGTAGGACGTGCGGGTGGACGCGCTTGTCCAGGAGGGCCGGGCAGGATTCGGCGGCGGCCTGGACGTGAATGGCCAGGCGCTGGGCGACGGCGTCGCGGGTGAGGCGCCGTCCAGTCCGGGTGCAGAACAGCGGCTCTCCGCGCTTGCCGCAGCGTTCACCGAACCAGACCCGCAGCAGGGCCTGGACCCTGCGGTCCAGAGGGACGGCGCGCTGCTTGCGCCCCTTGCCCTCGCAGCGGACAGACGCGCCGTCGCCGAAGGTGACATCGTCGCAGTCCAGGCTCGTGAGTTCCGAGACGCGCAGACCGGTCTGGACGGCCAGGGCCAGCATCGCCTTGTCCCGCCGGCCCTCCCAGCGCCAGGGATCCGGCGCCGCCAGCAGGGCGTCGACCTCGGCGCCGGTCAGAAAGGTCACGCTCCTCTTGTCGAACCGCTTGGGCGGGATGTCCAGGACGCGTTGGATCAGGAGGGCGTGCTCGGGGTGCTGCAGGGCCGCGTATGAGAAGAGGGAGCGGATCGCGGTCAGCCGGACGTTCCGGGTGCGCGCGCTATTGCCGCGTTCGTCCTCCAGGTAGTTGAGGAAGGCGGAGACCACGTCGGCGTCCAGGTCTGTCCAGTCCAGCTTCTCCGGGGCGGTGCCCGTGCGCTGGTGGACGAAGCCGAGGAGGAGGCGGAGCGCGTCGCGGTAGGCGGCGACGGTGCGTGGGCTCGCCTGGCGCTGGCGGACCAGCCGGTCCGTGAAGAACGACTGGAGGGTGGGAGCGATCAAGGTCATGGCCGTGCTGCCTTCCCGATGCCCTCGCGGCGGGCCGCTGCCACTGCCAGCAGTTCCGGTGCTGCTGACAGGTACCAGTAGGTGGAGGACCGTTCTCGGTGTCCGAGGTAAGTGGACAGCGACGGGATCTTCGCCTGGACGTCGACGCCGGTGCGATACCAGGCCAGCAGGGTGCGGACGGCGAAGGTGTGGCGAAGGTCGTGCAGCCGGGGCGGGTTGGGGGCATCGGTCCCGACGCCAGCACCGGTCACCATCTGCCGGAACGTGGGGGCGACGACCGCGTAGATCAAGCGCCGCCGGGTGCGCGAGACAACGCTGCTGGCGTCCAGGGGGACCAGACGGGACTTGCCGAACTTCGTCTCCCGGATCCGCAGCACGCCCTGGGCCCAGTCAATGTCTTCATGGTCAAGCTTGATCGCCTCCCCGACCCGTAGCCCGGTGGCGGCGAGCAACCCGACCAGGGTGCGGTAGGTGGCCGCGCGCAACGGCGGGCCGAGCCTGTCGGCCTGCCCCATCACCGCGGTGACGTCGGCGTCGGAGTGGATGAACGGCTGCCGCCAGCCCTGCCGGTGCGGCACCAGGCCCAGCGGCGGGATCTCGGTGGCCGGGTCGATGCCGCTGAGATAGCGGGCGAAGCCGCGGACCGCGGTGTTCCGGCGCGGGCTCACGGTTCCGTGATCGGGACGCCCGCTGAGGGATCCTCAGTTCGCGGGGCCCCAATAGTCCTTGTGGGCCCTGTAGTTGGCTTCGTTCGCCTCGATGACGCGATCTACCGCCTTGGCTACTTCCGCCGTCTGCGTGGTGGACTCCGTCGATGGCTTCTGATGGCGGGTGGCACGCGCTCGGTGCCACTTGCGCGTCGGCCACCACAGGCCTGTTGCGCCCGGGTCCGCGCGGACGTACACGCCTCTGCCGTACCACTGGTCGACATCCATGCGCGTGGCCCATCCTTCCGCGGACAACTGCCTCAGCACGTGCCGGACAACGAGAACCGACGTCCTGGCCGAGCCGGACTCGTCCGTCGAGCCCCGGGCCGAGTCGATCGCCGCTGCAATGGACTGGACCGAAGCCGGCAACTCCAGCGACTCCATGGCAGTCACGATGCTCTGCCTCGTGGGACGGTGCCGCAACCGGCACCATCTCGGTATTTTCACGGCCCCATCCCCTCCCGCTTGCGGAACCGATCCGACGGGGTTCACGGCCGACAGCATCACCATAAAGCAACCAGCCCCCTCGCTGCTGCTCGGCGGGCGGGTTGGGTGACGTGATGTCGAAGTGCATACGGTTCTTCGCTGACTTGGGCTCGCCGGTTCGCTGGACAACTGCACATGTCCTGGAGTTCGCAGAGTGGGTCACGGCCCGACATGGACATGGGCTGCCCACAAAGACGGCGTCTCGACGTATCTGTCGCGTTGCGCGCGCATCGTGTGGTGCAACGCGACGGCGACCTTGTCGTCTTCGATCCTGTCCGTAAGGTCGAGCAGACTGGCGTAGAAGCGGTCGGAGACCCGGGCAGCCAGCCTGTCGTTCACTTCCCAGAGAGCGCCGATCACGTGGCGGAATCCGGCGAGTTGGAACGCGGAGGTGAGGTGAATCGCCTCATCCACTAGGCGGAGGTCCGCCGTGAGCGCGGTTCGGCACGCCGACAGATAGGCCAGCCGAGCGTGGTCCAGGCTGGCGGAGGCGAGATCAGCGACAGACATCGGTGTCGTCTGACCGTGGAGCAGTAGGCCGCTGCGGGAAGGGTCCGCGGCATCGCCGCCGCCCTCGCCCTGGCCGCCCACGGCCCAGCCGGCGCCGCACGAGCGCTGCGTGGATCTCCCGCGCGAGCCGCTCACGCTCCTCCGTGGCGCCCTGGAGCCGGTGGGCCTCGGCCAGGCGCTGTTGGGCGCTCGCCAGCTCGGCGGCGAGGCGGCGGGCGCGCTCGTCACTCTGCTCGACGATCCGGACCACCCCCAGTCCGAGCAGCACGCCCGCCGTGTAGCCGATCAGGGTGAAGACGATGTTGCCGGTGGAGAAGTCCTCCACGCGCCAGCTCTGGTGCCGGACGATGCCGGCGACGGTGGCAGCTGCTGCGGCGCCGCTGTAGGCGATCGAGTGCCGCGGACTCCTGGCGAAGAGCCAGAACAGGGGGAGCGACACGATGAACAGTGCGGCGCCGTCGCCACGCAGGAGGGACAGCGCGCCCAGAGCGAGCGCGAGTACGCCCAGGAAGGCGTGGGGCCGCAACACGGGATTGCGGGGGAAGACCGCCACGGTCGCGTAGCCGAGGGCGACCAGTGCCAGCAGCGCCAACGACCAGTACCTCGTCGCCCCGCTGTGGTTCAGCTCGGAGATCACCGGGGGACACACGCCCAGGAGCACCCAGGAGACTGCGTACCACCGGCGGAGGATCCGTATGGAACCGGTCGCCCGGCTGCGGCCGTTGAATCATGATCGTCAGCCTACGTCCTGCGGGATTCCGGGACGAGGGACGGCGGCGTGCGCCCGTCGCGCCGGACGGACCGGGCGCAGCGGCCACCACGCCCGCTCGCCGAGCAGCAGCAGGAGTGAGGGCAAGACCATGAGCCGGATGACCACGGCGTCCAGCAGCACGGCCACCGCCAGGCAGAAGCCCATCTGCTTCATCTCGGTGAGGTGCAGGGCGACGAAGGCACCAAACACCGTCACCATCACGATGGCCGCGCTGGTCACCAGCTTGGCCGACCGGCTGATGCCGTCCAGTACCGCCTCGCGGGCCGACATCCCGTTCCGCCTGGCCTCCTGGATCCGGCTGACCACGAACACCTGGTAGTCCATCGACAGGCCGAAGAGGATCACGAAGAGGAACAGCGGTACCCGGGACGCGATGGCACCGAGGGAGTGGAAAGCCAGGAGGTTCTGGGCCCACGTGCCCTGGAAGAACACGACCAGCAGGCCGAGCGAGGCCCCGGCGGACAGCAGGTTGAGGGCGACGCCGATCAGGCCGATGACGACGGAGCGGAACGCCCACACGGTCATCACGAAGGTCGCCAGTAGCAGGAACCCGATGACCAGCGGCAGTTTGCCGTTCTCGTGGTCCACGTAGTCGCGGCCTCGGGCCACGTCACCGGTCACCGCCGTCTCCACGCCGGGCAGCCTGCCGGCGGTGGCGGGCAGATAGTCCTTGCGGATGTGGTCGAGTGACGCGATCGCCTCGGGGGAGGGGACGGGGAACGGGACGGCCAGCTCCAGCACGCTGACCCGGCCGTCGGGCGAGGTGCGCACCGTCGGCCCGGCGTCCCTGGCGAACAGCGGATCGGCCTGCGCCCGTCGGCCGAGATCCGTCAGGGCGTGCCGCACCTCGGCCGCTCGGTCCGGTGTGGAGCGGGCGACGACCACGTGCTTCACCAGAAGTTCCGGGAAGGCCGTGTTCAGCCGGTCGTAGACCTGCATGGCGGGGATGTCGCGGGAGAAGGTGTCCTTGCCCGGGTCTACGAGCTTGAGGCCGAGCGCGGGTGCCGCCAGGACGAGCATGACCAGCGCCGATACGCCCAGCGTGAGGGCGGGGTGCCGTCGCGCGGGCGTCAGTAGGGCGTCGAACACCCGGCCCGTCTCGGCCTCGGCCCGCTTGGTGCGGACCGGCTTGCCGCGGGCCGCACGGCGGGCCGCACGCAACTCGGTGCGGTGGCCGATCTTCACCAGGAGCGCGGGAAGCGCGGTCAGGGAGCTGGCCACGGCGACCGCCACGACCAGGCTCGTGCCCGTCGCCAGGGAGGAGAAAATGACGTCCGTGGCCAGGTACAGGGTCGCGGTGGAGACGATCACGGCGAGACCGGAGACCACGATGGCCCGGCCCGCGGTCGCCGCCGCCAGTTCCACCAGGGCCTCGGAGCTGAGCCGCCCGCCAGCTCGGGACCGTTCCTCGCGTTCGCGCTTGAGGTAGAAGAGCGTGTAGTCGACGCCCACCGCCAGGCCGATGAGCAGGATCATGTTGGTCCCGACCCCCGGGTCGGGCAGCAGATGGGACGCGACCATCGACAGCCCCAGGGCGGCGGCGATCGAGGAGAGCGCGAGCAGCAGCGGCACGCCGGCCATGACCACCGACCCGAAGACGATCAGCAACGTGATGAGCGTGACCGGCAGGGTGATGCGCTCGGAGAGCGCGAGGTCCTTCCCGCGCTGGTCGTTGACGCCCTTGCTGATGGAAGGGGAGCCGGTCTCCTCCACGACGAGGTCCGGGTGGCCGTCCTGGACCTTCGCCGTCTGCGCGAGGAGCGCGCCGACGTTCTTCTTACCGTCCAGCTCGGGACCCTTCAGGACCACCGGAACCCTGACGACCTGGCCGTCCCTGGAGCGGACCGGAGCTGCCACGCCCTGCACCTCGGGAAGCTTGCGCATCCGCTCGGTGAGGTCCTGCGCCGCCGAAGCGGCGGCGGCAGTGTCCAGCGGTCCGGACCTGGCGTGGATGATGATCTGCTCGGTCGGCTGCTGCTGCATGCCGGCCGTACTGGCGATCGACTCGGCCCGCCCCGCCTCACCGACTCGGTAGTCCTCGGTAGTGGCCTCGTGGGAGCCGACCGCGATGCCGATGCCGAGGCACAGAATGACGAACGCGAACCAGCCGGCGATCGCACGCCATGCGTGCCGGGCGCTCCATCGGGCTATCTGGACAGGGAGTTGACTCATACCCGAGATCCTGGTCTGCCAAGGGCAAAACCCGACACGCCCGGCCGGTTGAACCTGAGGTCCACCAGTCAGTGGACGGCATGAGCGCGCACAAACCATCACCACGGAGTACTCATGATGACCACACGCCCCTACGACGCCGTGCGACGCACTTCAGTGCCGCGGCCTCGTTCGGGAAGTGCCCGCGAGCCCGGCGCGGACGACCAGGCGGTGGAGGCCGAGGGGTGGCCGCCCTCGCTGGCCAACTTCCCGCTGGGGCAATGGATCGCCGACGCACGCCGTTTCTACGCCCGCGGAGACATGGACGAGGATCGCGTGGAGCAGGTGCCGAAGGGGACGACGACCGCGCCGGTGAACGTCGAGTTCACACGACGTCGTCTGACGTTGTGTACGCGCGAAGGTGCTCGACCGCGGCACACAGCGCGTCACGCAATGGCGCTACGTCACGGGCGATCTGCGCGAGCAGGCTGCCTCCCTGGTAGGCGGCGAGCAGCATGTGTGCGAGTCGCGCCGGATCCGCCGACGCGTCGAGTCGTCCGTCATATTGCATCCGCTCGAGTCCCGCTCGGAAGATGTCCCGCCATTCGGCAAAGACACGGGTGAGGTCGTCGCGGACATCTAGATCGGTCTTGACGATCTCGCTCGCGAGGGATCCGAGACTGCAGCCGTTTTCGAACGGGCGACCGGAGACGGCGAAGAAGTCCGCCCACTCCTGGTACGCCTCGATCGTGTCGAAGCCTGCGAACCGTTCGCTTCGGTGGAAGCCGAGCACGCTCTCGGCCTGCCAGTCGATGACGGCGCGCACCAGGCTCTCCTTGTTCGGGAAGTAGTGGCTCAGCTGCGAGCCGCTGACCCCCGCTGCTGTTCGCACCAGCTCGTTGTTCGTCGCGTGGAGCCCCCGCGTGTAGATCAAGTCCGCGGCGTGCTCGAGGATGCGACCTCGCGTCGCCAGCCCCTTGCCCGTGCTCGGGATGCGGCCGCGAGCCGGCCAGGGGGCGGGGCCACCCGCGTTAGTGCACGAGTGACGGTGACCGGAGTGGCGGCCTCAGCACCGGGCCCATGCGGGTCAGCCGCGCTCCAGCTCCAGGGCCACGAACACCTTCCCGCGTGGGCGGTGAAGCGCAGCGGTAGGGCCTCGACCTGTGGTCAGTCACCTTCGGCGCGGCGACCGGCAAGGCTGTAGGTGGCGATCTCCTCGGAGGTCACCGCGACGCGTTCGAACTCCACCCCGACGCCCGCAGCCTGGGCCAACGCGCGCCCGTCCTCCGTGAGCGCGGCGAACAGCGGAGGCCCGGTCAGAAGATGGCGATCGGGTTGACGGGTACTCCGCTGGTCGCGCCGAGGGGCGGGGGCGCGGCGACGAACAGGAAGGTGGCGCGGCCGAGCTCCCCGCAGACGGCGGCGAGGTCGGTGAGATCGGCGACGTCGATCAGAGGCATGCCGAGACGGGCGAGCGTCACACGATGCAGGGGCCCCGGTACGCGGGGATCCAGCGGAGGATGTGCGCTTCCGCGGTCTGCGGGCTACCTGCGCGACCTCGCTCGGCGCAAGGCGGAGGGTGCGATGTGCCGTCTTCGTGGCAGTGAGCCAACCGGGGATGTACCGCCCCATGACAGCCGCCAGGTCGCGAAGTACCACCGCCGTGTCAGTGGCAAGCCCCGCCAAGGGCCGACGGACCGCCGAGCACTTCCTCGATTCCGGTTATGCCTCCGCCGAGTTGATCGTGGGGATGAAGAAGAACTTCGGGGTCACCCTGGTCACCCCCGGTCTCGATGAACAGCTCACCCCAGGCGCGTGCCGGCGCCGGGTTCGACCGCACCGCGTTCACCATCGACTGGGACAAGCGGCAGGCCACCTGCCCACGCGGGGACACCAGCACCTGGTGGAGCCCTGCCACCCTGCGCGGCACCAAGGCCATCGTCATCAAGTTCGACAAGGAGACATGCCACCCTGCCCGGTGCGCGACCAGTGCACCCGATCGAAGACCGGCGGCCGGACCCTCTCACTGCAACCCCGCGAGCTGCAAGAAGTTCTCGACCATGCCCGACTCCAGCAAGGCGACGAGCAGTGGCGAGCCAAGTACGGAACCCGCGCGGGCATCGAGGGAACCATCCACCAGGCCGTCGCGGTCACCGGGATAAGACGTGCCCGCTACCTCGGTCTCCAGAAGACCCATCTGGAGCACGTCTTCTCCGCCGTTGCGCTCAACCTCATTTGCCTCGATGCCTGGTGGAACGGCCACCCGCTCGACCGCACCCGCGTCAGTCACCTTGCCCGCCTCGACATCTCCCTCGCCGCGTGACCGAATAAGCCAGCAGGATCGGAGACGGACGCAAACGGTCGTCACATGAGGGAACGTGCGATGCGGAATCCGACGTCGTCGACCTGGAAGGTCGGGTGGCTGCGGCGTCGTGCAGAGGCCCGACAACTCCAGTGCTCATCGAACCAGCCACCGCCACGGAGTACCCGGTAGGTACCGTAGACATCGGCGTCGTAGACGTCCCAGCACCAGTCCCAGACGTTGCCGAGCATGTCGTAAATCCCCCACGGGTTGGGGCGTTTGCCGCCCACGTCGTGGATACGTTCGTGCGAGTTGCCGCGGTACCAGGCGATCTCGTCGAGTTCCCCGTAGCGCGGCCCTGCCGTGCCGGCACGGCAGGCGTGCTCCCACTCGGCTTCGGTCGGCAGTCGGTACCGAACAAGCCACCGTGCAACGCCGGATCGACGAACTCGAACAACGCCTCCCCCTGGACGACGAACATGCGGCCATCGCCCCGCCACCGACCGTTTTCCCCCGGGGAACACCCCTCCCACCAGCGCAATCGCGCCCGGATCACTCAGTGGGTCCTGGCCACCGCCCTGGCCACTGCGCTCGCCCTCCTCGGCATCATCGCCCTGCGCCCTCAGACACCCTCCGCCACTGCGCAAGGCGATCACACACAGCTGGCCCCCGCCACTTCCGCCTCATCGGCCACCTCGTCCGCTACGAACAATGCCGCGACGGCCGCCACGAGCAGTGCTGCGACGGCCGCCCAGTCCTCGGCCAGCGCCGGCCAGTGGACGATGCACTACCACGACACTTCCATCACCATGCCCCCGGTCGAGGGGATCGCGTGCCAGCTCGCCTCCATGGACTTCGACCCGCCGAGAGGCTATGAAGGGAGCGGCGACGCCTTGAGCGGGGCCTTGGACGATCTGACCGTGCAGACGGCATGCGGCGACCCCGCCAACATCACGTCGAATGCCAAGACATGGGGGACATCCTCGTCCCAAGAACCCGGCCCGGGCGCATGCCTGAACGACGCCAACCAGCACGGCCTGCCGCACACCCTGCCCCTCAGCAAGATCACAATTGGATCGGCCTACTGCCTCATCACCAGCCAGGGATCCCTGGCCTGGTTCAAGGTCACCGCCAAACCCGGCAGCCAGCAACAAGGCCTCACCGTTCTCGCCACCATGTGGACCCAACCCGACGGCACTTGAGTCCCGGATTCCACTCCCGCCCGCGAGACCTGAACGCCCAGAGCTATCCCGCGGTTAGTTTGCGGCTGGGGTCAGAGATAGGAGTCCGGGGCCGTGTCGTGGGAGAACCACGACACTTGCGCGAAGAACATGCTGAGCACCCTGGCCGTCATCGAGGCCGAGGAGCTCGCCGAGCGGATCACCATCGTCCGGCGCGACGGCACCGTTCTGTACACCAACGAGCGCACCACTCAGAGTGGCTGGATGCGGCGGCCTGCGGCGGAAAGGGTGGTGCGAAGGGAGCGGTCACGGCCGTGGACCGCGCCCGAGACCGCCGTCTTCCGCCGTGAACCCGCGCACACCGACAGGCGCGTGCACGCGGAACTCGGGGACGAGGACCGGCGCTTGGCCGTACAGCGCGATAGCGAGCGCGCGGCTGCCTGGTCCGAGCCCGTTCGCCGCACTGCACAGCCCACGTCGGTGCCGCCCGGGGTCGCGTATCACCGGCTGTCGGACACCGAACACCGGTGGATCTTCGACGAGCTGATCAGCCCGACGGTGCTGGCAGACGTCGTCTCCCGCGACGATCCGCGCGCCGTCTATGTTCTGGGCCAGCCCGGCGCGGGCAAGCTGCTGGCCGCCAGGCTCGTCCGGCGCGCGATGCGGCCGGCACGACCCGGCTGGTCGGTGACGACTTCAAGGCCTCGCACCCCGACTACTTCCAGCTGCTGCGTGACGATCCCCGCAACGCCGGCGCGGCGATCCGCGCCGACTACCGCGCCTGGTTCGCCCAGGCCGAGGAGTACGTACGCCGTCGGCGCGGCGACGTCCTGAGCGGATGTCACCACTGCTCCCCCGTTGCCGCGGCGAGGTTGTCGAGGAGTTACGCGCTGCGGGCGGCCGCCATCACGACCGCGCGGTCGTGATGGTCGGATGCGCCCTGCCGTGATCGGCAGCGTCCTCGACATGGTGCTCGACACCCCTTGCGCAGCCGTCTGTACGGCGGTCCACCGAGGCGTGCCGTACGCGGCGAACAGCTGCTCGCGCTCGACACTGCCCAGTGTGTCCGCGGGACAGGCCTGGCATCCCGGAGGAACGGTTGCGGCTGCTCGGTGTGCGGCTGGTGCCACGCGGTGAGCTCACCGGCGGCCGACAGGTTGTACTCCCAGGCCGTGCGGGGCAGGCGCGGGCTCGTCATGGCGCGACCGGACCCCACACGCCGTCACCGCAGACCTGGGCTGAGGGCGGTGGTTTGCGGGCACTCAACGACGCGGCCGCGGGCAGTGGCTGGGCCACACTGTCCGCGGCCGGGCTGGTGGGTCAGCGGACGTGGACCGTGACCACGTTGGAGACGTGCAGGCGCACCGGGTGGTGGTCGTGCTTGCTGGTCAGGCCGTACAGCACCGCACGGAACTGCAGGGGGTCGCCGCGGCGCGCGGCCGAGCCGCGTGCGGTCAGCCGGGCGTCGTGCTTGACAGGAGTTGTGCAGTTCTCCTGGTGCCAGGGCTGCTTTCCGATGCGCTCTTCCAGGCAGAGCTGGTGCAGGTAGCCGGCGCTGTCGTCGTCGCCGTGCGCCGTGATGGTGAAGGTCTTGCCGACGTGCGCCGTGCGGGGCGCGGTGATGGCGACGTCGCCCTTGGCGAAGGCCGGCACGGTGGCCAGCGTCACCGCGGCCAGACCCAGCGCGCCGATCACGGCCGCCCGGCCGCCCCGTGCCTTCATCCCGGTCTTCTTCGTCCTGGTCATGGACTTTCCCCTCCCGTGGGTCTCCCCCGCTGGGTGAGACCCACCCCCTTTGTGATGCGGGGCGCCCGGTTGGCGCCCCGGCTGATCATTGAGAGGAGCGGTTCTTCCGCCCGGTTGTGCGCCACCCGGCGCCGTTACGGATCCACGACAAAACCCGCCGGCCAGACGGGTCCCACCAGCGGCGGCCGAACCGCTCCTCCGCACTGGGGAGTCACCGCATGCCCTGCCTGGGAGTGCGAGCGGACACTCGTACCGGGGGCGGGGTGTACCTGATCGGGCGGTAGCCCCGGGAGCCGGTCTGCCGGGAGCGCTGTCCAGGATCCGTCCGTGGCAGAGGTCCCCGATGAGTTGATCAAGCTGGAACGATCCGCCGAGCAGGAGCGGGCGAAGCCCGCGGGCCTGGCCGGCGACGAGTACGACGCCCAGTGGGCACGCTGGCGTCAGGCGTCCGAGGCCGCGCAGGCAGCTGCCACAGCACACGCCCAGGCGTCCGGGGAGAACCGCTATGAGCTGGAGCAGGCCGTGAAGAAGGCGGTCCGGCACGTCACGGAGGACCCAGCCGAGTAGCCAGAACCCGGCCGAAGCCGCGGCCTAGCGGCCCCAGTCGACGGCGGTCTCCAGCTGGCTGCGGGCGTCCTCGGCGGAGAAGCCGCGGCGCAGGCCCGCCCGGCGTCGGTGATGGCGATGTCGGTGCCGTCGACCTGGGCCAGCTGGAGCATGCGGCCGTCAGGACCACGACCCGGCCGAAGGTCGCCGCGCCCAGCGCGAGCGCGCGCCGACCGCATCCTGGTGCTGTCCTCCAACGCCGGCTGCCGCGGTAGGAGACGGTGCCGGTGGAGGGGGCAACCGGCTGTTCTGGCGCCGCCTGTACGGCCTCGCCGAGACCCGCTTCGCCCTGTGACCCCACCGCCCCCGTCCCCCTCCGTCCCTGTAGGCTCCCCGTCCCCGAGGCAGGACCCGTGACCAGCAGCGAAACCCTCACCCCGTAGGCGAAGGTCCCCGGCAGCAACTTCCGATTACCGTCGAGGGCCAAGCCGCCCGACCCAACACGAAGCGTGACGCCGTGTCAACGAGCCCGAACCAGCACACCGCTCAACTTCGAAGACCTGGATAACCGCCGTCGGCGATCGTCATGGCCTTTCCGACGGCAGCCTTCGCGCCGGATTCCTCCCACGCCTTACAGTCGTTGCGGTTGCCAGGGACTGGCTCGCCGACGGCGACGACGAGACGGCTGTCGGCGTCGATGACGACCTGGTGGTTGGCGGAGTAGCCGTAGTTCTTCGACTGCCCGGCAACCGTGTGATCACGGGTGGGCACCAAGGTGCCGTCCACGATGAGCACAGTTTTCCTTCCGGAACCGTCGGCGGGGGTGGAGCGCGAGCCGTGGGCCGAGGTGGTTGATGACGCGGTCCGCAGCCGACTTGGAGACACCGAACAATGGGGCGATCTGGCGCAGCGTCAAGTTCGTCCGCCAGTAGGCCGCGAAGTGCAGCAGCCGGCCCTCCACGGAGAGACCCCAGGGCCGCCCCGGGCGCGCCTTGCCGGCTTCCCCGTGCCGCAGCACGGTCACCGTTTGCGAAACTGGCGCGGGCTGAGCCCTGTGAATGGGGTTATCCAGGACGGCTCCGACGCCGTGATCACACCGGCCACTGCGAGATCATCTCACCCGTGACCAGCAGATACGTTCCAGCTCTCACCCGATCCCGGTAGCCGTCGAGGCCAGGGACAGGACCAGTGCACCGAGTACGCCCACGGCGCCGTAGAGGCGCATCTTGCGCCGATCATCGTGTTGGCGGACGTACTGCGCGGTGGCCCCCGCGAAGGCCAGACCACCGACGATGAACCACGGCCCCCACAAGTAGAGGTACCAACCGGTCAGTCCAGCCAGATCTGGCTCAACAGAGACGGCCCCCGCCTCGACCAGCACGCCGTGGACGACGAAGAGGCCGCCATGCCAGGTGAGCAGGGTCGCCGCGCCACCGCCGCAGAACACCATGAGCCGGCTGATCCGCGAGCCTCGCAGTCGCGTCAGACCGATGCCGACCAGTGCCCCGAAGAGCTTCAGGAAGCCAGTTACCACCAGGACGGTCAGGAACCATGGCACTTCATCGCGAGCAAGCTTCACCAACGACGGCGATACCGTCGACTGCGCGCCGAAGGTATCGCCCGTCGCCCAGACGAAGCTGGGTACCGCGAACAAGAACCCCCACGCTGCAGCAGCGCATCCAGGCCATTTGCTCAGGTGGAGGCGGACTGCCTGGCGCGGGACAGGGCGCACTGTGTCGTCCGAGGAACGCATTGTTGGCATGGTTCGATCATTCTCCGAACCGTGACGACGTGCGTCATCCGCGCGGAGGACCCGCCTCCCCCACGAGAGCTACCTGTCGCTACCCGAGCTGCAAGCGGGCCGACTGCCTCGGAACTAGCAACACCAAAGATCAGTTGCGGGACAGCCCTTAACTTGATCTTTAACGGCCGACGTCGAATGGTGCCTCGAACTTGATCACTCGGTTCGGTAACCGCCGTACACCAAAGCGGCCTTCGCCTGAACATGTGCTCCGACCAAGGAACACACACGTCCAGCACGAAGGCCGTGAGGATGAGTCTGCTGCATCGCGATGCCCGGCAAGAGCCCTTGGCTGAACTGTCATGCTTCCGGGGCGAGTTCTACTCCTGTCTCACCGCTCGTTCGGATGCGTTGTTCGAGCTGGCTGACGCCGTTCTGTGCGGCGACGGACCGGTGAGGTCGCTGGCTGAACTGTCGCTGGTCGGCGAACACCGCCGTGGTCATGGCGGGCTCTACGCCGCCCTCGCCCGTGGCAGGGTTGATACCGGCCGACTGCGGAGGGCCCTGGCCGCGGTACCGCTGCCGCGGGC